>NC_019678.1:8349552-8698463 GCF_000316665.1 Rivularia sp. PCC 7116 | reverse complement strand
AAAATAAGTAACTATGCCGAAAATATGAAATTACCGGCAATCTAAACCCAAAAAAGTTTTACGTTATAATTCCGCACGCAGAATTCATCCAGTAGGCAATATCCTACCATTCACGCACTCACACGGAGAAACAAAATCACATGAACAAAGAAGATTTATTCTTAATTTTGAGTAACATTTATACTAAAAACTGGACAAAAAGTCTTTGGGCAAAGAATTTTATCTTAGCTTTTTTTGTTACCATTAGCACTGGTTTAATTAGCAGTTGTTCTTTGCCCAGTCAAATTATAGGTAGTAGAACACCGCAGCAAACGGCTCAGGCTGAAAGAAAAGATGATAATGTTGCAAAAATTGCCCCGCCTCCAATCTTTAAAAATTCAAGAGACCCTAATTTTGTGGTTTCTGTCGTCCAAGAAGTAGGACCAGCAGTAGTTCGTATTGATACATCTAAGACAGTAACTTCTCGCGTTCCAGATCAATTTAACGACCCGTTTTTTCGGAGATTTTTTGGAAGTAGAGTCCCAGTAGAGCCTAGAGAAAGGCAGCAACGAGGAAACGGTTCTGGATTCATTATCAGTTCTAATGGTGAAATATTAACCAATGCTCACGTAGTGGACGGTGCCGATAGAGTAACTGTTGAATTGAAAGATGGTCGTAAATTTAACGGTCAAGTATTAGGTGAAGACCCGGTAACAGATGTTGCCGTGATTAAAATTGATGCTGATAATTTACCAACGGTTCCTTTAGGAGACTCAGAAAGATTGCAGCCCGGAGAAGCAGTAATTGCCATCGGTAATCCTTTAGGTTTAAACTACACTGTGACTTCCGGAATTATTAGCGCTACAGGTCGTTCTAGCAGCGATATTGGAGCTTCAGATAAGCGAGTTGATTACATTCAAACCGATGCTGCAATCAACCCCGGTAATTCTGGCGGACCTTTATTAAGTGCCCAGGGAAGAGTTATAGGAATGAATACCGCGATCATTCGAGGTGCTCAAGGTTTAGGATTTGCCATTCCTGTAAATACAGTTAAAAGAATTTCTGAGCAATTAATATCTAAAGGTAGGGTAGATCATCCCTATTTAGGAATTCAGATGGTGACGCTGACACCAGAGGTTAAAGAAAAGTTAAATAGCGAAATCGGAAATCCGAATATTTCTTCCGATAAAGGAGTTTTGCTAATCCGCATTATGCGTGGCTCCCCAGCATCTCAAGGCGGATTAAAAGCAGGGGATGTTATTGTCAGTATTAATAAGCAGTCCGTGAAACGTAATGAAGACGTACAGAAAATAGTTGAAAATAGTAAAATTGGTCAGCCATTAAGTTTAAAGGTAGAACGTAACGGACGAAGCGTAAACTTAACAGTAAGACCTGCACCTTTACCAGCAGCTAACCGTAGTTAAATATTAAAACAGGAGAAGCAGACAAATTGTAGTTATAAGTTTTAATATTAACTCCTAACTTGGAATTCTCAATACCCAATGTCCAATTGATACTATGTCTAAAAAACTTTCAATTATTGAGTTAGGTAATCCGATTTTGCGGCGAAAAGCCGAACCGGTGAATAATATTCAAGAACAAAGCATTCAAAAGCTGATTGATGATTTACTGGAAACAGTTGTAGATGCTAATGGAGTTGGTATTGCAGCACCGCAAGTAGCTCAAAGCTATCGAGTGTTTATTGTTGCTTCTCGTCCGAATCTCAGGTATCCCAATGCTCCTTTAATGGAACCTACAGCAATGATTAATCCTCGAATTATTGATTGTTCTGATGAAATGGTTAAAGGCTGGGAAGGTTGCCTGAGTATTCCAGGAATTAGGGGGTTAGTTCCGAGACATCGAAGTATCAAGGTTGCATATACCGATAGAGATGGTAACTTAATTCATCAAGAACTAACGGAATTTGTTGCTCGTATTTTCCAGCACGAATACGACCATTTTGAAGGTTTGGTATTTTTAGATCGAGTTGAGAGCACTTTGGATATTGCTACAGAGCAAGAATATCAAAATTTAATGTTTAATAAACTATAATCCAGCAAAATATTACGAAATATGAAATATAAAATTAACCAAGAAAAAATCGACTAAGAAACAGAAACCCGACTTTGAGAAATGACAAGTCGGGTTTCTTAAATGTGTGTGTAAGAGAGTCACTTATTCTTCAGGATTGCGATATCGCTTGTATACTTCCATTGCAGCTAGATAACATTTGTCAGCTTTTTGCAAGTTTTCGTTATTCTCGCCTCTAATACGCTGCTTATAAGCATTACCCAAATTATATTGAGTCATTGCCCATTGTTGGGGAACTAGATCTGGTTGATACACTTCTAGGGCACAATTGTACGACAATATCGCTATTTCAACATTTTCTGACTTGTCACCAGCGACGCGATCGCAATAAACATTACCCAAGTTATATTGAATTGTCGCCCATTGATACGGAAATACCGAACGTTGATATACTTCAAGTGCGGCAAAATAGTGTTGAATTGCTATTTCCAGATTTTCGGCTCTATCTCCTCTTTGACGACTTTTATAAGCCGTACCCAAATTATTTTGAGTCATAGCCCAATCTTCGGGAAAGATATCGCGCTGGTAAACCTCTAATGCCCCTTCATAACACTTAATGCCTTCATCCAAGTTATCAGCTTCATCTCCTGTAATCCGCTCAACTAAAGCATTGCCGAGATTATTTTGAGTTCCAGCCCATTCTTCGGGGTACTTATCCCGATTAAAATAGGATAATGCAACCTGATAACCTTTAATAGCTATTTCTAAGTTATCCGCTTTGTTACCAAGGGAGAACTGTTGAATTAATACACTAAAATTTACAATATCGACTAAGACACTATGAGTGATTGATGGTTGAACCTTCTCTACAGTTTCCTTCACCCAATCTTCTATAACTTGGGCAAAATGCGTATTTAATTTATCTAAATTCGCAGCTAGTAGAGGATATACAACTTTGGCGTTTCCGTTAGTTTTGGAAATAGTCCGTAATACTTCACCTAAGAAATCTAAATAATTCTGGGAAGATTTAGCCGCAGGTAAAGAATTTTTGATTCCTTTTGCTAAAGGCTTAGCAATATTTTGTAGAAATTCCGAAGCTTTTTGCTCTCCGATTTCTGCCATGATTCCCGCAACTTGGGCTAAAGTCAAAATGAATTGCGTATCAATTAAATCTTGATTTTTACGCAATATTTCAGCTTCGGCTCCACTAGGGCAACTCATCAAGGTTTCAATCAGTTCCAAGTAAGCAGAAGGGCGCTCGTTGTCTTCTGAATTAAACGTCTTAGCTGCCTGTGTTAACATACCCTTTAAATCGTCAGCTAAATTTCGCAAAAACTTAGCTGTTTCAACTGCACCCTGTTCTTCAGCTTTGATGGCTATTTGTTCCATCACCATAATTAAATCTTCATCAACCAATTTTGCATTGGCTTTTAAGATTACAAATTCCTCTCCACTAGGACAATCCAGAAGCTCTTTAATTAGAGCCACATACTCTTGCAGACGGCGTTCATCCATTAGGGTGAATCTCCGTAATTTTTAAGCTAATTTTTACACTTACTACCCCGCAAAGTAATCGATATAAATACCTTAATTCAAAGCTTTGATACATTTGTTGCTACTTTATGTAGATGACATGACGATATGAATTAGATGGGGGTAAGATGAGACAAAGGGAATAACTACTCAACGACTTGTTACTCCTAACTATTCCAAATTCCGAATTCAAAACTGCCGCTTCACTTCTAAAATGAAGATAGAATTTGTTGAGATTTGTATATTTAAGAGTTAACGTCCAATGGCTCCTGCCGTTTTAGTCGAAAATTTAAAGAAGCGCTACGGCACAACTGAAGCCGTAAAAAACATCTCCTTCAAAGTAGAGCCAGGAGAGATTTTTGGTTTACTAGGTCCTAATGGCGCTGGGAAAACTACAACTTTACGTGCTTTGTGTAGTCTAACTACACCTGATGCGGGTAAAATCGAAGTCTCTGGAATCTCGGTAATTGACAACCCTAGAGAAGCAAGAAAACGTCTTGGCTATGTTGCTCAAGAGGTTGCTTTAGATAAAGTGCTGACTGGAAAAGAGTTATTGCAACTTCAGGCAGCGCTCTATCATATACCTGCGAAAGTGACGAAAGAGCGGATTAATACAGTTTTAGATTTACTTGGTTTACAAGAATACGCGAATAAAAAAACAGGTACTTATTCTGGTGGTTTACGCAAGCGTTTAGATTTAGCTGCGGGATTGCTGCACGCACCTACTGTATTGGTGTTGGACGAACCGACTGCGGGGCTTGATATCGAGAGCCGTTTTGTAGTTTGGGAATTTTTAAGGAAGTTGCGAGAAGCAGGAACTACAGTATTAATTACTAGCCACTATTTGGAAGAAATTGATGCTTTAGCCGATAGGGTTGCAATTATAGATCGCGGTGAGGTAATTGCTACAGGAACACCATCACAATTAAAAGATAAAGTAGGGGGAGATAGAGTCACCCTGCGTATTCGCGAGTTTACTTCAGATGATGAAGCAGAAAAAGCCAAAAGTTTACTAACTTCCTTGCCTTTTGTTCAAGAAGTAATTATCAATGGCGCTCAAGGTAATTCATTAAATTTGGTAGTAAGTCAGCAAAATGATGCCTTGATTACCATACAGCAAGCCTTAAATGATGCCGGTTTACCAACTTTCGGTATTGCTCAATCTCGCCCTAGTTTGGATGACGTATATCTAGCAGCAACAGGACGTACTTTGATGGATGCCGAACTAGCTGCCGTAGGTACCCGAGATATGAAAGCTGAAAAGAAACAAAGTATGAAATAGCGAATAGGTAATTGGTAATTGGGCATGGGGCATGGGGCATACGGAGAAGGGAGAGAAGGGGGCAAGGGGATAAGGAAAAAATAAACTTTTTATAACTCCTAACTCCTAATTCATAACTCCTAACTCATAACTCCTAACTCCTAATTTTTAATCTAAAATCCACAATCTAAAATCTCAAATTATCATGAGTGGTACTGTTTTTTCTTCCAAGTCGGATATTAAATTAGAGCAAATTGCATCGCCACAACTATATAGCGATGCTAATCAAAGTGCTTTTGGCGAGTTAGTTCAAGAAACCTTAGCATTGACTCGTCGTCTATTTATTCAGTTGCAGCGTCGCCCTTCGACTTTAGTAGCTAGCATTATTCAACCGGTAATGTGGCTAGTATTATTTGGCGCGCTGTTTCAAAATGCACCAAAAGGAATTTTCGGCAATACTACAAATTACGGTCAATTTTTAACTGCTGGAATAATAGTATTTACAGCATTCGCTGGAGCGCTGAATGCTGGTTTACCCGTAATGTTTGACAGAGAATTTGGCTTTTTGAATCGGTTACTAGTTGCTCCTTTAGCATCGCGCTTTTCTATTGTATTTGCTTCAGCAATATTTATTGTCAGTCAAACTTTGTTACAAGCAGCCGTAATTGTAGGTGCTGCATCGTTTTTAGGTGCTGGCATTCCCGGTGCCGCAGGTTTAGTTAGCATTGCTTTAATAGTCTTTCTACTGGCTTTAGGTGTAACGGCTCTTTCATTAGGTTTAGCCTTTTCTTTGCCAGGACATATTGAATTAATAGCTGTCATTTTCGTAACTAACTTACCGCTATTATTTGCTAGTACGGCTTTGGCTCCCCTATCATTCATGCCTCAATGGTTGCAGGTTGTAGCAGCCCTGAATCCTTTAAGCTATGCAATTGAACCAATCCGCTATTTATATACTCATCAAAGTTGGGGATTAAATAGTGTAGTTATGCAGGCTTTTTGGGGTGATGTCACTTTTGGTGGTGCAATACTGGTTTTATTAGGCTTCGCTATTGTAGCATTATTAAGCATTCAACCCCGCCTACGCCGTACTCTTGCGTAAAATAGAAGCATTCATTGAAATCACAAAAGGGGAAAAATTGATGAAAATATCGATTTCACGATTAAGTAAATTAGTGGCTACAAGCTTTACTGGACTTGGCATTGCTTTGATAATTGCGCCTTCAGCAAGCTTGGCTCAACAGAATGAAAATGTTAACGTACCATCCAGCTATCAGAACGATGTTTTAGATACAAAACGGGGCGACTCAGGTTCTTTATACGGAACTGAAAGTGGTAATTTCGACCCCATGAGTTTGATTCATCGCTCGCAGCTTGGTACTTTAGACTGGCAAGGATTTTCTTCTCAAAATCGTCAGCAAATTAATTCCGCAGCAGGCTCATTTCGTGAAAGACAGCAAAAATTGCTGCAACAACGTCAACAGCAGCAACCAGCAAACAATCAGTTTGATTTTGTATTCCCAGTTTATACACCGGCACAAGCTACACCTGCTTCTGGCAATTAAAAGTCAAAAAAATTAGCGATTTTTTTATTTTTGTAGAGACGTTATATGTATAGCGTCTCTACATTTTTTTTGACTTTACTCAATTAAACGATGAATCATATTTACCTACATTTTGCAGTCAAAATAAAATCCATATCAATACTGCTCGGTTAAGAGTATATCCTCCCTAACCCTGCTTTAAAAGGAGGCAATAAAAGCCACGCCACTTGCTACAACCGAGGGAACCGAGCCGCACTTCCTGTGGGCAACGCAGTGGCTCCCCTTTTTAAAGGGGTTTGGGAGATATAAAGAGGGAGCATCCCGATTTTGAACAAACATTTTACCCGACACGCTGCAAGGGTGCGGCTACATAAACCAAGCCCACCTTCGTGGGCTAAGAATCCAGTAGCCCACAAAGGTGGGCTTGGTAGTATTAGCCCCAGGCTTTTAGTCTGCGGGCTTTTTGCCGCCATTGGGATGCTCCCTCTAAAGATAGGGTTTAATTCTTTAACCGAGTAGTATTGAAATCCATATTTCTATGAGATGCAGTGCTACATCTATAACAATGTGAAAGCATCATCTCATATTTTGCAGCAAACCCATTTTTTCAATTTAAAACTATAATCCCAAGGATTTTAAAACATCTTCAGCATGAGTAGTAGTATTGACGCTCTCGTCAACATTGCTAATCTTCCCATCACTATCAATAACGTAGGTAACGCGCTTCGCATATCCACCACCATCAACATCGTAAGCTGCGATCAAACTTTTTTCGGTGTCAACTAGTAAGGGGAAATTCAAGTTGTATTTTTGGGTAAAAGCTTGGTGAGAAGCTTCGTCATCTGCACTTACACCAAAAACTGCAATATCTTTGCTTTGATACTGAGGTTGAGCATCTCGGAAACTACAGGCTTGTTTGGTGCATCCGGGGGTATCGTCTTTGGGATAGAAATACAAAACGACTGTCTTGCCTTTGAAATCTGATAGAGAAACTGTATTGCCGTTAGTATCCTTTGCTGTAAAACTAGGTGCTTGGGTTCCAACTGGTAGAGGCATAACTTTAGTTAAATTTAGTAATATCTGTTGCAATGAGTATTTTATCTTAAATGCTTGCTGATTTATGAATGTTTATTTTTTGTTTTTAATTATACTTGTCTGCTGGTAATTGGATTCAATCAAAAATAATCCGATCGCAGAGTCTAAAATCTGGGTAAAAAGCTTTTTTATCAACTAAATTCCTATTTTTTAAAGTATTACAAGCAAGTTTCCCAAAATTTAGATTTTGAGCGAACATATATTTTACTTTTGGAAATATTCTGCTTAACAAATATTTTTATAATATCGTTCTCGGGATAGATTAAATATTTGTAAAACTGAAAATTATTCTGTTAAGTAATTCAATTTATACAACATTTTGTTAGTTAGAGATATTAGAGATAATATTCATCCCATTTTCTGCAATGCGATAAATATACAGAGTTTAAATATTGGTATGAAAAATATGTTTGTCTATATCTATTTAGTATATTTACTTATTTTTACAAATTCATATTCATAAAAACTTTATAAATATAAAATTAGTGTGAATTTTACGAAGAAAAATATTGAACAGCATCTTACTGTTTTTAAATAATAAAAATAGCTTGTAGATAAAAAATAAATCATCTAGGATAAGCGAATTTAGTTTAATGTTTAACAGCTAACTAATTAGATAGTCATTGATTTTCCTACAAAATGAGGAATTAACTAACAATGGTTACTCCTGACAAAGTGAGTATTTCAATAATCATTCCGGTACACAATGGAGGAGAGAGCTTTCGTAAATGTTTGTCGAGTTTAAGAAAATCAGAAATTGCTCCAAATGAAATAATCGTGGTGTCGGATGCAGACACTGATGGTTCTTGGCTAGTAGCCTCAGAGTTTGGAGCTAAAGTAATCAGAATGCCAGAAAATCAAGGTCCAGCAAAAGCCCGAAATTTAGGTGCAAGTATTGCCAGTGGTGATATTTTGTATTTTGTAGATGCTGATGTAGTTATTTCCCCAGATGCTATTACTCAAGTTGAGAAAGCTTTTACTCAGGAGCCATCGCTAGCTGCTTTAATTGGCTCCTATGATGATGAGCCTGGAGAAACTAACTTTTTGTCTCAATATAAAAATCTACTTCACCACTATACTCATCAGATAGGTAATGAAGAAGCCTTCACGTTTTGGGGTGCTTGTGGAGCTATTCGTCGTGAAATATTTCTCTCTTTAGGGGGATTTGATGAGAGTTATCGACGACCGAGTATAGAAGACATTGAATTAGGATATCGTATCAGGAGTGCTGGTTATAAAATTAGACTTTTCAAGAATTTGCACGTTAAACATTTAAAAAACTGGGGTTTCTTATCTCTTGCAAAAGCAGAGATTTTATACCGTGCTTTACCTTGGACAGAATTAATTTTACGTCACCGCCAGTTAAATAACGACTTGAATCTTGGTGTATCTAGTCGTTTAAGTGTTATCTGTGTCTTTGGAATGTTGACAAGTTTGTTTTTAAGCTTTTGGTGGGTGGGATTTTTAGCTATAGCCGCCCTATTGAGTCTGGTAGTGCTACGGCTTAATTTTGAAGTTTACCGATTTTTCTATAGAAAACGCGGTTTAACCTTTGCATTGCGCGTCATTCCTTGGCATTGTTTTTATTACTTTTACGGCGGTTTAGCTTTTGCAATTGGTACAAGCAATTATTTATGGAATGAGTGGTTTTTATCAAAATTAGATACTTCCACTACTTGAGAGAAGGCAACAATAAAAACAAACACACCCGTTATTTAGTTTATGAACAATAATCAAGTTGTCGTTATCGGAGCAGGTCCTGCTGGTCTGACAGCTGCTTACCACTTAGTGAAAAATGGTATCAAGCCCATAGTGTTAGAGCAATCAGACAAAGTAGGTGGAATCTCTAGAACCGAAAAGTATAAGGGGTATCACTTTGATATTGGCGGTCATCGGTTTTTTACTAAAGTGCCAGAAGTGCAAGACCTGTGGTACGAAGTTTTAGAGGATGATTTTATTAAGACTCCGCGCATGTCGCGGATTTACTATCAAGGTAAATTTTTTCAATATCCATTGAGTGCATTTGATACTCTCGGGAAGTTAGGTATATCAGAAAGTTTTCTGATAATCTGGTCTTATTTGCAAGCAAAGCGGGAACCGTTGCCCGTGGAAGAGAATTTGGAGCAGTGGGTAACAAACCGCTTTGGAGAACGTCTATATAAAACATTTTTCAAAACCTATACCGAAAAAGTTTGGGGTATTCCCTGTAATCAGATTCAAGCAGAATGGGCTGCTCAGCGAATCAAAGGTTTGTCTGTAAAAACAGCACTATTGAATGCATTCATCGGTAAGAACGACACCAAAACCTTAATTAAAGAATTTGATTACCCCAGATTAGGACCGGGAATGATGTGGGAGCGCTTTGCAGAGAAAATAGAAGCAGCCGGGGGTGAGGTGCATATGAATACCAAAGTACTTGGTATGGAACGTCAAAATTGGCGTATTAATCAGATTATTGCCGAACGCGATGATAATTTGATTCAATTTGAAGCCGATAATTTTATATCTAGTATGCCTCTGAATAAGTTAATTCAGAAAATGAACCCTGCACTACCAACCGAGATAGTGGAAGCTGCAAATGGTCTAAGATATCGTGATTTTCTGATTGTGTCGTTGATTATAGATGCACCAGATTTATTCCCAGATAACTGGATTTACATCCACTCTCCCGAGGTGAGAGTTGGACGAATTCAGAATTTCAAGAATTGGAGTCCTGCAATGGTTCCCGATGCAAATAAGACTTGTTTGGGTATGGAATATTTTGCCAATATTGGCGATTATTTATGGTCAAAGACGGATGAAGAACTAATTGAGCTAGCGACTAAAGAATTAGAAACTTTGGGATTAGCTAAAGGTGCAGTAGTCGAAGATGGAGTGGTTATCCGTCAACCCAAAGCTTATCCAGTATACGACCGAGATTATCGTCAACATTTGCAGGTGATTCAAAATTATTTGCAGAAATTTGAAAATCTACAAACTACCGGTCGTAATGGAATGCATCGTTATAATAATCAAGACCACTCTATGCTTACAGCTTTGTTAGCAGCAAAAAATTTATTAGGAGAGCAGCATGATTTGTGGGGAGTTAATACCGAGCGCTCTTATCACGAAGATTTTACCAAGGAAGAATGGAAGGAATTTCCATCGGAAGACGATAATGATTTGACTACTGTAGCTTCTAATAAACAGTAGGTCGCAATAACTTGATGTAAATAAAAGTAGCTAATAATTCATTTGTTTACCCGATAGGATTTTAATATATAACCTTTATTTACATCAACTTGTTTTATTTATATCTTTGATATTAAATATTTAAGTCATGACGAATATCAACATAAATTACGGTTTTATAGCCAATTATTTGTATAGATTAAGTTAAAAAAAACGAAAAAATGCTTGTAGCTGGTAGCTATTTAATTTCAACCCAGGTCATTAAGTTAAGGATAGTATATGAGCGAACCTCAAGTAACAATTATTGTTTCTCCTCGCGAACGTTTTAGCTATACCCGCGAGTCTTTAGAAAGTATTTACGAAAATACTCAAATCCCATTCAAACTGATATATGTAGATGGAAATTCTCCGAAAAATATACGGGAATATTTGGAAATTCAAGCTCAGGAAAAAGGTTTTCAACTGATTCGCACCGATTATTATCTAACTCCTAATCGTGCTAGAAATATTGGGTTAGCACAAGTCGATACCAAATATGTGGCTTTTGTCGATAACGACATTATTCCTGCTGCGGGATGGTTAAAAGCTTTAATTGACTGTAGCGAAGATACAGAAGCTACTGTAGTTGGCCCGTTAATGTTTCAATATTTACCATTACATCAAGAAATTCACTTTGCCGGTGGTGAATCTCATATCGTTGTCGATCAAAAAGGTAGACGGCGGTTGCGGGAAAAAATGTATAAGCAAGGCAAACACATTACAGATCCGCGAGTCAAATTAGAGCGTACAGAAACCGAACTTTGCGAGTTCCATGTCATGCTGGTTCGTACAGAAATATTCCAGCACTTAGGAATGTTTGACGAACAGATGCTGAATACAAAAGAACATCTCGACTTTTGTATGAATGTTATTAAAGCCGGGAGAACAGTGTATTTTGAGCCTGCAAGTAAGGTCACTTACGTTCCCACATCGCCTTTGAAATTTAGCGATTTGCATTACTATATGTTGCGTTGGAGCAATGCTTGGGAACTCGCAAGTCTTTTACGCTTGCGGCAAAAATGGAATCTAGCTGAAGACGGATATTTTCAACATAAATATAAAGCATTAGGCTGGAGACGTAGAGATACAATCTTGATGCCGATTGTGCGTGCTTTAACTTTGGGTATCCAAAACCAGTTTCTGCATAAAGTTGTCATGTATGGTTTGTTGGCACCTATTGAAAAGTTGCTTAATCGATACCTGACGAGTGTCTATGCAAAAAAACATCTTCAGCCTAAATCTGCAGCAGTCGTAACTCAGCAACGACAGTTATCCGAAGTTTAAAAAAACTGATGAAGATTCTTCTGCTTAATGACGTAGGAACAGCTACCGGAGGTGCAGAAACACAAATGCTTTCCCTCCGGGATAACTTGCGTTCTTTGTCTCACGATGTACGTTTGTTTTCTAGTGAAGCGAAACCAGTAGCTGATAGTCCTTTGCTTTCGGAATATAGTTGTTTTGGCACGAATAGTCTATTTCAAGTAGTTTCCCAAACGGCTAATATTTCTGCTTATCTAAATTTGCGCCGTGTTTTAGATGAATTTCAACCGGATGTTGTGCACGTGCGGATGTTTATGTGGCAACTTTCACCCTTGATTCTCCCGCTACTTGAAGAAGTTCCTTGTCTTTACCAAACAGCGGTATATAAAGCCATTTGTCCTATGGGAACTAAGCTACTCCCCGATGGCAGCCCTTGTAGATACACTGCTGGAAAAGCTTGCTTGCATCATGGTTGTCTGACACCACAGTCTTGGGTTATGTATATGTTACAGCGACAGTTGTGGTTGCATTGGCGACATGCTTTTGATGCAGTTGTGGCTCTGAGTCATGCAATGAAAGCAAATTTAGAAGCAGAAGGAATTAAGCCGGTTAAAGTAGTTCACAATGGTGTGCGAAAGCGTCCGCAACGTCCGCCTTTAAGCGAACCACCGACTGTTGCCTTTGCTGGCAGGTTAGTCTCAGAAAAAGGAATTGACGTTTTATTAAAGGCATTTGCCAGAGTTAAGCAACGTATACCGTTAGCTGAATTAGTTATTGCAGGGCAAGGAGTTGAATTTGATAATTTAAAACTATTAGCTGAACAATTAAAGGCTACAAAAAGCGTCAAATGGTTGGGACATATATCGCGTCAAGAATTGGAGCAGCACTTTGATTTGGCTTGGGTACAAGTAATACCTTCATTGTGGGCGGAACCTTTTGGCAATGTTACCACAGAGGCAATGATGCGAGGTACCGCAGTTATTGCTAGTGCTACCGGGGCACAACCAGAAATTGTTAGCAATAATAAGACGGGTTTTTTAGTGCCACCCGGAGATGTTGACGCTCTTGCAGATGCTTTATTAAAGTTGCTTAGCAACCGCGAATTAGCAGAAGCAATGGGAGAAGCTGGGCGCGAGCGAGCAATGCAAGAGTTTAGCGAAGAACAACGTACCCAAAGTTTCCTCGATATTTATCAAGAAATTAGTGTTGAAAGCAGTCAAAAGCTAGTCTGTTAATCAGTTCAACTAATAAATTAATAAATTAAATCTTCTCATAAATATTGTCATCAAGGCATTTGAATATTGAAAAATTATCGTCATTTAAATACCGATAATCTCCGTGCCGATCTTAAACGTCGCTCACTTTTATCTGGTTTAATCAGCTTTGCGGCTCAACCAATTAAACTTGCTTTGGGAATTGGCTCAACTGCTATACTTGCTCGCATCTTAACACCGGCAGACTTCGGCTTGGTGGCAATGGTTGCGCCTCTGCTTTCTCTGGCTGACAGCTTAAGTAATTTTGGTTTAGAGACAGCTACCGTACAACGAGAAGAACTCGATAACCAACAACTGAGCGCTAGCTTCTGGCTATCTTTAAAAATTAATGCCGTAGTTGTAGCCTTGATGGTAATTATGGCTTGGATTCTTGCCAATTTCTATGGAGAAGAGGAATTAATTGGAATCACTCTTTTAATTACTTTGGGCTTTGCGGCTGTCTGTTTAACATTTGTGCATAAATCACTGTTAAAGCGACAGATGCGTTTCGGCATACTGACAACAATTGAAGTTGTTTCGCTGATTTTGGCGGCAGCGATCGCCATTGTGGCAGCTTACGAAGGTTGGGGATATTTGGCTCTAGTGTTGCAACTAGTTGTTATGCAGCTTGTACAAAGCATTGGTTATTTAATTATCTGCCCTTGGCTACCAGAAAAACAGATTAAAAAGCATACAAACAATCACAGAGATAGTAATTTACAAGCAATTTTATCTTATGGAGCGCACCTTACAGGTTTTCGGTTTCTGATGCGTATTGGTATGCAATTAGACCGAATACTCATAGGTTATTTAAGTGGAGCAACTGCTCTAGGTTTTTATCAAGTTGCTTATAAATGGTCTTATTTTCCTTTTCAACAGGTTTACTTCTCACTTTTTGATGTTGCTGTTTCCAGCTTTAGCCGTACTCTCCACGATCAAAATTTATATCGCAGTTACTGTCGTAAAGTCTTAATGTTGCTGTTTGGTTTATGTATGCCAGCTTTAGCTTTTTCCTTTGTAGAAGCTCGTAAGCTGCTGCTATTACTCTTAGGGAATCAATGGTTGGAAGCTGTTCCCCTGTTTCGAGTCTTATGCATTGCGGTATTCGTTGGCAGTATGTACCGAGTGACGAAATGGCTTTATATATCAGCAGGACAAACTCAGCAGCAGTTCCGTTGGGGGCTGATTCACACACCAGTAGTAATTTTAGCAGTGGTAATTGGTTCTCAATGGGGAGCTTTTGGGGTTGGGGCTGGCTACACTACCGCAATATGTTTATTGACTTATCCATCGGTGGCATTTTGTTTGAAAACATCACCTTTGACAGCAACAGATTTTCTTACCGCAGTAAGTTGTCCAGCATTTTCTTCTATTAGTGCTGCATTTGTCTTATATCTATGCAAACAATTTTTGCTTAGCTTTGATAATTTGATAGTTAATTTATTTGTAAGTTTAATTATATTTTCTATTATTTATATTTGCTTTTGGTTTGTATTTCCTGGAGGAAGACAATCGGCAGCAGAAGTCTTACTAAATATCAAACAATTACGTCATAAATCTAATTAAATCTGAAAATATAAATCATCGATAAACCATAAAAAACACATGAATAACTTGAGAATCAATACACCATTTATATCTATCGTAATTCCTACTTACAATCGTCCTGAAAGATTATCAGATTGCCTGGAATCATTGACCAAATTAGAATATCCCCGCGATTGCTTTGAAGTTGTGGTAGTTGATGATGGTAGTAAAATTTCACTCGAATCAGTCGTAGAACCTTTCAAACATCAGTTAGAAATTACATTACTTAAACAAGAAAATGCTGGTCCTGCAACTGCTCGCAATACAGGTGCTAAACAAGCGAAAGGAGAGTTTCTTGCCTTTACTGATGATGATTGTAAACCAGCACAAGACTGGTTAAAAACATTAGCAGATAAATTTGTCAATGCCCCCGATTGCTTGATTGGAGGAAAAACCATCAATATACTTGCCGATAATCCATTTTCTACCGCATCTCAGGAATTGATTAACTACCTCTACAGCTATTACAACAAGAACCCTCAAAAAGCAACCTTCTTCGCCTCTAATAATATTGCCGTATCAACAAAACTCTTTGATAACATCGGTGGCTTCGATACAACCTATCCAAGAGCCGCAGCAGAAGACAGGGAATTGTGCGATCGCTGGCTGCAATACGGCAAAAAAATGGTTTACGCACCGGAAGTTGAAGTTTATCACGCCCACAAATTGACGTTATCAAGCTATTGGAAACAACACTTTTTTTACGGGCGCGGTGCTTTCTGCTTTCATCAAGTTCGTGCTAAACGTGCCCATAGGGAAATTAAAGTCGAACCCATTTCATTTTACTTAAATTTATTAAAGTATCCGCTGTCGCAACCAACACCTCAACCGAAATTATTATTATCTGCCTTATTATTTATCTCTCAAGTTGCCGGAGTTACGGGATTTTTCTGGGAAAGAACTCGTCAAACTAGTAATTGAAGCCATTTAATTAAATACATTGGCGACGTAGGCGTATTTTTAAATTAACTATTCAATTAACGATATGGGAATTATTCGCAATGACCACTATTCAAAAAAAACCGGCTAAAAAGAGTATTTTTTTTTCAAAATATCTATCTTATTCTAACTGCCTAATTGCAATCTTTTTTATTGTGAGTTTAATTGGCATTATTAATCATGAAATGTGGCGCGATGAAACTCAAGCATGGCTAATTGCGAGAGACTCTTCGACTCTAATTGACTTATATCAAAATTTAAAATATGAAGGACATCAAGGCTTATGGCATTTATGTTTGTTTATAATTGCCAAATTTACTCATAATCCCTTTGCGATGCAGTTATTTCACATACTGATTGCTACTGCCTCTGTCTATCTGATTGTTAAATTTTCACCTTTCAATATTTTACAAAAAACTTTTCTTAGTTTTAGCTATTTTTCACTGTTTGAATATAATCTCATTAGTAGAAACTATAATTTAGGTTTATTCTTAGTTCTACTATTTTGCTACCTGTTTACTAGCAAAAATAGAAACTACATTGCTATCTCTTCAACCTTAGCGTTCTTAGCAAATACAAATATTTATTCTCTACTAATTTCTTTATGTTTAACTGCTACTTTAATGATTGATTTAGTCGATAAAAATTTTAAACAAAAAAATCAATTAAATCGCCGACAACAAAAATATCTAAAAATAGGTTTCATAATAATAATTTTAGGTATATCCTTCTCAATTTTTCAATTAATTCCAGTTGCGATACTAGATACTGCGAACGATATCAATAAAAGTGTAAGTCAAAGTGCAGGTGAAGATACAGTTGCACCCAAGCCTGATTTAATATTAATTATTTTAAAACGGTTAAATTATAGTATCAGAGCAATTTTTAATAGCTATCTCCCTATTCCTAATTTTCTCAAATATCATTTCTGGAGCGATAACATCATGTCTAACTTCAGCTTAATGAGATTCTCGTCTTCATTCTTTTCTTTGCTCCTGTTATGTTTCTCAATATTTATATTTATTCAAACACCAAAAGTCTTATTACTATACTTATCAGGTACTTTTGGCATAATTTTATTTACATGGTTGAAATGGCAAGGAACTTTAAGGCATCATGGTAATTTGTTCATTCTTTTTATCGCTTGTCTATGGATAAGTAAATTATCCGATAAATCTGATATTATATCGAAATATTTTCGACGAATAACTCATTTTTCCCATAAATATCAGAAAAAAGCGATCGCAGTGATTTTACTAATTCAAATGTTATCTGGTTTATATGCCTATAGCATGGATTTGATTTACCCTTTTTCTAAAAGTCAAGCAGCCGCAAATTTTATTCAAAAGCAAAACTTAAGCGATAAATTTATTCTTGCCGACAGAGATACAATCGTCTCACCTATTTCTGCTTATTTAGATAAAAAAATATTTTATCTAGCATACGATAAATTAGGAAGCTTTTTCTTCAATCCTAAAGTTAAATTTATTCAAAATCAATCAGAGCTAATTGAGAAAGTAGAAAATTTAGCTGCAAATAATTCCAGAGAAAATCTTTTAATATTAGGCTATCCTCTCAACATTAAGTCTCAAATATTAAAAATTAGTTTAGTCGGTCAATTTAGTAACGCTATAGTTGCGGAAGAAAACTACTATATATATATAATAGAAAATATTCAGAAATAAAGCACTTAATCGGCAAAAATGCTGTATATCTATTATCTTAGTTTATTGTTTATTCATCATATCAAAGGGATAGATATCTCTCGAAAACATTTAAATGCTTTAAATTTACACTTAAACTTAATGCCTTCCTCTTCCCTATTCCCTAACCAGAACCTATCATTTTCTACAAGAGAAGTGAAGTTTTTAAACCTTTCTTCGTTTCCGCAAGAAATACATTGCAGTTGTTTTACAACAGAGTTAGTAACATAATTGTAAATTTGATAGGCAAATATTACTAAATATTACATTTACAATCAAGTTAATTTGTGAGAATTAATCTCCTTGCCAGGAGAACAACACCTACACCACTTGCGACAATGTGCATGTTCCTTCCTCCGGATATCTCCCTACCCTGTATTCTTAATCCTGTAAGATAAAAAGTTTAGTAAATAAAAAAAACATTACTATTAATATAGTAAGTAAAAATTATGCCAATATAGCTAAAATGCGTGCTGTAGATTCACAAACTCAAAAGAAATTTGCTTATACTGATTTCACCCAAAAACGAGCTATCCGGGCGTTAAGATGTTCACCTTTTAAGTTAAGCTTGTTTGAACAAATGCTTTCAGAGCGTGTAGCTATGAGTGAAATTTCTGGGTTAAATGGTCTGAAAAATAACTACACTAAACGTTCTTTATCGGAGTTGGCGGCTGATAATGCTTTGTTATGGTTGATTGAAGTTGGTTTACTACGGCGTGAAGTCGATGGACAAGGAATTACAGATAGTTTTCGCTTAACTCCTTTAGGTCGTCAACTCGTAGAAGATGCATCATTCCAATCTTGGGGTGTTCCAACAATTGGCGATCGCCTGCTGAATGCATTAATACGTATATTTAGATTACCTTTTTAATTAATTAGGTAAGTAAAAGTTAGGAGTGAGGTTGATAAGGGAACAATAATTACTGAAGCCTCTACTCCCTTTATGAAGTGTATATAAGTCCGAATATAAATTCATCTTCATTTTGAACGGGATTTAATGGCGAAGACTAAGTGTAACTAACCCTTTAGTCATTAATGCCATTTTTTCCCTGGCTTCATACTTTAACTCAATAAGTCCGATAAACAAAAATAATAGCTAACTATGAAATCAATTATGGTAGTGGGGACAACATCCCACGCAGGGAAATCACTCTTATGCGCTGCAATATGTCGTATATTATCACGACGTGGTTGGCGAGTGGCTCCCTTTAAAGGTCAAAATATGGCTAACAATGCTTATGTTACAGCCAATGGAGGAGAAATTGGCTATGCACAAGCGGTACAAGCTTGGGCTGCTGGAGTAGTTCCTTGGATCGAAATGAATCCAGTTTTACTCAAGCCCCAAGGAGATATGACTTCCCAAGTAATTATCAAGGGCAAAGCTGTAGGAAAAGTCAGCGCTACAGATTATTACGAGCAATATTTTGACTTGGGATGGAGAGCCATTGAGGAATCCCTACATAATCTAGGAACGGAATTTGATTTATTAGTTTGCGAAGGAGCCGGAAGTCCAGCGGAAATAAATCTTAAGCACCGCGATTTAACTAATATGCGAGTTGCCAAGCATTTAAACGCTATGACTCTATTAGTTGTTGACATCGAACGAGGTGGAGCTTTTGCTCACGTTGTCGGTACTTTGGAATTATTGGAACCAGAAGAAAGAGCTTTAATCAAAGGTATCGTAATTAATAAATTCCGGGGGCAGCGTTCGATATTAGAACCAGGAATTAAATGGCTTGAAGAAAAGACGGGTATTCCAGTAGTAGGAGTTATCCCTTACTTAGAACAAGTATTCCCCGCCGAAGACTCGCTGGATTTATTGGAAAGAAAACCTCGTAAATTTAACGGTGAACTAAATATTTCGGTAGTTAAACTACCAAGAATCGCTAATTTTACCGATTTTGACCCATTAGAGTCAGAACCCAGCGTTGGCGTCAAATACTTGAGTCCAAAGCACGAGCTAGGACATCCGGATGCAGTAATTCTTCCAGGGACTAAAACTACTATACCTGACTTATTAATGCTGCAAAGAACGGGAATGGCCGAACAAATCCAAAATTATGCCGCAGCCGGTGGTACCGTACTCGGAATCTGTGGTGGTTTTCAAATTTTGGGTCAGATGATAGCCGATCCAGAAGGGATAGAAGGACAAGCCGGTAGATTTGGAGGCTTGGGATTACTACCTGTAAAAAGCGTAATCACCGGGCAGAAAATCGCCAGACAGCGGCAAGTTACTTCTAATTTTCCTCAAACTGGCTTGCCGGTTCATGGGTTTGAAATTCACCAAGGACGTTCGCGAATTGAAACTCAAGGTCCTGCTGCTCAAGGTTTCGAGCCTTTATTTGACGACATTAATTTGGGTTTGGTAGATAAGTGTCAATCAGTGTGGGGTACTTATCTTCATGGTATGTTTGACAACGGTCCTTGGCGACGCGCTTGGCTAAATCGTTTGCGGCAGCAGCGCGGTTTAAAATCTCTACCTACTGGTGTTCCTAACTACCGCGAGCAAAGGGAAAAATTATTAGATTCTTTGGCAGTAAATGTAGAACGCTATTTAGACTTAAGCGTTTTGTTATCGTAGTTAATGGTTGGTGGTTAGTTGTTAGTCCATCAAACTAACTGCTAACTACTTTGTCATAGTTTCATTAATCTCTGAACATGAGCGTTAAAGTCCACTTTTTGCCGGATGATGTTACGGTTGATGCCCAAGCCGGAGAACCTTTACTTGATGTCGCCGATAGAGCAGGGGTATTGATTCCTACGGGTTGTTTAATGGGTTCTTGTCATGCTTGTACGGTTGAGGTTAAAGATGGAGATATTATCCGCGCTTGCATCAGTTCTGTTCCAGCAGGTAAAGAAGAATTAACAATTAATATATTTACCGATCCTACTTGGTAAATAACCTCAATTAAGCTGCTACGCCCGTTTACTTTTTCTTTACGAAAAGCCTTTTAGCTATTCGAGCGGACTAATCCCAGTTTGGGCGTATTCCTTAAACCTTTCCAAATTTTCTTGCAATGTAGTTTCTACAACCCGTCCAAGAAATAGATTATCCATGATTTTGCCAATAATACCCGGTATAGCATAACCAACGGTTAGTTTGACAATACTACTATTGTGACGGTCGTAAAATCTAATTGCGCCTCTATTAGGCAAACCATCAACTGATTCCCACTGGATGATCTGATTGGGAATCACTTTTACAATGCGCGATCGCCAGCTAAAATTAAATCCACCAGTATCCAATTTCCACAGCGATAATTCCGGATTGTCTTCAAGAATTTTGACTGAATCAATCCATTTCATCCAGCGAGGCATCTGCTCTAAATCCGACCACATACCCCATACTCTATCTATAGGAGCTTCTACCTCTACTTGTACGGTATGCTCCAACCAGTTAGCCATTCCTTATTATTATCCTAATTTTTGATTTGGAACTCTTGAAGGCATTTATTAATAACTTTCTAAAGAACAACTGCGCTACGATTGGTTTTCATGTTCTCCAAAACAACCTTTGCTGCACGCCTGCCCGAAATAGTCGCTCCTTCCATACTATCGATATAATCTTGTTGAGTATAGCTACCCGCCAGAAAGAAGTTTTCTATAGGAGTTTTTTGCGGAGGACGATAGACATCCATTCCTGGTGCTTCTCGGTACAAAGACTGAGCCAACTTTACGACACTGTACCAAGTCATATTTAATTCTCGGGAGGAAGGAAATAGCTTGTGTACTTGAGCTAAGACGTGTTTCGCTATATCTTCATTACTTTTCTTAATAAAGGGGTCTCCCGGCGTTAATACCAGTTGCATTAAAGAGCCACTTCCTTCTCGATAATAATCAGATGGGCTGGTTAAAGCTAAATCAGCAAAGCAAGAAAAGTCAGCATCGGGGGTATACAGCAAATTATCTATTCCCACAGCTTCTTCGAGCTGCTTGCGTTTTTGAGCGTCCTGCATTTCTGTAACCCAGCCATCGAAGCGCAATTGCACTGTGGCGACGGGTACGGCATCCAATTTGTAAATGTTGTCAAATTCTGACCATTTACGCCATTCTGAAGGAATTAAACGAGTAATTCCAGGTACGTCACAAGCACCAATGTAAGCATCGGCGGTGATATGTTCTTCAGTATCGCCATTTGCAACAACTAATCCATCTACCTGGGCTACACCCGCTTGTTCGCTAAAATTGATTTTTCGTACTTGGCGGCGAGTATGAATTTTGGTTCCCCTCTCTTCTAGATAATTCACAATTGGTTTGTGCAAGTACTCTTGAGGAGAACCTTCAAGCATCCGCAGTTTTGAAGCTTCAGTTCTGGCTGCGAATAGCTGAAATATAGTCAACATGCAGCGAGCTGACATATTTTCGCAATCGATAAAACCTAAAGCATAAGCGATAGGATTCCACATCCGTTCGATACTTCCATTGTTTCCACCGTGACTGCGGAACCAATCTGCAAAGCTTACTTTATCTAAGTCACGAATAGTTCTCATGGCACCTTCAAAGTCAACCAAGCCTCTTACAACCGGGCTTGTTCCTAATGCCAGAGAATTTTGCAGCTTGTCCTGAAATGACAATTGAGAAGTGGTAAAAAAAGCTTTTAATCCATTGAAGGGAGCGCCAGTGAGGAAGCGAAAATCTAAAGCGCCGGTTCGCCCACCTTCATTGATAAAGTTATGGATATGTTCTTTTGAACGTAAGTGTTTAAATGCACCCACTTTTTTCATCAAATCAAACAATTGATAGTAGCACCCGAAAAATACATGCAATCCCATTTCCAGGTGATTGCCATCACTATCAATCCAACTACCTACTTTCCCACCGATAAATGGGCGAGACTCGAAAATTTGGATTTCACAACCGGCATCTGCTAAATCTACAGCACATGATAAACCGGCTAGTCCCGCACCTACGATTGCAACTCGCATTCCGTTTTTTTTGATTGAGCATCTTTAAACGATTGTAACTGAGTTGGTGTCAGAATTTGCCATGCATAAAATAATAATGTAGAACATACAGATTGAAAGCTCTACATTTCGATCATCTTCAACCGTTCAAGAAGAATAAAATTTGCTTTTGCCCACTAGCTTTAACCTGCTACATCTTTATTTTCTCCCGATATAGACAAACCTCGGATTAATTCTCGAATTACATCTGTAGCAGGTCTGCCAGTTTGCTGGCAATATTTTTCCAGTTTGTCCGCTTCTTGTGCTGCGAGATTGACTGTTATACGTTTTACAGCCCATTTCTTATTGGTCATTGTGTAGTGTTATCTGCTGTATATTGACATCATGAAAGGAATCAAAATAAATAATGAGAGCGACAATCCTATCAAAGTTGCTAGAAGTAAACAAGATTTGTATTAATACAAAAAGTAAAGTTTAGTTTCCTCACAATATTAGTGAAAGCAACGGTTGGGTCGATACCATTATTTATCAATTAAGGAAGGTTAGTTCATTTGAAGGTAGATTGATTGCCTACAGAAGATTAACTTAAAAAGTTATCTTACAACCAGGTGATAGAAATAAATTGTATAAATTTATGAGAGAGATTTACTGTTAAGCAAATAACGGTTTACAAGTTTTTATCTCGTCATAAGTATTTAATTCTATCTTGCAAATATTTTCGCCAAATACTTCCGGAGAAAACATATGCCAAAGTACCTGAAAATATGGCATCAAAGTATTAGCTTGTTCGGTATTGAGGCGTTCGCTAATTTCCTGTCCTAATAGATGCAGCATTTGGCTAATTATTTCCCAACTTATTTTTAGAGTTGGATAAAGCATTACACATAAAGGAAATAATTCATGTGCAATAGCAGCTATATTTCCTTCTAGAACACATACCCACAAGTACACCTGAAACATTTCCACGTCCCAGAGACTAGAAATAATAACTTTGTGGTTATTTAATTTGCCAGAATAAGAGCGATAAGCTGGATATAGCTCAATTACTTTTCTAGTAATTCTCTTGGCAATATGAGTACTAATTGGTAATAGATTTCTTACAGCACTTAAAGCCACGGAATCGGAATCAAGTTTTGCTGCTGCCATGTAAGCACGTTGCAACGGCATATATAAATGATCGTCAACAACTTTGAAGTAAGTGCTAAGTATGCTTTGTTCAATGCCAGAAAGTAAATGTAAAAGCATTTGACCGGTGTAATGAAACTGCATACTTACAAAGCCAATTACTCTAGGATCTTTTTGCGTGTATTTTTGTCTTAAGTCTCCAAGGGAAGAACTAATAGCTTTTGTTAATTGATTGGGAGCAAGCCGTTGGGCATATATTGGATCTTCAGGCGAAGCTCGTGATTCTTCTTTAGAGGCTAATTCACTTACCATAGATGGTTCGCCTGGTGCTGCGCGCATGTAAACATCCAAGGATTTTTCGTAAATTTTGCAAGAATCTCTTGTAATTTCCCACGGATCGATCAACTCTGTTTTGATACGATGTCTTTTTAGCTGTTTAGATAGCAATTTCTCAGTTTTGTTCCAAGCTTGCAAACTAACATTTCGCATGGATGATTTAAGCTTTTGCGCTGTTATTTCTCGCCGATCTGGGGAAGTAACTACTTTCAAATTCTGGCACTCAGCAGGTTTACTATAGCCAAAAGCCACAGAATCAGCGTCAAGATTTTGCAAATATTTTTTTGCCCACTGCACTCCTAAAGATTCAACACTGGCATTGTTTATTTGCTTTTTATAAACGCTTGAATTATTCCCTAAGTATTCGTACATATGAATAACAATTTATAAACATATTTTCTATAAAACTATCAAGTTACTGATTTCTCGATTGTATATCTATTTTTTTTAAATAAATTTTCTCTTCACTTAATCTTTATTGAATATCAATTTTTTTTGATGTTTTTTATCTTTATAAAGCCATTACATGTGTTCTGTAAAGACTTCATTCAAAAAAAAAATAACGTCAAATTACAATCAGATAATATATGTAATTAGCATACATTTGTTCATTAATATCAACTTTAAAGATATAGTATATTTTAAAATTACTGAACATTTATAAGCATAAAATTATATTTCAATCTTGCATGAATATAACTAAAAGACCTCTCCCTATATTTAGAAAGAGGTTGATACGGTATTAAAGTTCGTAACTAAAATTATTTTTCTAAATACAATTTAATTAACTGCCATATACTAATAGCAATATTTAAAATACAGACTGTTTCACCCCACTCAGGTTACTAGCGAATCAGTCATCACTCAATTTCAAATACATTATTTCATACAGCATTTTAATTGCCGGATAGCGACAAACTAATGATTGAATGTTAAAACCACTGGTATAAAAACATTCTTCAATAATCTAAGCAGATATTTTAATCGCGTTGAGTTTAAATTAAAACCCAAAAGAATTATTTATTATTGAGGCATCAGTTGAAGAGTACCGACACCTAATTCCTTTGGTGATAGATAACGTGCTTCAAATAAAGCCATCATGTCTCGTAGTTGGGGATTCCCACGAGAAGCTCCAGTTAATCCTCTAGCAATAATCAAACCGCAATATCCCTTAGTATTTTTGCAGCGCTGATTCCACTTCTGTCTCGCTTCTACATGATCTGGATCGTCATTTTCAAATTCACCAAAAAGGAATAATTCTTGATTTCGTGTTTGTAGTAATCCTAAGTCGTAATATGTACCATCGAAAGGATTGGTACCGGGATTAAAACAAATTCCACTAAGCCCGCCGTCTTTTTGAATAGATTCAATGATAATTTTCGCTTTTGGGCGAGAGGTTTGAACCAAAATTACTGGTAAACCTTCACCTACTTGTGCGATTTCTGCAACTTTGTGATATTTGGAGGTTTCTTCTAAATATTCCAACATTTCCCAAGAAATCATCCCCAAGCTTAAAAACGATTCTTGCGGTATTAAATCATCTCTTAGAGAAAGACTAGTATAGGTTGGATTTAAAGCTGTGTCCTCATCTTCATCTTCAAAATTTGACATTTCTTCCAATTCCGAAGCTAACTGTGTTTGAGTCGCTACAGTCACCGATAGCGATTTGGTAGTTGAATTTAAAGAAGATGGCAAAGATATACGATAGCGATGACTTAAAGACGGAAACAAGCCATTGCTTAAATGGACATGACGATCGCGAATAAAACGATATAAAGCTTCTAAAGCTACTAATGAAACTTTAGCTTCTTCCTCGTACAAAATAGAACGAACTCCTTCAAGGGGATGGATATTACCAAAAGTTGGATTGATTTCCGATAGGGGATAATCTGCCAAATCGGTAAATATATCTTCTTGTGCATCACCTTGTGAAGCGCGCTCAAAAGTCAAGAATAAACAATCTTGCTTAAGAAAAGCTTCTTCTAAATATTCTTGCGAAGAGTCTTCTTTTAAAACAGTAGCGCGGAAATATCTCAGAGAATCTTCAGAACGGTAAAGTAAAACTCCATACTCCATGCCTAGCATACCCATCACGGAAGCGTATAGAGTTCCAATGTCCCATTTATTAATTTCTATTGATAGGATCTGCTGTTCTTCTAAAAATTCCCAAGGTGCTAATTTCCAAATAGCAAAAGCTTTATTCCGTAATAAATTTGCGTATTGTGGAGGTAAATCTGGAATTTGATTGTCAATTACTTCGGAAAACCCGCGAAACAATTCATCAATTAACGGTAATTCGGGTATTCGATCTATAACAATATCTATATCTTGCAATACTCCGCGTAAATAAAATTGAATCTCCCGATCTTGGACTACAATTTTCTGAGGACGGGCGGGTTTTGCTGGGCTGTGGGGACTTTCTATTGCTCGCATTAAAGTACGAACGACAGCTTCTGGTCCGACTTGAGGATTAACAACATCCATCCCTCGTACAATTCCTTCGGAAGCATCAACCCAAAGAATGCATTCGCTTGGTGATTGTGAATCTTCCTCACCCGTCGTTGGTGATGAAAACGGACGGCGATCGCCTTCCCATACAGAAGGAATTTGAGGTAATTTCTTCAAACGACGAATGGTAGAGCGACTTAAACTTGTCATAGAGTAGATTTGTAACTTTTAGCATTCTGTGAAATTTTTATTTCCAGGAAAAAGAGAATTTGACCAAAATTTATCATCATCCTTGTTCCTGTATTTAAAGAGTGGCGTTACATTGCCCTTTCCGAAAAGCCGAATTCCAAAAATATTTATATACACATGTCGAGTTTTTCAATTTTAGAATAAAAACCCACTGTGATGGTGCTGTTCGCTTAACTCCTTGATTTTGATTCATCAGCTATATCCCCTGACGATAAAACTAGCTCTAAGTGCAAAACTAATGTATCGGAGTACTAAATAAGTTGACGCAAAAAAAAAGGTTATATAAAGAAATCTCAGAAAGAGCAGAACTGGCGGATAGTCTAAGGGTGAACGAGCATTTTTGTATCGCAATTGAGAAAAACGAGAGCTGCATTAATATCGCTAGAATAAGTGAAAGAACAATTACGGCTATTGTGAACCAATATGGAACTACTTTTATCTTCTAGTTCCGAACCGGAATTCATAATTACAGCCTTTTCGATGATGGTTAAACCATATTATTGGAGATATTAAACAGATGACACAAGCAACTGAGTCTCAGAAACAAGGCATTTTATTGAGCGAAGCCGCATTGCGACAAGTCAAATTATTGCAGGAAAAGCAAGGTAAGGAACTCTGCTTAAGGGTAGGAGTACGTCAAGGCGGCTGTTCCGGAATGTCCTACATGATGGATTTTGAAGACTCCAGTCAAATCAGCGATAATGATGATACCTTTGATTACGATGGTTTCAAAATTGTTTGCGACCGCAAAAGTTTATTATATCTTTATGGTTTAATGCTTGATTATAGCGATTCGCTGATTGGTGGAGGTTTCCAGTTTACCAATCCGAATGCGAATACCACTTGCGGTTGTGGTAAATCATTTGGTGTTTAAAGCAAATTGTAAAAGTACTTTGTGTTTTTTCCTAAATAGTTATTTAATTACAAAGGACTTTTGAGAAGAAGAATAATAGTTGTTTTACTATGACTCAAACGGTTGAATCACTATTTGATGAAGCTCTAGAACGTTATAAAACTGGAACAGATGCAGCCGAGTTGGTTCCTGTTTTTAAAGAAATTTGCGATCGTGCACCTCAAAATAGTGCTGCATGGACTTGTTTGTCGTGGTTATATATGCTCGATAGCAAACCAAAGCTTGCTTCTAAAGCTGCACTCAAGGCTGTAAAACTAAACCCCCAAGACCCGCAAGCAAGGGTTAATTTGGCTACAGCGATGTTAGAAACAGGTCAAAAAGGTTTGCGAGACCATATAGAGGTTGCTTCGCAGTTAATGATGGTTAATGAGGAATGGCAAGAGGAGATTAAGAATAGTATTGAAGACGGTTTGAGCAGAAAGCCAGATTGGAAAAGTTTGGCAAAAGTTAAAAACTGGCTATTCAGTTAATTGAAATCAAATAAGATAAGATTCATCTGTGGTAATCAATCCACAGATTTTTTTACCTGTGGGCCATTTAATTTCTGAGAAAGAAATGAAAGATAAATTATTGAATTTACTTAACACAGTTTTAGTTGCCGACGTTTTTCTTGTTTTAATTAGCTTTGGCTGGTTTGTTATAGCAGTAATTGGTCGCAGTACGGGAATACCCCTAGGTTTAGATTTATGGTATAGATTGTGGGAACCTCTATTTACCCCAGCTATAGGTGTATTAATGGCTGGGGCACTTCTGAGCGGTATTACTAGTTGGGTTTCTCGTAAGTTAGAAGTTCGCCAATAATTATGTAGAGTTAATTAATTATCCTTACTTAAGGATGTTTTCTAAGGCAGGCTTCAAGTCAGAATACTGATATGTAAAACCACTTTGCAGCGTGCGTTGGGGTAAAACTTTTTGACCTTCTAAAACAACTACAGCCCCATCTCCTAGCATTGCTTCAATTGCAAATGCTGGAACCGGCAGCCAAGAAGGGCGATTCATGACTTCACCCATAGTTGTAGATAATTCTGCCATGCGAACTGGCTGGGGAGCAGTAGCATTAAAGACTCCAGACATTTCGGATGTTGTTATAGCCCGCAATATTAAATTAACAATATCGTCTAGGTGAATCCATGAAAACCATTGTTCGCCACTACCGATAGGTCCTCCTGCAAACAGCTTGAATGGGGTAATCATTTTACCAAGAGCACCACCCATTCCCAGCACAATCCCAAATCTTAGAATTACCAATCTGACACCGCTATCGGTAACTTTTTGGGCTTCTGCTTCCCAATCTTGGCAAACCTGAGCCAAAAAATCTCGACCAGAAGGACTATTTTCATCAAAAGTGGCGTTCTCGCTGGTGCCGTAGTAGCCAACCGCAGAAGCGTTGACTAATACTTTTGGTTTCGTTGTACTCTGGGCAATAGCTTCAACAATTTTCTGCGTGGTTAGTTTGCGACTACTTAAAATTGATTGTTTGCGTTCTGTCGTCCACCGCCCTTCGCTGATAGGCGCTCCCGCAAGATTAACTATAGCTTCACAATTTGCGATTTCATTTTGCCAGCTACCCGAAGCAGTAGGTGTGTAAGCAGTAATTTCTACATTCGGATAAGCGTTACTCGGGAAAACCTTTCGAGCACCATCGGTATCGCGAGTTAAGACCATTATTTTCATACCCTCAGCCAGCAGTCTTTCTACCAAACGACTACCAACGAATCCTGTTGCTCCCGTAATTGCGACTTTCATCTTTTTTTTCCTGCACCAAACCACTATTTTACTTGGTTTGATAACCCGAAACTATATATTGGAAAAAAGCATAACGACTATATTGAGTCAGAATGAGAATTTTGTAACGATTGCAAAAATAAAAGAATGCTTTGTTTGACTTCGTTTGACTTCCTTCAACTCGCAGCAATGATAAATGCACAATTAATTTTGCCTAAGTACCTAATAAACCGATATCGGGCATTATGCCTAAAAAATAACTGTTTTCTTGATTAATGAATTCTAATTTCTTGGATTTTATGTAGTTAGATATTATAGGATGTACGGAGTGTTATAAGGCGTGGGGCTAATATGGCTCGCTATACCTGTTCATATATTGTTTCTCTTCCCATAGATCATCTGCAACCGCTACTTATAGAACTCTTGCAGGAATGTAACTTAGATGTGCAATACTATACATCCGATTACATTTTAGCCCGAGAGGTACCTGGTAGCGTACCTTTTTCTAAATTTGTCACCATAGAGGTATTGATTGACAAAAGTACAGCAACTGAAACGGAAACCAAAATGAGCTTAGTGTTTAAAAACGAGGAATTACCGCTCCAAGTTGATAATCACTGCCGACAAGTATTTGAGTTTATCAAGCAAGTAATTGAAGATTGCCGTCATTGGCATCTAACCGAAACTCTTGCCGGATAGTTAGTGTTGTAGCTTTTTAAGGCATTAGTTGCGGCTGGAGCAAAAGCTCGTTCACCGCAACAAATCGCCATCATATTGATAATTTAAAAATGATTATAATAGGACTTATGCAAAGCAAAATAGTCATTGCGAGAGTCACTACGTGCAGCGTTATCGGAGCGTCTCCCGAAGGGAAATTACAATCCCAGCATTTGGCGAGATGATCCTCCATACCCTGCGGGTGAATACGTCACTGTCGCATGTCCTAACGTAATGGCGCAATTACGTTATTTTTGCGTATTCTGTATAAAAATAGTCTTAAAGAATATTTAATCGGGGCTTGTACTTACAAAAACTTAGAGTACTGAAGACGGAGGGGAATAGAGACGTAGCAATGCCTTTAAATTTTCCCCATCCAACGATATCCGAGCAGCTAATCTTCTTCTGTATCTTCAGTCATACTAGGATTGATTAACGTTATGTCATATTCGCTAGCATCTGTCTGCCCAGTTTGAGTAGCATCTCTCTGGAGTAGGTAATAAATAGCACGTACCTGTGGACCAAATACGACCTCATCTTCATTTTTCAGGTCATGGGCAGGTATTTTGCTACGCCCGTTAATCATCAAACCATTGGAACTAGGTTTGCCTTTGACATCGCCATCTACAATGCGGTAATAAAATCGCTTATCATCATCATTGTCTTTAGGTAGTTTAACTAATGTTGCATGACGACGTGAGACAAACTGCGATACTAGATGAATATCGCATTCACGGTCTCTACCAATAGAATAAAGGGAGTTTTCTAAAGTAAATTCTTTACGTCCCTGGTCGTCTTCTATAATCAAGATGTGAGTTTCATTCGATTGTACTGCCATAGACTTATCGTTGCTACAATCGGTTGAACTGTCAGCAATCAAGATTCGTTTGGTATAATTTGTTCCCATTGTCGAACCATTACTCAGTGGTCAAAAGCTGCTATCTTTACAATTAATTTGGATTACAAGAGTAGAATCATAAATAATGTTTAACTCTAGAAGATTTATGCAGCTTGAGGTAGCGTTTCTTAGCATATATATGTGAGAAACCTAACACTATTCTACTGACCTAGTTTAACTTGAGATGAGCCAAACGAATATTTTTGCTAATTAATAATACCTCCAAAGGAGGATTTTAGGAATTTAGGGCAAACCTTCTTAAAAGAAGGGAGTTGGTAACTACGCTAACGGAACTAAAAGCCATCAATGCAGCAGCTCCTCCGGGATTCAGAATAAAACCGAGGCTCGGTAATAATACACCAGCAGCCAAAGGAATCCCTATTATATTGTAGGCGAATGCCCAGAATAAATTTTGACGGATTTTATTAAAGGTGGCACGACTAAGTGCAATAGCTTCTACTACATCTTTTAATTTATCTCGCATCAGCACAATTTCTGCCGCTTCCATTGCTACATCCGTTCCGGAATGCAGAGAAATACCAACATCTGCTTGCGATAAAGCTGGTGCATCGTTGATCCCGTCTCCTACCATTGCCACAAGAGATTGAGGCTGAGAATTTTGTAAAGATTGGATAACTGCTGCTTTTTTAGCTGGAGGAATACCGGCTATAGCATCGTTAGTATCTAATCCTAATTGTTTTGCTGTAGCTAAAGCTGCTTCTTGAGTATCGCCACTCAGCAACATGACTCGTAAGCCTAGAGAATGAAGTTTTTCTACAGTTGAGAAAGCATCTTCTCGTATAGTATCTTGAACGGCAATCAATCCGATAATTTCGCTTTCATTGGCTACACCAACTACGGTTTTTCCAGCTTCAGCGAAAGCTTTAAGTTGTTTTTGAAGGGTTTGGTTGATACTAATATTATTCAAGTTCAACCATTCCCAACTACCTAAAAATATTCGATTACCTTCCACTACAGCAGATAAACCAAATCCCGGCTCGGTATGAAAATCGGTTGCTGGGGGAATGGGTAATTCTCGTTCTGCTGCCGAGTCTAAAATTGCTTTTGCTAAAGGGTGTTGGCTGCCACTTTCTACTGCTGCTGCTAGCTGAATTAAAGAATTTACCGTATGTTTATCCGATATGGGAATGCAGTCGGTGACACTGGGGCTACCAGTAGTTAAAGTACCAGTTTTGTCAAAAACTATTGTTTTTAATTGATGTACCTTTTCTAAAACATCCCCACCTTTGATTAATAAACCTCTTTCGGCACCAATTGCTGTTCCGACTAAAATTGCTGTGGGAGTCGCTAATCCCAAAGCACAAGGGCAAGCTACAACCATTACGGCGATCGCTAATTTTAAACTAATTAGAATCGGGGAATAATAGGTGGGAGTTTGCTGTGTCAGATAACCACTAAAGTGCTGTGAATGTGGTGAAGGCAGCAGCACTGTTGATGTGACAATATCGTGCCAAATATTAGTACCAATAAAATACCAAAATAGAAATGTTAATAAAGCTGTAGTTAATACGCCATAGGTAAAGTAACCGGCTACAGTATCGGCTAATTTTTGAACTGGTGCTTTACGAATTTGCGCTGCTTCTACCAACCCAACAATTTGCGCTACTGTTGTATCGTTTCCAGTGCGGGTTGCTTGAATCGTTATTGTTCCTAACTGGTTAATGGTTCCCGCACTTAGACTATCCCCTACTTTTTTGGCAACTGGTGCTGATTCTCCGGTAAGCATGGATTCGTCAACAGTTGTTTTCCCTTCAATTACTTCACCATCGACGGGAATTTTGTCTCCAGGAAGAACTTGCAACCATTCGCCAATATGGACTTGTTCGGCAGGGATTTCGATTATTTCAGCTTTTTGAGCATTATCGGTGTTAGATTTGGCTATTAATCGGGCAATACTCGGTTTTAGAGATAATAATTCTTGGAATGCAGCAGAAGCACGATTCCTAGCTTGTTTTTCTAAAGTACGCCCTAGCAGAATAAAACCCAATATCATCACGGGTTCATCGAAAAAACATTCCCAGCCTAATTGAGGAAAGAATAAAGCAACTACGCTAGCAGTATATGCACTCAAAGTTCCTAAAGCAACTAAAGTGTTCATATTAGGCGCATTCCGACGCAAGCCCAACCAGCCATCTATCAAAATGGGGCGACCTGGTATAATTATTGCGACTGTAGCTAGTCCAAAATGAAACCAGATATTTTGCAATACCGGTAGCATTAACCCACCAATGTTGCCTAAATGTCCGATTCCAGAAAACAACAGCAACATTACAGCAATTATTAGTTGCTGTTTGGCAGATTGCATTTCTTTGCGCTTTTTATCTTCAGCTTCCTTTAAGGCTTGAGCTGTATCTGTCTCTCCTGGAGGTTTGCGGGGTTTGCTGGGAAATCCTGCTGTAGTTAATTCTTTGACTAAGGCATCAATGTCGATATCAAATTTTTCCGAGTCTACTACTGCTACCCCAGTTGCTAAATTCACGCTGGCTTTATCAACTCCTGGAAATTGAGTCAATTGTTTTTCCACTGCTTTGACACAGCCAGCACATTGCATTCCCTCTACATCAAGGGTAATTTTGTTTTTGGTAAGTAGTGGACTTTCAGCTTTGTTTTTTTTTGGTACCAGTTGCATGGAAATGTTCGGACTTGCTAGAAATATAAAAATGCTGCCGCTCTTCGACATGGCATTATGAAAGTTCCTACTTTGAGGGTAAGCTAAATCCGGACTTATGACAGAATGTCTGAGATATGAATTTTTGTAAAAACTAGATGTTTAGCTAAATTCTTTGTGCTTATTCCAACGCAGATAAATAAAGTAGATAAGAATACTTAACTGTATTGGAAGCATCGCAGCCTGACTTTTTAAAAATGGATTTATAGGCAAGCTAGACATTGCCAAAAAGTAACCCATGCCAAAGCAGGTAAGCATTATTAATGTGAGATTTTTAAGTTTTAACATTAGTCCTCACGAAATAGGAATATTGTGTTTTTTATTTAATTCAATCAATCTATAATCTGAGAAATTATCAGTAAATATATTTAGACTCTAATCACAGAATTTGGATCTAAAAAATATTCTTACTTATTTTTATATTTTGCAATAAAAATTTAGTTGAATTATAAAATCATTCAGGAATCCTAGCTGCTTACATATATTTGTATACTGGTTACAGTTATTTGACAGCTAGGAATAAATGTAAGACTTAACTTGCAATTCCAATCAAAAAACAAACAGAGCTAATATTACAATTGCGATAATTACGCACGCGAAATATTAAACAAAATAAAATATTTGTTAAAATTTGAATATTTGCTTAGAACCAGCCTTGTCTATTCATAAAATAAGTACCGACGAAATCATCGTGGCTTTTATTTAGATAAATCATTCCTTCAATCAAACCTACTAGCTGCATAATCAAAAAACTTAAACCGTAGGTAAAATAACCGCCAACTAAAGAAATAATTAAGGTAATTAAACCTTCTGATGCATACCCAAGAACAAACTTATGAATGCCGAATGCTCCAAAAATAATTCCGCAGAAACCCGCCATTAGTTGTTTAGTTGCATGGGAGGGAGTGAGTTTTGCCATATCGCTGCTCCTTAAGAATAAAAATATAAAATTAACTAGCTTCTTTTTTAGCAGCATCATTCGAGAAGATACTACTGCTAACTAGTGAAATTACTGTTCCCCAAAGTAAATAAACTCCTTCAAAGCTAAGCCTAAAGAAGTTTTGGCTTTCTCAGAAGTTGAGATACTCTTATTTTTCTGTATATATTTATTTCAGCAAATTGTATATCGCTGGACTCTGTTGTTCCACAACAGAGAATCTCTGAATGATAATTAATTGCAATAAGTGTCATTCAAGGACGATGCAATATTCAGTTGTACAAGTCCTTACGCAAAAATTCCGGACTAATTCAGTGCGCTACAATCACCTAGGTACCATAAAAATACGGCTTTTACAGTCCATAATTACAAGTAAAAATGGTTCTATAGAAGCATAACTAAGTATATTGTGCATTATCGCTCTGAAACTTTATTGATTTATGTACAAAATGCCCCATGATGTTTTTAATCTTAAAATAATTAAAAACAGTTTGCATCCCTACAAAGGCTGAAAATAATCAACAAATAACTATAGACTTACTTAAGTAACTAGTTATATATCTAACATATATTTTTAATTTTGCTATTCTTTTGAGCATCTATGCTCGCAGATAAAGAACTATCTACACTCACTATAGTGAATACTAATTGAAAATTTGTTACACATAATTAATGCAGATTATTTTTATTCTGACAACAGTACATTCAGGTGTCAATTAGTACTACTACCTAAAAGAAATAGGCTTAATAGAGTGCCACTATTCCATAAACTGTGTAGAAGCATGGGAGCCAGAAGATTACGCGATCGCGAATAGACTACGCCAAGGACGATCCCCAGTACTGTAAGAGGTATAACCTCTGACAAACTTAGATGAACTGCGGCAAACACAAAACTAGAAATTAGTATCGATCCCCACACTGGAAAGTAGCGGGTAAGGGAAGGGAGCAAAAATCCGCGAAATAAAAATTCCTCAAACAATGGTGCAGCGATCGCAGCGGTAGAGAAAAATATTAATAACGCTACATTGTCCTGACTTTCTAAAACTATTTGTAACAGGGGATTGCTACCGCCTTGCCCCTGCCAAAGCTGTTGATTTATCAAAGAAACAATAATAAATATAGGTATTACAGCACAATAACCACCAATTCCCCATAGGAGCCAGCTATCGTACAATCGGAAGCAAAACCAATCTTCGGGAAGCGGAAAAAATTGTTTAATTGATAAGTAAAGAACAGATAGCGAACCAAAAGCTACGAGTAAATAGCTAACTAAAACGTATAATGCTTGAATTTTTACGTTTGGGGCTGGGCGGGGAATGGGAAGAAACTGTAATACGAGGGGTACAATTAATTGCCCCATTAAGAAAAAGCCCACCACAAATACTTGTAAAATTGTTTCACCATTCCAAGGTGTTTTCCAGCGAGTCTGAGAATTTTGCGCCAGTAATGATTCTTGCCTTTTGATTATCCACTGTCCGAAAGTGAAAATCAGTAATATTACACCAATAAAGCCTCCTAATGCGGGAAGGATAGCTATACCAGTCAACTTAAGGAGGGCGTTTTCTGCTGATTTTTGCTCAATTACTTTAAGATTATTTAAATATTCTGAATTTTGTTTAATTTGGTATATTTTCTCTAAAGCGCTATGGCGAAACCAACCTTTTAGATTATCTTTGATTAATAATTCTGCTTCTTGTGAAAGTCTAGGAGATTCTTTCCATATTTGAATTAACGTTTGACTTGTTTCGCTAAGCTGAGGATTTATACTTGAATTTTTTTGTAATTTTTGCCAAGTTTCAATAGCTTTATCTTTGTTACCTTGACGTGCTTGAAGAATTCCTATGCGTAAGTCTAATTTGGCAAGTGATTCTTGTAATTGATTAGAAGTTTGCTGTAATTTTTTTTGCTCTACTAGTAAAGAAGCCTCAATGGCAGGAGAAATTTCCGATTCCGACTGTGGTGGCGTAATATTATCAGTTGATTTCGAGCGTAGTTTAGCTAGTTGATTTTGAGCCTTTTCTAAATTAGTTTCGGCTGATATACGTGCCTGTTGATATTGCTTGAGTGCCCCTTCAAGAGGTTTTACACCCAATATAGCTTTTTTGACGTTTTGCAAATTTTCCTCTTCGTCAGAGGGTTGCCATTCAGTAGCTAGCAATACGATATTAGTTTGGTATAATTCCAACTCGCTTTGAAATTGAGGTTCCTTCAAACTCCCAATTAGAGACGAGCCAGAAAATAAAATGGCTACCAAGGTAAGGAAAAATAAAACAATCCGTTTAAGCGTCATCTATATCCTCTCAATTCACAAGCTTCTTTTGGGAATTATCGCAATAAAACGTCTGTCTCGAACATATTTACCCAGAAAAGCATAGGATATTTTAATTTTGAGATGCTTTAAACAAAAGTTTTTAAACTGCTGCGTATTTAATTTAGATACAACAGGCAAGCAGAATGCACTGCAATCGCAACAACAAAGCGCCAGCTTAGTTGTAAAAAACTTCCCTTAACCTGGTATCTGTTATCTTCTACCTCGACTAATACCTTACTGGGAAGCACAGCTTAAGCTAACACAGATACTGTGCTAAGGCGATGCTGTAGGCATTAGGATCGAAGTTTTGATTTCTTCAGGTATAAAAAAGTACGGCTGCATATAAATTTGGCGAGTATAGTTTGCTGCCTCTGATTTATCCTAAATATAAAAACATCGCATTTTGGGCATCAGCTACATTTTGATAGTAATTAAGAAGCTGTTTATAAACATCATAAATAGTCTCAAATCCACTTTCTAAACCTTTGAGGTTGAATCGCTGCTGAAAATGAGTTTGAGAAAACTTTGATAAGGCTTGACTTATTTGTTTTACTTCGTCAACAGTAAGATATCTTAATAATCCATGATCGGTTTCATAGTCTATAGTCTTACCTCCTAAAATGGCATTTATTGCAGGTAGTTTATCTTGTTTATTTTTACCGGTGAGAAATGGTAAGGGACTTAAGTCATTAATTCCAGTTAAAATGAAGTGGATATTTTTCCATTGTTTTCCAATATCAAACTCTACATTTTTACCTTCTGCCAGCATTGCAGGAATGTCTGACTTCAGCTTTGCAAATTCTTGTGGCTGCTCGAATTTTAGTTTTTCTAAAGTTTGCGGTACGTAGTTAGTAGCTTCGTCAAACCACTTAGCATCTTCTGGATCGTTTAAATCGAGATTAAAATCTTGCCAAAAAGGTGAATCGGGTAAATACTGAGCATCATCAAATAATTCAAAGAAATCGGGATATTTTTGAATTTTTTTTAATAAAGAAGGAGAAACTTGCTTAAAGTATGCTTCTATTCCCATTATCAATTATCCTATTTTATTCTTGAGCTAATTTATAAATTACTTATGTAAAGCTATTTATGGCTTAGTTTTATTTTGCTGAATCGATTCATAATATCCCTTTTCCTAAAACTAAAGCTTCCTTAATAATTTTAGGTAGTAGGGTTCACAGTTCTGCAAAAGTATAAGTTAAAACCATTGCTTGTTTTAAATAGCTGATTATTTAGAAAATATATGACACAATATTCTGAATGCTTTAACTACATTATTAATATAGTATTCGTTGAGGTCAATCTCGAATATATTTTCAATAAGTTTTAAAAACTTCCAGTTATTTATAGTAGTAACAGTTCCATAAAATATATGGATATTATTACCTTATGTTAAAAAAATATTAAATATCTGTTTATATATACTTTACACTGAAATTTTTATTGATTTTAATTAGTTACAAATATCAATTAATGTTTATTCATATACAGCGGCTTACGGCTGATTATAATACAGATTTGTAGTGTTGAAATTGTTATTCGTCCAATTCTTAAGTATTTTTTATATATTAAATCTGCTACGATTCAAGCTTAAACCAATAAACTATTTTATTTATTAGATTTAGCTTATAAGAAAAATTTTGCCAACTATCGTAAAACTACATGTTAATTGGCAAAAATAATGTATAAATAAATTTCGTGAAATCTTTATTTTCCGATGCCAATACTTGCATCCATCATCAGAGTTGGTTTTGCGATAGATTCCTTTATCATCTCGTGTAATTCTGGTTTTTGAGCTTGTAATTTTTCCAAAGTCATATTTTCTGCTAAGACTTTACCATCTTGGCTATAGATAGTATAGGTTTTATTCTCATTAATTTTAATTTTTCTATTTCGAGTTTGAATATAACCAAAACCGGAAGAAGCAGAAGTATTAAGCTGGTTATTGCTATCTGAAATTAATTCAGGCTTTCCCATTACTTTCTGATGGCAAATTAAAGGAATTAAACCTATGGAGGTAGCTAGTAATCCAAAGTAGATCGATTTATTCATTTATTACCTCTTGTTGTACAAAGCAATAATCATCTACAAGCAAAAAAATATTTTTTGCTCAAAATAGCGCTTTCATTTGAGTGCAATACAGTTGAGAAACCTCACCACGGCACTTGCTACAAGTCGGCGGCACTTGCTACAACGCGGGGAACCCGCGCAACGCAGTGGCTCCCCTTCCCCTCTCCTTCCGCCAGTAGAGGGGTGTATTCTATTCAACTGAAAACTGCTATATATAAAATCATAAAAATGCGCTAAAACCATGAAATTATGATTTCGTATAGTCAATTGACTTAATTAACTAAAAGAATTATTAATATTGTTTTTGATACTCTTTGACTACCTTTTTATGATTCTTTTAGAAAATTTAAAACTCAATAACTAAAAGACTCACCTAAAATAATCTAATTAAAGAGGTATTTAGATAAGTCATATTAATTATAAAATATATTTTACGGGTAATTATTAAAATTGGTAATTCAATATCATCAATTTAACCAATCATACTATTAAAGAAATCCAAAGTTTCTTGCAAAGCTTCAATAAAAATATCGATTTCTTCGCGAGTATTATAAAAAGATAGACTTGCTCGTGCAGTACCGGGAGCATCTAAAATACGGTGCAATGGTTGAGTACAATGATGCCCAGAACGAATTGCTACACCTTCATTATCTAAAAGGGTTGATAAATCATTGGGATGGACTTCTCCTGTAGTAAAAGAAGCTAATGCGGCTCTACCATAACCTTTAACATCTGGTTTGGGGCCATAAATTTTTAGTTGCGGTATTTTTTCTAATTGCTTAAATAAATAACCAGTTAATTCTGATTCATAAGCATAAATTTTATCCATTCCAATATTACTCAGGTAATCTACTGCCGCACCTAAAGCTATTGCTTCGGCTATTGCAGGAGTACCAGCTTCAAACTTAGCTGGCAATTCTGCATAAGTAGAATATTCTAAAAATACATCAGCAATCATTTCTCCCCCACCCATAAATGGTGGCATTGCTTGTAAGTTTTCTAATTTTCCATACAAGAAACCGATGCCGGTAGGAGCGCACATTTTATGTCCAGAAGCTACCAGCCAATCGCAGTCGATTTCTTGCACGTCAACAGGCATATGAGGCACGCTTTGACAGGCATCAATTAATACTTTTGCACCTTTTTCATGAGCTAATTTGCAGATTTCTTTTACCGGATTAATACAACCCAAAGTATTAGAAACGTGAACTACCGATACCAATTTTGTTTTATCGCCAAGCAATTTTTTAAACTGTTCTAAATCAAAAGTTTCTTCTGATGTTAGTTCAACATATTTTAATACCGCACCAGTTTTTTGAGCAATCAACTGCCAAGGTATAATATTGCTGTGGTGTTCCATCACCGAAAGAATAATTTCATCTCCGGGCTGTAAATTATTCATTCCCCAACTATAAGCAACCAAATTTATGGCTTCGGTAGCATTACGGGTAAAAACTATTTCTTGACGAGATGAAGCATTGACAAATTGAGTCACTTTATCTCTTGCTGCTTCGTATGCATCGGTAGCTTTAGCACTCAGAGAATGCGCGCCCCGGTGTACGTTAGCATTGTACTGTTCGTAATAGTTACGAATTTTATCTATTACAAATAAAGGTTTTTGAGAAGTTGCAGCATTATCTAAATAAACCAAAGGTTTGCCGTTAATTTCCTGATGTAATATCGGAAAGTCTTGGCGAACTCTATCTGCAAGGGTTTTTTCTTGAGTAAAAGTCATACGATTGTGGATTTTGACAGCGGATGTTCTGAATTGGGATTAAAAATTAAATTTTTTAATCATTTATTACTTCTATCATGCTCTTAGACTACCTATATCTTTTTACCTCTTGACTCTGCGGTTTTGAAATCGGTAATCCTATCTTAGAAAAGGAGTATTTATAGACTGAGCTATAAAATCTAAGAAACCGGGTTTCTGTTGTGAAAGTATTAAAGATGATCTCACTTTACCGATCGAAAACCCGGTTTCTATAATTCCTAACCTACTTATGATTAATTCCTAACTCCTAACTTTTAGTCAAATTCATTTACTGTTTTAGTTAGATTTTTACGTAAAGAAGGAACGGGGATGTGATTAATTATCTCCGCCGCAAAAGCATTAATTAATAAATGGCGAGCGCTGTTTTCATTAATACCCCGACTTTGTAAATAGAAAATTTCATCATCTTCTAATTGACTAACCGTAGCACCGTGAGCGCATTTTACATTATCTGCCGTAATTTCTAGTTGCGGTTTTGTGTCTACTTTCGCTTGAGGAGATAGTAATAAGTTTCGATTTAACTGGGATGCGTCTGTTAATTGTGCGGGTTTGGGAACGAATATCTTACCGTTGAATACCCCATGTGCTTTATCCGCTATGATGTTTTTTTGCAATTGCTTGCTGCAACTGTAGGGATAATTTAAAGCAAGCGCGCTGTGAGTATCCGATACTTGATTGCCGGAGATGATCGTTAAACCATTAAGCGTCGTTTGAGTTTGTTCCCCTGTTTGGAAGATTTCTAAATTATGTCGCGATAATTTTCCACCCAGGTTGATGACGTTACAGGTGTACCGACTGTTGCGAGCTTGAGTAACTGCTGTTTTGCCAATATGAAACGCTTCTAAACCATCGCGCTCAACTCTGCTGTGATTTACACCTGCATTTTCATCAACCCATATTTCTGTAACCGCGTTATTTAGATAAACTTCTTTTTCTTGTTTCTTTTCTACATCTCCAAAGTGAATAAATTCTTCTACTAAAGTAACTTCGGAACCTGTTTTTGCTACTACCAAACAGCGCGGTTGAGAAATTGTTTTATCTCCAGCAGTAATAAATACTAAATGTATCGGCGTTTCTACTACCACATTCCGAGACAGCCAAATCAAAGCTAAATCGTTGATTCCGGCTGTATTCAAAGCCGTGAATACTTCTTTGTCTCCTTGTGCTTGCCCTAAATACTCTTTAACAAATTCCCCATCCAAATCCGGTAAACTAGCAAGATTGCTAACCACAACTCCATCTGGTAAATTAGCGATCGCCGATAATTCCGATTTAAATATACCGTTAACGAATACCAAACGATTTTCGCTAATAGCTGTAAAGGGGGTAGTATCTGGAGATAAAAAATTTCTATTTTCTACATTAAAATCGATTTTAAATAAAGCGGATAAATCGGTAAACCGCCATTCTTCATCTTTTTTAGTCGGTAAGAAGGAATGACGCACTCTAGAAGCAGCGCTGTCTTTTAATTCTTGCAACCAACCTTTACTTTTAGGGGTACTGACTTTATCTAATAATTTATTTAAATAAACATCGCCAGATAGCCCATTCAATAAATTTGCTTCCGTAGCAGTGGAAACTTTATCTGGAGTTACTTCTATATTCATTAGACTCCAACCTCAACACCTGCTTCTTCTAAAATCCAGTCGTAGCCACGAGATTCCAACTCTAAGGCTAACTCTTTTCCACCAGATTTAATAATTTGCCCTTTTGCCATCACGTGAACATAATCGGGCACAATGTAATTAAGCAATCGTTGGTAGTGAGTAATCATAATTGTGGCATTTTCCGGGCTAGTTAATTGATTTACCCCATTTGCCACAATTTTTAAAGCATCGATATCTAAACCAGAATCGGTTTCATCCAAAATTGCCAAATCTGGTTCTAAAAGCGCCATTTGCAAAATTTCATTGCGCTTTTTTTCCCCACCAGAAAATCCTTCATTTAAACTACGACTGAGAAAAGCGGAATCCATTTTCACAACTTCCAACTTTTCCTCTACCACATCATCGAAATCAAAAGCATCGATTTCTTCTAAACCCTGAGCTTTGCGTCGAGAATTGTAAGCTACCCGCAAAAAATCTAAATTGCTAACGCCCGGTATTTCCAAAGGATATTGAAATGCTAAAAATACACCATTTCTAGCACGCTCTTCTGGTTCCATTTCCAAAAGCTTTTCTCCTCGAAAAACCACTTCACCACCAGTCACTTCGTAACTAGGATGTCCCGCTAAAACCTTGGAAAATGTACTTTTTCCAGAACCATTTGGTCCCATAATTGCGTGAACTTCACCAGCACGCACCTCAAGATTTACACCCTTAAGAATTTGATTGCCATCAACATTTGCTGTCAAATCTTTGACTGACAGCAGCACTTTGCTATTTTCGTTAATCATTTTTCTACTACTTTCTGTTTCTAAAGAATTGTAGTAGCGCTGTAATTAATTTTGCATTTTAAATTTTAGGTTTTAGATTTAGATTTTAGATTTAGATTAATTCCTTAAATCCATTCAATGCTTTAAAACATTTTCAATTTAAAACAAAGCTTGTTGCATTTAATCCAAAATCACACCACCTGTGTTGTGAGGCGGGCAATTACAAACCTAAAATTTGCAAAGCTTCAGCGCTATTACAAAAAATACTAACCAACACTTCCTTCTAACTTCAAACTCAACAATTTATCCGCTTCCACAGCAAACTCCATCGGTAGTTGATTAAACACATCCTTACAAAAGCCGCTAATCATCATCGCGATCGCATCTTCTGTGGAAATACCGCGTTGAGAAAAGTAAAATAATTGATCTTCCCCAATCTTGGATGTAGAAGCTTCATGTTCTACTTTTCCTTTGTTATTTTGTACCTGAATATAAGGAAAAGTATTAGCGTGAGCATTATCCCCAATTAACATCGAGTCGCATTGAGAATAATTTCGCGCTCCATCAGCTTTGGGATTAACTTTTACCAAACCCCGATAGCTATTGCTGGATTTACCCGCAGAAATTCCTTTAGAAATAATTGTAGAACGAGTATTCTTACCAACATGAACCATTTTGGTTCCGGTGTCGGCTTGCTGCATATTATTAGTAAGCGCTACCGAATAAAATTCACCTACAGAATTATCCCCCACTAAAACGCAACTGGGATATTTCCAAGTAATTGCCGAACCAGTTTCTACCTGAGTCCAAGAGATTTTAGAATTCTTTCCCTTACATAAACCACGTTTGGTTACAAAGTTGTAAATACCGCCTTTACCATTTTCATCTCCGGCGTACCAATTTTGTACGGTAGAGTATTTAATTTCGGCATTATCCAACGTCACAAGTTCCACAACTGCCGCATGTAGCTGGTTGCTATCGTACATCGGAGCCGTACAACCTTCGAGATAAGAAACGTAACTATCTTCTTCGGCAACAATTAAAGTACGTTCAAATTGCCCGGTATCGCCATTATTAATCCGGAAATAAGTAGATAGCTCCATTGGGCATTTTACGCCTTTCGGAATAAACACAAAAGAACCATCGCTAAAAACAGCAGCATTCAAAGCTGCAAAATAATTATCGGCAACCGGAACTACACTTCCAAGGTACTTTTGAACTAATTCCGGGTATTCCTGCAAAGCTTCAGAAATGGAACAAAAAATAACCCCTTCTTCTGCCAACTTTTCTTTGAAAGTAGTTGCTACTGACACGCTATCAAAAATCGCGTCTACAGCAACATTCGCTAAACGCTTTTGTTCCGATAGGGGAATACCCAACTTCTCAAAAGTTTCCAACAAAGTTGGATCTACTTCATCTAAACTTTTCTTTTTAGCACTTTGTTTAGGTGCAGAATAATAAATGATATTTTGGTAATCAATCGCAGGATAACCAACACTAGCCCAATCAGGTTCGGTCATCTTTTGCCATTGACGGTAAGCTTTGAGGCGAAACTCCAGCATAAATTCCGGCTCGTTTTTCTTCGCACTAATTAAACGAATTACATCCTCGTTTAGCCCGCGAGGTATAGTATCCGTTTCGATGTCGGTAACGAAACCGTACTTGTAAGGCTGGTTGACTAAGGTTTTGACAGTGGCACTCATCGCTAATATTCTCGCTTGCTTCGCTTCTACTTACTCTCTTTAAGGATGGGGAGACGGGTTGTTAAACCTTATTCCCATATTGCGTGACTGTTAGTCACGCGGCTGTTACAATAATCATGAAGACTAAAACAACAGCCAAGTTGTTTTAATGTATCTTCATTTTACGCTAGATTAACAACAATGATGTTGTCAAAGTGAAATTTTCTTTAATATTTTTAGGACGATGATGGAAACAACCCACCAGTCCTCAACCAAACAAGATATCTTGAAATATCTACTCAAAGAGTTGCAGGCTACAGCTTTGCAACTTGCAGGAGCCTTAAAAGTAAGTCCTCAAGCGATTCGCCGTCATTTAAAAGACTTGGAGGGTGAAGAGCTAATAATTTATTCCTCCGAACAGACGGGAATGGGACGTCCGCAACATATTTATCAATTGAGCGGTAAAGGCAAAGAACGCTTGCGTCGAGAAGTTGGGGATAGCTATAGCAAATTTACTGTTTCTTTACTTGACACTTTAACAGAAACAGTAGGAAGAGACCAAGTAAGTTCGATTTTACAGAAACAGTGGGAGCGTAAAGCTGAAGAATATCGGCAACATGTAGGCAAAGGTTCCTTACATACCAGAGTGGCGACTTTAGTAGAGCTAAGGAAAGCTGAAGGTTTCATGGCTGAGTACCATCCTGTAGAAAATTCAGGCTCGGAATCAGAAGATAAATTTATTTTTTTAGAACATAATTGTGCAATTTCCAACGTTGCAGAATCATTTCCTAGCGTTTGCGGGCATGAATTAGAAATGTTTGCTGCGGTTTTACCCGATTGTACGGTAGAGCGTACTCACTGGATTATCAATGGCGAACATAGGTGTGGTTATTTGGTACAGGCAAAAAAACGGTGAACAGTTCGCAAGTAGAATGTTGTAACTTTTAATTCCCAGCGAACAGTTCATCATCTGTTTAATCACCATTATTATTGATATATATAGATATAGGCTATGGAATTTCAACAGCAACCAACAACACAGTTTTTATCTTCACAAGAATCAGCAAAAGTGGATGCTGCTTTACTTTCCTCTCCAGAAAAGTTTTTAACTAGATTGACAATTTCTTCATTAAGAGTATTGCAGCAGATAGCCAAGGAAAACAATATTGCTATTGAAGAATTGACTACGCCGCAAATCATTGCTTGGTTTGAAAAGGATGGCAAAATTAGAAGAGACGAGGGAGTGGAAGCCGCATTTTTGAAGTGGTAGCTTTTACGGAAATTAATTTTACAGAAATAAGATTTCCTAACGGGTAATTAATAACGTTGAAATTTGCAATTTTGCTTAATGGGACTCTATTGACTTAGTAGTGCCAAAAACTAGTTAACAAGTACTATTTTTCTAATCATTCTTTAAGAACGTTTGAAAACCCTGGGATTAATAGCATAATTTTCATTATCGTAAAAAGGTTTTATCAACTCTTTTAATGGCTGAAATGTCAAATTGGCACTGTAGTTTAATTGTTGCAGGGCATCAGTGATAAATTTGGCATTTTTTGCTAAACCCCATTTCTCTTGGAAATGATGTATGCTTTTACGTTTCCAAACATAATTCCATATTAATAAATAGTAGGGGATATCTGATAATTTTAATTCTGTAGTTTTAAGATAACTAACAATGCTTTCTGACTCCAGATAAATAGTTCCACCTGCCGCAAATACCGATAAAGAAAAATCAATACCCTGGGCGAAATTCATTAAATTTTCATCAAAACTACCTATCTGACGGAAAATAGCTGTACGTACCAAAACACAACTGAAATCTACTATTTGTGTTGGGTGACGCTTTAACAAAGGCTGCACTTGATCGAAAGACTTTTTAATAAATAACCTTCGATCAAATAAATCTAAACTTCCATCTCTATATTGAAACTCTAAGGTACCTCCAGCAGAGTGAATTATAGGTTTATATGATGTTGCTTGTAAACAAATAGGACTAACAACTGAAGCATTAGTTTCCTCGATGCAATGCATCAGTTTATTTAACCAGCCAGCAGTTACCAAAACATCATTATTGAGGAAAACAACATATTCAGTATCTACATATTTCAAACCTATATTACGTGCTTGATTGGAAGATACATATTTATCTGTACGTATTAAGCTGAATCCTTTTTCCTGCGATTTTGCCTCAATATACTGCCTAATTTTGTTTGGAGAATAACCATCTATATAAATTAATTTAAAAGGAACATTTGTGTATTTGTAAATACTTTCTAACGATTCTTCAGTGTATTGAAAACATTCATGCGGCACAACTACAAGCGTTACTTTTGGATATGACATAAATTTTTATCAATTAATATCGAAGAACTTGTTTATTTAATCAACGATATCCTTTATTTTCCAAAAAAGTATAAACTTTAGATGCTTACTTAGATAAAAAGCGATTAGCTCTACTTGAAATCACTGTAACGATTGAGTAAAAATACTGGATGACTTGCTTTTATCTGATATTTGGTTATAGTCAAAAATATTTAATTACAAAGATTTCAGTTACGAATTTACGCGCTCAATATATTCCTATCTGTGTTTTCGTCAGTATTCAAACATCACTTAATACTCAGTACTGCAAACAATAAATTAGGAGCAATCCATCAATAGATCGCTCCTAATTTATAATAAATATTATTGAATTCACAAGTTAATCAATCTTAACGATTTCAAAGATTTCCTCAATTGAGAAAGAGTCTGTGCTAAACCAGATATCGTTTAAGATTAAATCAATACATATGAACTGCTAGAAGATATTGCATTGCGAAATTAGCAGTATCACCGTATTTTGCTTTGCTAAAATACTTCGGTGAAGTGGTATAACAGAATTGACTGTGGTGAAGCTGTTTATCTCGGTATTACGATTTAAACTTAAGATTTTTTACCAACGCGATTTTCATAAGAAATAGAATAAATTTCGTTGGAAAGAGCGAACCATATTTACCAATACTGTATTACCATTCCAGAAGTTTGGGCTTCCGTTACTAGCCCCAATTTCCACCACCACCGGAGCGTCTATTACCTCGTTCTTCTCGCGGTCTTGCTTTATTAACCTTCATTGCGCGACCCATCCATTCAGCACCATCTAAGGCTTGAATAGCTGAGCTTTCTTCGTCTTCTGATTGCATTTCGACAAAACCGAAACCTCTCGATCTGCCAGTTTCCCTGTCAGTGGGTAATTGAACGCGCTTCACGCTGCCATACTCGGCAAAAACCTTACTAAGGTCTTCTTGAGTAACATCGTATGATAAATTTCCAACGTAGATTGACATGAGACTCTCCAGAATCCAACCGTGCAGAGGGGACATCCGGAAAGCTGCTTGCGACTTTTACTTAATAACAAGAACACAATTACCGAACGTACTTCTCCTGGATTATCCTACCACAACTTTTTTGCTCTCTTTGCTTATTATCTATAGGGACAATGCAAAATCCTTGCCGTTGATTGCACGAACGGAAGAAAAATATCAGTTTTTACTATCACTTTCATAGTCTAATTATATTGGTAATTTATAAAGAAACTGCTTAATTTACCAAGTAGTAAAACTAACCGTTGGCGATATACACAAATCAAATATCTATATTGCTTAGACTTAAGATTAGATGTTATTGACTGCCTGCGATTAAATTGGATTGCAGCAATTACACTTATCTATTTTTATAAATTTAAATTTAGGTTTTAAGTAATTAATTGCTAGTTAATTGACAGCACAATATGGATACTATATCGATATTTGAACCTATAAGTGTGGTTGTATAGACAACGAAAAACAATCAGGTTTCTCCAATATAACTTCTACTGCAATTACAAAAATTACTATCTAAGTAAGAATTTAATCGGTAACATAGCGCCATCCTTCTGGTTCATATTCGCGTTGAATTCTCACCAGCCAACCGCCTTGAGGTACATCGATGGAACCGTGTTCTTCGTGAAACAGTAAGGCATTACCAGAAAAAACACGTAGATATAAGTCGCTATTCTCTGTATATAATCGTGCTTGTCCTTCAGATATACGATGTTTATGCCCGGTAACTTCTCCTTCTGCTAAAACAAAGTTATCAAGGTCTTCCCGTAAGCCATCTAGTTTGTTGCCTTCAGTTGGCTTTACGGGAAGTAAAATTACATCCCCTTGACGAATCGGTTTCATAGTTTTTCCTCGCGCTCGTAGTCAAATCATCTGTTTGAAATACGGTACTTATTTAAATTTGATTTTGGCACAATTCTAAATATTGGCAAAAAATAATAAAAAATGGAAAACAATTAAGCCAACGGATTAAAAATCCCGAATAATCTTAACTGGTAGGCATTTGATTGGTGTCATCTGGATTGATTTTTCCAACTTTAAAGACCAATAAATAAAAATGGTAGTCGCCAATTACGTCCAATATAAGTTAAAGATTGAAATAACTGCCTTCCTCAATCGCCCGATTCCCACTATCTTATTTTTGAGAGGTATTTACATTGCCTTAAAAAAGTGTCCGGGGGTTGAAACCCCAATAAAAAAGGGTTTTAAATAAAGCTGGGCATTTTATATAACAGTTATTGTCTTGCTCGGCAGTGAAATTTTATCTTGACATTAACAATCGATTGTACCACTTTGACTTTTTAGCCCAGCAGCTATATTTTTCTTGAAATTTCCATGTCAACTCTCGTTATTGTCGAATCTCCGACCAAAGCTAAAACTATTCGTAACTATTTACCATCAGATTATCGAGTAGAAGCTTCGATGGGTCATGTACGTGACTTGCCACAGTCCGCTAGTGAAATTCCCGCCGCTGTCAAAGGAGAAGAATGGGCGAAGTTGGGAGTAAACGTAGAATCAAATTTTGAACCGTTGTACGTAGTCCCCAAGACCAAAAAACAGGTTGTCAGCCAGTTGAAACAAGCGCTTAAGGAAGCATCCGAACTGATTTTGGCGACTGACGAAGACCGCGAAGGTGAAAGTATCAGCTGGCATTTGTACCAACTGTTAAAGCCAAAAGTTCCTACAAAGCGAATGGTGTTTCATGAAATTACTTCTGAAGCCATAAAAAAAGCCCTGAAAAATACCCGTACAGTTGATGAACAGCTAGTTCGCGCTCAAGAAACGCGACGAATTTTAGACCGACTTGTAGGTTACACACTTTCACCTTTGTTGTGGAAAAAAATTGCCTGGGGTTTGTCGGCTGGAAGAGTGCAGTCTGTAGCGGTGCGACTGTTAGTGCAACGGGAACGGGAACGTCGTGCTTTTAATCAAGGTTCTTACTGGGATTTAAAAGCGGTTTTGAGTCAGACAGCTAATAAAGGAAGTAAAGAGCAATCGTTTAATTCCGTATTGGTTAGTTTGGCAGGAACCAAGCTCGCAACTGGTAGCGATTTCGATCCAGCAACGGGAAAAATTGCCGCAGGTCGTAAAGTTGTACTACTCAACGAAGAAGAAGCCGAAGCTCTGAAAGCACGGATAACCGATAAAACTTGGAAAGTTACCAATCTTGACGAACGTCCGGTAACGCGCAAACCAGCGCCTCCGTTTACTACTTCGACCTTACAGCAGGAATCTAACCGTAAGTTACGTTTATCAGCCCGCGATACGATGCGAGTTGCTCAAAACCTTTACGAACAAGGTTACATAACCTACATGCGTACCGACTCGGTACACTTGTCGGAACAAGCAGTAACCGCAGCCAGAGAATGCGTGCAAAAGCTTTACGGTAACGAATTTTTGTCTCCCCAGCCCAGAAAATACACGACAAAATCTAAAAGCGCCCAAGAAGCACATGAAGCTATTCGTCCGGCTGGAAGCAGCTTCCGCACTCCTCAAGAAACCGGTTTGAGCGGTAGAGAATTGCAATTGTACGATTTAATCTGGAAGCGTACCGTTGCCTGTCAAATGGCAGATGCAAAGCAAACTCAAATCACCATGCATTTACTAGTGGAAGATGCGGGTTTTCGCTCTTCAGGTAAGCGAATTGATTTTCCGGGATTTTTACGTGCTTATGTAGAAGGTTCCGACGATCCCGAAGCAGCACTTGAAGACAAGGAAGTCATTTTACCTAACCTAAAAGTTGGCGATAATCCCAGCTGCAAAGAACTGCAAACTGTGGGTCATGAAACTCAGCCTCCAGCCCGATTTACAGAAGCAACTTTAGTGAAAACCCTAGAAAGCGAAGGCATTGGTCGTCCCAGTACCTATGCCAGCATTATCGGTACTATTGTCGATAAAGGTTACGCTCAATTAACTAATAATGCTTTAATTCCTTCATTCACAGCCTTCGCTGTGACTAAATTGCTAGAAACTCATTTCTCGGAAATCGTTGACCCCAGCTTCACCTCCAAAATGGAGCAAACTCTTGATGATATTTCCACTGGAGAAGCGGAATGGTTACCTTACTTAAAAAAATTCTATTTAGGAGAAAAAGGTCTCGATACCTTAGTTAAGGAGCGAGAAAGTCAAATTGATATCAATACATCTAGAACCGTTGACTTGAACATCCCCGATGTCAAAATCCGCATCGGTAAATTCGGTGCTTATTTAGAAGCTGAAAATGGCGATGAGGTGGTTACAGCCTCGATTCCCCGAGATTTAACTCCCTCCGACCTCGATCCGGAAAAAGTAGAAAAATTACTCAAGCAAAAAACCGAAGGTCCCGACCAAGTGGGGATTCATCCAGAAACTGCCCAGCCGATTTTCATGCTGATTGGTCCTTACGGTCCTTACGTACAATTGGGTGAAAAGTCTGAAGAAAATCCCAAACCCAAACAAGCTTCGCTACCTAAAAATGTCAAGCCAGAAGACGTAACTGTGGAAATGGCTGTTGGTCTTTTAGCTTTGCCCAGAAAATTAGGAGAACATCCAGAAACTGGTGCTAGTGTTCAAGCCAATTTAGGTCGTTTTGGACCCTACGTAGTTCACAATGCCAAAGAGGGAAAAGATTACCGTTCGTTGAAAGCTGGTGATGATGTACTTACGGTTAGCTTAGAAAGAGCATTAGAATTATTGTCTCAGCCTAAAAAAGGACGGGGTAGCAGAAGTAATGCTAAGAAGCCATTGCGTGAATTAGGTTCTCACCCAGACAATGAAGAACCAGTCAATATTTATGAAGGACCTTACGGAGTTTACATAAAGCATGGTAAAACCAATGTCGGCATTCCTGAAGGTGAAACTGTAGAAAGCATTACTTTAGAGAAAGCATTGGAATTACTAGCGAACAAAGCACCAAAAGGTAAATCTACTCGCAAAACAACCAAGTCAAAAACTTCAAGTACTAAAAAATCGAATAGTACTAAATCTAAAGCTTCTAGCAAAACTTCTACTGCTAAATCTAAGAAGAAAACAGAAACAAGCTGATAAATACCCAAGAGGAGCATACTATACTAATAGTCCGGATGCTTTCATTCTTCTGGACTATTAGTTTATAAACTATTGGTTGATTAGTGCGAACGTAAAATACTTCTTAAGAAGAGCAATGTCAACCTACCCGTGGCGAATGTGATAACCTAAAATAATAAAGGGAGAAATCGCAGTTATCGGTAATGACTTGCTCCCCATTAAGGGTGAGTTCTGTTTGACCCACTTATCCACCAGCGGTGCTGTTTTTACTTTATTTTCTCCGTAGTCGATAGTTGACTTAGAGTTATTATCTCAGGAGCGTTCAGTTAAATGGATTATATCGAAAAGGTGCTCGAAAAGCTTAAGGAATTAGCACGCGAGCTGATTGATGCCCTTTTAGGGCCAGAAGCTGAGCCAGAAGCTGAATTAATTCCTATTCCCGTAGATGGGCGTTCTCGCCGTGGTAGATAGTTGGAATGCTAAGGAAGGAATCGAACCTTCTATAAGCATTTTAGTACTGCACGGACCGAATCTGAATTTACTGGGACAACGAGAACCGGAAATTTATGGTTCCCTTACCTTGAATGATATTAATCGTCTGCTAGTAGAAGAAGGTCGTTCTCTATCAGTCAAAGTATCTGCCGTGCAGTCCAATCATGAAGGCATCTTAATAGATGCTATTCATGACGCATTTTTCAATTACCAAGGCATTATTATCAATGCCGGAGCTTATACCCATACGAGTGTAGCATTGCGAGATGCTCTGAAGAGCGTTAATTTACCTACGGTAGAAGTACATTTGAGCAATATATATCGTAGAGAAGATTTCAGACATCATTCATATATAGCACCAGTAGCGATTGGTCAAATTAGCGGCTTTGGCGCGAAAAGCTATCTTTTAGGATTGCAAGCTTTAGTGTATCACCTCAGGAAATCTTGAATTATACAGTAATATTTAATTTATTTAATTAATTGACAGCAAATAGTATTAGTTTTTTTGTGGAGTCTATCTCTCCAAAGGTAGAATTTATCAAAAAAAATTATCTTATCCAGAATTCGTGTTGGTGCAACTGGTAGTTATAACATTATGGAATATTTAAATCGGTTTTAATTAACTGTATGCGCTATTCACTTACAAATAGAATTCGGGGTACTTTGATAGGAGGTATGGTAGGGCAAACTTTAGGCAATGTAGGACTTGCAGAATCATTTAACTGTTCTTTAGCAGTACAAGGTATGCAAAGCTTAATTGCACAAGGTGGCTTTGATTTAGAAGACTGGGATCGTCTTGTGCCCTCGCTCTCTAACAAAGAAATTGCAGCAGATTTTATATTTTTGAACTTGATTTGGGCGACTTTACCCATAGCATTGTTTTTTCATGAAGATCGTTCTGTTTTACGAAAAAACTTACTATTAGCTATCAAAACTCACAATCATCCCTTGGATAGAGATGGAATATTGACTGTATGTTATCTGATAGCTCAATCTTTAAACGATAAAATCAACACCGACACAATAGTTTCAGAAATTACTTCATTCATCGGTGAAACTAAAACTGGAATACCAAAATTACTTCAACAAGTCAATAATATAATAATTAAAAATGCTGGATATTCTGAATTACAAAATTGCTTGGATAAAGAAAATAGTATAAGCAATATCATCGCTATAGCTTTTTATTGCTTTGTAACTACTAAAGAAGATTTTCGTCTTACCTGTTTGCGTGCGGTTGAAAACCAACAAAATTCAAGAGTTTCTGGTGCTATTGCCGGTATAATTTCGGGGGCTTATAACAGCATGACTGGTATACCTGTAACTTGGCACTTAGGGTTAGATGAGGCAAAATTAGCACAATGGGGATTAACTAGCTTTTCTCAAGTGGTAAAATTAGCTGATGCATTTGTAGCCGTATGGTCGGGGACATATGATGTTTTACCACAAGTTTTAGAATTACAGGAGGTTGGTAAATCAAATTTAATTCCCCCTTTGGAGGCAATTGCAGCCCCACATATTATCCGTTTGCGTTAACTGTATTTATTATCGGCTACTACTCTGCGCCCACTCCCTGCAAGTTTACACAATTAAGATAGTAATCGCTTTTTTGGCTAAATCACTATACTTAGTACGGAGTAAACCCAGGATTTTCACTAAATGGTAAATAACTATGATGGCAGCTTTGAAGCTTAAAACTTCTGTTCCGAATTGTCTGGAATTCAACCATTCTTATAGGCAACTGCGGTCATAGGCAATGAAAACGCAACCATTTTTAAAGTCCTTGACTCAAGTAAAAGCTACCTGGGGACGACGATACAAAGCATTACGTCGCTTGTATGTATCTAAAACAGGTGATAAAAATCTATCTCAAAAACCCTTCTGCTCCAGTCCAATGGTAAAGTCGGCTAAAGGTAAATGTGGTATTTACGCAACTTGTTGGGGACTGATTCCTCAGCATTCTTCCGTTGTGTTTGCGATCGCTTTAATTACCATTACAGGAGTAATGGGGCATAAATTATACAGTCAGCCTCAGTTGCAAGAAGGAGCTGCTGCTCGCGAAACAATTGTTGCTCCCTATACTGCGACTATAGAAGATAAACAGCAAACAGAATTGGAACGCGAATCTGCTAGAGACAATTCTCGGCAATGGTTTATGGTAGATAAGCAAATTAACGAAACAGTTGAGCAGAATTTAGAGCAATTGCTGCGGCAAGGAAATGAAATTCGCAAAACTGCTGGTGATTTTCCATTTTATGACACTGAAATATTACGTACTTCTACACAAGATTATGTACGTTCGGTTCCCGAAAAAGAGTGGGAACAACTCAAGATTTCTTTGGAAAACCCCAATCAAAATATTGCTAGAAGTCAAAAACCATTACCTGTCGTTGTAGCTAATACTACCGGTGCTGCCGTTACAGATACTCAAACTATTGATACGATTACTCAAAACCCTGATTTTAAGCAGGCATTAAATCAATTACGGCTATACCGTGACAAAACTTCGACGGCGAATTTGCGATCGCTAATCAAGAAGATAGAAGAAAAAAGAGAACTTTATGCTCTAGCTAAAGAAAAACTTGCAGAACTTAACCTTTCAGATTTAGCCGAAAAAGTATATGAAGACACCACCATACTAAATTTCAGCGATGAAGAATGGTCAAAAATTCAAATGGGTATAGCCCAAAGCGCTCAACTAATCCTAGCTCAGGGTATTCATCCTGGATTACCTACTGATAATTTAAAATATGTAATTAATTTACATTTACAAAAATCAGAATCATTAGTGCCTAAAGATACTCAACCTTGGGCAACTAAATTGTTATCAAGTGTTTTAAGACCGAATCTAAAGAAAGACAAACAGCAAACAGAGTTACAGGCTTCCCAAGAAGCAGCGAAAATAAAGCCTGTAATGATAACGGTTAAAAAAGGCGAGCTAATTGTCCGAAAAGGGCAGAATATTACAGAATGGAATTTAGCAGTATTAGAAAATTACAATTTAATTCGCCGGGAAATTAATTGGCTGGGTTTAACTTATTTGGGTAGTGCTGTTGCAGCAGCCATAGGCATTTATGCTTTGGTAGAAAAGCGTTTGAGAAATCGACTGCGGCAAAGCGACAGATTATTAGTATTACTACTGACTTTATCTTGTCCATCTTTATTGGTTGTAGGTGTACCTTTTACAACATGGAGTGCAGTCGGTTTACTTTTAGGCAGTTTTTACGGTCCGACTTTGGGTATTACTGTTATCGGGTTGCTGCTAACATTACTGTTACCCATGAGCTTAGAAGTCGGAAAAACAGCGATCATAGCTGGTGCTGCTGGAGGAATACTTGGTAGTTGCATGGCACAACGACTGCGTTCTCGTGAAGAATTAGCTGTATTAGGATTTGGAATTTCTTTAACAGAAGGCGGCACTTACTTATTGTTAAAAGTATTACTGGGTACTGCATTCACTTCGACTTCCTATTTAGTATTTCAAGAAGCAGGACTCCTAGCACTGTCGGGCTTAGGTTGGAGTATTGTTGCTTTGGGACTAAGTCCTTACTTAGAAAAGTTGTTCGATTTAGTCACTCCCATTAGATTAGCAGAACTGGCTTCGCCTAATCGTCCGCTGCTCAAACGTCTTGCTACAGAAGCTCCCGGTACATTTCAGCATACACTGTTTGTTGCCACTCTTGCTGAAGCTGCTGCCAAAGAGCTTAAATGCAATGTTGAATTGGTAAGAGCTGGAACATTGTACCATGATGTCGGTAAAATGCATGACCCGATGGGATTTATCGAAAATCAAATGGGGGGTCCCAATAAACATGACACCGAAATTAACGATCCCTGGATAAGTGCCGATATTATTAAGAAGCACGTTAGTGCCGGATTGGCTATGGCGAGAAAGCATAGTTTACCTACGGCTATACAGGCATTTATTCCAGAACATCAAGGGACAATGCAAATTGCCTATTTTTATCACCAAGCCCAGGAATTAGCTAAGGGCGATCCAACATTACAGATAAAAGAAGAAGACTTCCGTTATGAAGGACCAACTCCTCAATCGCGGGAAACTGCAATTGTTATGTTAGCCGATTCTTGTGAGGCAGCATTGCGATCGCTACGAGATGCAACACCAGAAAAAGCTTTGAATATGGTCAATAATATTCTACGGGCTAGATGGAAAGATAATCAACTCTTAGATTCGGGCTTAACACGTCAAGAAATGTCAAAAATAGCCGAAATCTTCGTCACAGTATGGCAACAATTCCATCACAAGCGAATTGCTTATCCTAAGTTAAAAGCTAGGAATTAATGGGGATGGGGAATGAAAAATAAACTAGCATCCAGAAATACAGCCTTTTTCCTATTAATAACCCTAGGCAAATTGATTTTGCTTCAGATTAAAATCAGTACTGGGATTGGGAAAGCAAATAGTTAAGACTGCGATCGCAACTTTTTGACGAATTACCAGAACATCGATTCAGTAAGTTCGGAGCCACCTGCTTTCATTCCCAACCAAGAGTGAAAAGTCGCGAACAAAATCACTAATGGTACTGAGGAAAAGTGAACAATCCGTAATGCTTGCCAACTACCAAATAAGCTGACTATCCAAGAAAATTGAGCCGGTTTATACATTCCTATCCCAGAGAATAAGGCTAGCAACAAAATAGGAATAATACTTGTGTATACTATACGATGCCAAGCATAAATCAAACGTCGAGAATTTTTGGTTTTATGGAGGGCTTTCAAATCTTTACTACTAGCAAAACGGTGCAACCATCTACGGGTAATTAAAACGTAAATTCCATACCACAAAAGATTAAGCGAAAACAGCCACATTGCAGCAAAATGCCAATGTCTACCTCCTGCAAGCCAGCCCCCTAATGTAAATATAGGTGGAATATGTAAAGACGAGCGTCCACCGAAAACTGGATTGGCGTTGTAAATTTGCAATCCGCTGGTAAGCATGACGAACACACTTATAATATTATTCCAGTGAAAAACCTTGGCTGCTATAGATTGAACTGGAAACTTCCTTGTCGAAGTCTCAGAAGTGGAAGTCATATTCGGAATGCATTTAGACGGGCAAATTAAACCAGAACTGAATTAATACTATCAGATGATGTAACTATTGATAAGTTCGCTAAAAAAAGTGGGTTGAACACTCGCGATCGAACCAAAGATTTGTATATTTAAGCTCTTTGACTCAAATACTCATGTTTAGCTACTTTTGTACACAATTTCTTTATCCTATAACCAGTACAAACTCTTCGATGAAGTATAGCTCTGTTTAAATTTATAATTTGACATCAATATTTTGCAGCAAGCTAAAGCTAAGATATAAACCGATGAGTAAAAAATATTGCTAGCATTAACACAAGTAAATTTACTTGTAAAATAAATTGTTTTCTAAACTGTTGCTGGTTGAATTTGTATATCAGAAGCGGGCAAAATGCCCGACAGTGCGATAAAGAGGAGGCAAACTCCAAGCTATCGCACGCTCAGCAAACGGGCTTTCTGGGGGACGGATACCGACACCTCCAACTCGACTCACCACAAGGCACTGCTCTTTGCACTACAATAATTGACAATTTATTCTTATACAATGACGGCTGCTCATCAACTTATCACCAACAAATTTGGCTGATAAACAAATTAACTTATATTAACAGAAGCTTTAACTAAGTATTTGTTTATTATACGAACAGTTATTAACCCTTTTCTTGCTTGATGAACTGCATTTCATTCGCTTGGAAAGACCGCATAGCTACTGCTTTTTTTGGAGTATCTTTTGTAGCTTTGGTCTCTACTAGATAATTTTCTTTAAGTAACCGTATGTAAGTACGATAAGGTATATAATCAACAGGATCGTATCCATGAAAACGCAGTATTAAAACACAAGCCCAGGAATATTTTCGAGCTAGAATTGCTTTAATAACTTCTTCAACTTGTTTCTTATCCATTGTCTTCAATTTTGCTCACAAATAATAAAATATGCTTTATTGAGTCAGAGGGAACACTAAAAAAATCTTTATAATATAAAGTTTATATTTGTATTGCGATATCAATTCATCATTTTCTGTAATCTTTATACAAAATTCATAATATTTTTACTGTTTTATATTTAAAAAATTAATAATCAATTAAGTAAAGCATTATTTTAATTCAATTTTTATTTTATACAAGCACTGCTATCTGCTTGCAGAATTACATATACAAAAGCCATAAAAATTTTTACAATTATTCGCTAATCTTAAATTAAGGCGAAAAATCATGTTTCTCAAAAATTTATACTTCTCTTTTGTAAAATCACTGAAGGCATGTAACAAATAATGACAATTTAATTGTATATTTATTGAATTACAATACTTAAATTTAAAATGATTTTGGTTTTTAGTAGTCTCAAAGTAAGTTTTTATAGATTAACAAGTTTTTTTAATAGGATTAAGCATCTAGGTTCATCGGTTAATGAATTAATGATTTGCTCCAAATAAATTGCATATGCTCTTAATCATTTATAAATTACAACACAACAATTAATGTCAGGGGGCTAGACCCCTGATATTATTAAGTTTTTTTTGTTGGTTCAATTTCTAAATTATTATCATTTATTAGCTTAGTTTTTTAATTCAATTTGTAACGATAAATATGTAATATTTTATTATTAAAAAGTATGTGTATACACGCAGAAGGTAATTTAATGTAAGCTATTAAACATTATTTTCAACAACCTTTATCGGAAAATATTTAGGGCTTGCTGAATTAACACGAAAATGTTGTGCAGCATACATTTTCAGACCAGAGGAATATATTCAGGTGTTTGAAATTGGTCTAGAATGACTCAAAACCCTTGCATTACCATGAGTAGCACACTGTGCTTGTTTAGTACTTATGTACCGTAAAGAGGAGCAATCTCAAGTCTTATCAGAAAACTTTGAACTTCCTTTTGAGGGGAAGTTATCTGAAGATAATCGTTGGGTAATTATGGCTTCATTGATACCTTGGTTAGAGTTTGAAGACGAGTATGCTTCAATTTTTTCCGAAGAAGTAGGGGCACCAGCTAAATCTTTTCGTATGGCCCTAGGAGCGTTAATTATTAAAGAGAAACTGGGGATAAGTGATAGAGAGACAGTAGAACAAATTAAGGAAAATCCTTATCTACAGTATTTTATAGGAATGTCATCCTATAGTCAGGATACTCCATTTGATGCGTCAATGTTAGTTCACTTTCGTCAAAGAATAGGGGTAGAGCTAGTCAATAAAATTAATCAAACAATGGTAAAGAAGATGTTAGAAGATTCTTCTGCACCAATAAAAAAAAAGAATTAAATGAACCAACGAATAGGGGGAAATTAATATTAGATGCAACTTGTGCGCCTAGTGATATTAGTTACCCCACAGACTTAGGGCTATTGAATCAAGCAAGAAAGCATACCGAAAAAATCATAGATTTTCTATATGAGCAAGTTAAAAATCAACTAGATAAAAAACCAAGAACTTATCGTAAACTTGCACGAAAAAATTACTTAAAAGTTGCTAAAAAACGTCGTCCATTTCAAAAAGAAAGAAGAAAAGCAGTAAAAAAACAACTTCAGTATATTAAAAGAAATATCTCTCACATTAAACAGCTAGTTTATATTGGAGCAAATCTATCTAAATTAAGTATTAGGCAATATAAAATATTGCTAGTAATTAGCGAAATTTATCGTCAGCAACTATGGCTATATGAAAATAAAAAGAAAAGTATAGATAACCGCATTGTAAGTTTAAATCAACCACATGTACGTCCAATTCTTCGCGGAAAAGCTGGTAAAACAGTAGAGTTTGGAGCAAAGTTATCAGCTAGCTATTTTGACGGATATATATTTTTAGACCGTATTAGTTGGAATAATTTTAATGAATCAACAGATTTAAAAATACAAATAGAATCATTTAAAAAATACACTGGTTACTACCCTGAATCGGTTCATATTGACAAAATTTATCGTACACAAAAAAATCGAGCTTGGTGTAAAGAAAGAGGTATTAGAATTAGTGGGCCGCCTTTGGGAAGACCACCTGCCAATATTAGTAAAGAGAAGAAGAAACAAGCTGCTCATGATGAGAAGATTCGTAGTTCTATTGAAGGTAAATTTGGACAAGGGAAGAGAAGATTTAGCCTTAATTGCGTGATGACTAAACTTTCTCATACCTCTAAAACTGCAATCGCAATTACTTTTTTAGTAATGAATCTTTCTACTTATATCTCACGTTTATTGAGAGCTTTTTTATGCCTATTTTTCAGGAATCTGCCTTTTTCACGACCTGGCATTAAAAATTATTATAGCTTTTTTGGTTTTAATAAACAAAAACTTATTTTTAGCCCTTCCTTGAATAATTAATAAACCTCCATCTCACTTTTTTATTACTTTTTCAGCAAGCCCTATTTACTTTTGAATCCAAATTTATACTTAGCAAATAGCTCCAATTAATTATTACATATAGAGATAATAAGGGTATATCTAATTACTTTTATAATAATTGAGGATTTGGCAATTAGCAGTCAATATTCGGATATAGGTGGTTTGCCATCAGAAGTAATTACGGTTAGCTTAGGAGTTACCAATATGTTAACCAGTGCCGAAGTCGAATCGATCGGCTTGATTTATCTTGGCAACCAAGCGCTGAGAAAGGAGCGCAATCGAGTGGTATTAAGTTCAAACCGAACGGACAATTTAGGTCATATAAGCAATTTGATGTTTAGTAAATGAGTGGATCTCTTTGTTCCCTATTTCCCAGAATCTATTTTTATTCATGAGAACAAAATATTTAACTATAAAATATCTTTAATCTGAAAGTCCCGATTGCTTAATTTACGCTTTATTACTGAATTCATATCACCACAATAATTGATTTTTAATATATATCTCCGTATAAAACCTGTTTCCGCTATATTTATAACTTGTTATATTTAGTTTCAAACGAAAAGGGTTCGTGAACGTTTAGGTAATCTCTGCATCTACCTAAAAAAGTTGATAAAGCATTTACCGTAGAAAAACACTATCAGGTTTTCAATTGAATAAAATACAGATAAATCTTACCTTTTTTCCTCTCTCCGATGCTTTTTGCTGAGGTTTGCCGGAGATGAGGCGAGGGTTTGTCACGATGTATTGAAATCAAGTGAAAGAAATCGTCTATGCGGCTTTATTGTGATATTAAAGCCGGAAAGTAAAGCTGAAATTGTGGCATTTTATTTAATTACCACAGACAGGAAAGCATCTTTTTTTTATTTCAGGGAATTTTTTCATGATTCGGCAATAATTTGTAAACGTAAAAACCTTCCCAACTTAAGAATTCCTAATTAAATATGAGATTAAAAATAAAGACGTGGAAGTTTACTAAACTTCTGCTGTCATTATTGCTTCCTGGAATTATCGTCTTGGAAGCTATGCCCGTCACTGCCGATGAGATTAATAATACAGCAGTGTTTGGGGGTGACAATATCGGCTCTTTTAACACTAATAATACAACTTTTAGAGCGGGAGAAGCAGATTTACAAATAACTAAAACTGCTAATAAAAGTGCCGCAGAGCCTGGAGATACAGTAATTTACCGGGTTGCGATTCGCAATACTGGTGCAGTATCGGCTAGCAATTTAACTCTTAACGATACCCTTCCTTTAGGTTTGAGGTTAGCTGAAAAATCCGTACAAGGTTCTTTAACTGATGGAAGTACGACATCCGAAGTTGAAGTGTCAACCACTCCAGCCCAAAATCGCACGGTTGCAATTAATTATGCTGGTAGCATTCCACCTCAAGGAACTTTGAGTGTAGTTTACGCTGTAACGGTTACACCCGATGGGATGAGAGGCAGTGGAAGAAATTTGGCTGTGGCTACAACTGCAACTCTCACAAGTAATACAGCAAGCCATTTATTAAGAATTCGCCCCGGTATTCTTTCTGATTGCGCGACTTTAATTGGACGTGTTTTTGTTGATAAAAATTTTGATGGGGAACAGCAACGGGGAGAACCAGGAGTCCCGAATGCAGTAATTTTTATGGATGATGGCAACCGCATTATTACTGATGCGAATGGAATGTATTCGGTTGCTAACGTGATTTCGGGTAATCGTACTGCAACTTTGGATTACACAAGTTTACCAGGTTACATTCAAGCTCCCAATCTTTACAAAATCAAAAACAATAGTCAATCTCGCTTGGTACGTTTAGCACCTGGAAGTATGGCGAGAATTAATTTTGCCGTCACTCCAGCTTTTGGAGAGCAAAAAGCTGGTGCGAAGAAAATATTTGCACCAAAGTCTTCAAAGGGGGGACGTTAATCAGATGAAAAATTTAAGTTTAAACAAAAGATATTTTATATTTACTGCTTGTAGCGCAATGATAGTATTTCCTACAGTTAGCGTATCGGCACAAAGTATAGTTATTAATGATAAAGCGGTAAGTAACCCAGGTTTACCACAATTAAATTTAGTAGAAAATGACAATCACATATTATTTTCATCATCAGAAAGTCAAACTGAAAATTTAAGTTTAGAAAAAGTCATCATTCAAGATTTTTCTGTTGCGAAAGAAGACGACTCAGCTATTGTAAATAAGAAAATATCTGAGACTGAAAATAAATTAAATAATCTAAATATTGAAGAAAAGAAGCAACAAAAACAAAATGCTTCGGCTCCCTTATCTATTAATAATCAAGTTAGTATAATTACTCCTCAAGCTGGTATTACTAATAAAGGGACTACTAATATATCAATTCAGCATCACCCTAGCGCCGATATTAATATAGAAGTAAATGGAAAGCCTATAGATAAAAGTCTTAGTAGTTACGTTCATAAGGATGAATCACAAGAGCTTCATACTACAATTTGGTACAAAGTTCCTTTATCCAAAGGTGAAAACACGATTACTGCTCAAGCTCAAGGTGGTAATGCTGTTAGCGTCAATGTCATTTTTCAAGAACAAAAAGCCAAAATTTCCATTAATCCAGTTGGGGAATCGAGAATTCCTGCTGACGGACGTTCCAATATCGATTTTCGAGGCAATATTACTGATGAAAACGGTAAATTAATCGAGAAAGATGTCATCGTTACTCTAAATAGTAACGCTGGTAAATTCATCGGTGCAGATTACAAACCTGATGCAGCTGGTTTTCAAGTTTTGGCTAGAAACGGCGAGTTTACTGCTAGTTTGCAAGCGGGTAATCAAGCCCAAGCTGTTAAAGTTAGCGCTGTCTTGGAAAGTTTGGCGCGAAGAACATCTGTGCGCCAACTTTCCGCCACTATTTACGATAAAAATAATTCTTCTCAATTTGATTCAGAAGCTGTTAGTTATGTCGAATTTGTAACTAATCTACGCCCTTCCTTAGCAACAGGGGTTATCAATTTAAGAATTGGAGCCGGTGGTACCGATTATTGGGGCAGTTTCCGCGATTTTCTCAATCCCGAAGAAATCGATAAAGATACTACTGTAGATTTAGATGCAGCAGTTTTTGCTACTGGTAAAGTCGGAGAATGGCTATTTACTGGAGCATATAACAGCGATCGCCCTTTGAATCAAGATTGTAATGGTGACAATCGTCTTTTTGGTGGAGTTCAATCTTGTGAAAAACAATATCCCGTCTATGGGGATGATTCAACGGTTACTAATACTGCTCCTTCTATAGATAGCGTATATGCTCGCATCGAACGCACTCCTGATATCAAAGGTGCGGAACCAGATTATTTTATGTGGGGTGATTACAATACCCAAGAATTTGCCAGACAGTCCCAACTTTATTCTGCGACAACCAGACAACTGCACGGTTTTAAGGGAAATTTTAATTTAGGTAATTTACAGGTTACGGGATTATTTGCCAATAATATCGAGGGTTTTCAACGAGATACTATCACCCCTGATGGAACTAGCGGTTATTATTTTGTTTCTCGTAGGTTGGTAATTCCCGGTAGTGAAAGCATTTTTATTGAAACAGAGGAAATAAATCGCCCTGGTACGGTAATTAAACGTAAAGCTTTATATCGCGGTGCTGATTATGAAATCGATTACGACAGAGGAACAATTTTATTCCGTCGTCCGATTTTCGCTACCGAATTAAATCCTCTAGAGGCAACTTTAGTAAATCGGATTGTAGTTACTTATCAAAATGAAGCTGGTGAAGATAGCCAACTTTATGGAGGTAGGCTGCAATATAACTTGAGAAATGGAAAGGCAAATCCAGATAGAACGGCATTTTTGGGAGGTAGTTATTTAAAGGAAGAACAAGGAGCGCAAGATTTTGAGCTATACGGAGTTGACTTTTACGCTCCTTTAGCATCCGGTTTTATTCTTGGTGAATATGCGCGATCGCAGCACAATACTCTAAATTTTGGCGATGTCAGTGGTTCTGCTTACAGAATAGAAGCAAATGCGAACATTGGTAGCGGCTTTAAATCAAAGGCTTATTACCGCTCGGTAACGGAAAATTTTGCTAATAATGCGACCTGGAGTTTTGCACCGGGACAAACTCGTTACGGTGCCGATATCGCCGCTAATATAGGTAACTCTACTAGTTTTCAGGTTGGTTACGACCATGAAGAAAATTTCGGTATTGCTCCCGCACAACGAACTCAATTATTTGATTTATTTAATCCTCAACCATTACCGACACCGGGAAGTCAAGTTGATAACTCGTTGACTACGGTTAGAGCCGGAATTCAGCAACAAATCGGCGATTCGGATGTCAAATTTGAATATGTTAATCGTTCTCGCGAAGACAGAGTTAACAACGTATTTGAAGGAACTGCCAGTCAATTAGTATCCAGCCTCAACGTACCTCTAACCGAATCTATAAATTTCCGCGCTCAAAACGAATTGAATCTCGAAGATAGCGATCCTCTTTATCCCAACCGTACAACCCTAGGTTTAGACTGGAGACTTTATCCCGGCGTCACAATGCGGTTAGCACATCAATTTTTTGATGGTGGCTTATTACAAGGTAACAACATCACCAGCTTAGATACCCTCGTCGAACACAAATTTACTAAAGATACCAGCATCAGCGGACGCTACTCGATTCTCTCAGGTATCGACGGTATGAACGACCAAGGTTCAATAGGATTAAATCAACGTATTCGTGTCGCACCTGGATTAAGAATAGATTTAGGTTACGAAAGAGTATTAAACGATATTTTCGGCAACACCGCCGCAGGTGTGAGATTTGCTCAACCCTATGCCACCGGACAAAGTGCTTCTTCTTTAGGTTTATTTGAGGGAAGTACTTACAGTGTGGGCATGTCATATACCGATAATCCCAACTTCAACGCCAACGCTCGCTTTGAATATCGGGATGGCAACCAAGGCAACAATACAGTTATTACCGCAGCAGCAGCCGGTAAAATTTCATCTGCATTAACCGCAGCAGTAAGGTACAAACAAGCTGGTGGAGCCAACCAACTATTAGATGGATTAGCAGATACAGCAAATCTGCGCGTCGGTTTGGCATATCGCGATCCTAAGAGCGATAAATTTAACGCTTTACTCAAATACGAATATCGTCAAAATCCTTCAACAACACCCGATACCTTATTGTTCGGTAGCGGCAACGGTTCTATCGATCATCTTTTCTCAGCAGAAGCAATTTATGCACCAAGTTGGAGATGGGAATTCTATGGAAAATATGCTTTCCGTAATAGTAATAGTTATTTAGCCAATAATTTTACAAGCAACAGCAGCCTAAATCTGGCTCAACTAAGAGCAAATTATCAATTAGGCTACCGTACCGATTTAGCCATAGAAGGACGCTGGATTGGTCAACCAACTCAAGATTTCAGCGAGTTTGGGGTAGCCGTAGAAGCTGGATATTATCTCACGCCCGATTTTCGAGTTGGTGTCGGTTATGCCTTTGGTAGTGCAGATGACCGCGATTTTACAGGCTATCGTTCCGCTGGTGGTCCCTATCTCAACGTCAGCTTCAAAGTAAACGAACTATTTGGTGGTTTCGGCAGACAAAAAGTAGCACCACCACAGCAACAAGAATCTTTAAAAGGTCAAAGGTAAGAGGTTAAAGGTCAAAGGTGAAGAGTAAGCAATTAATAATTGAGAGTTATTAGCTATATTTTACCTCTTCCCCAATTACCAATTACCCATTACCAATGCCCTATGCCTAATTCCCAATTCCCAACTTTCAATTATGAAATCATTTAAATCTAATCTTATTCGTAGCTTCACTTTATTAATGACCACCTGTAGCTATCAAGGTTTACTATTAATCGGTGGAGCAAACTTCTCTCCAGTTGCGGCACAAACCACACCGCTATTATGTGCTGCTCCCGGTACAGATGGAGACGGAATTAATTTAACTGGTGTAATCAATACTTATTATCCCGGTGCAGGAAATGTAAATGCTGGTGCGACTTCAATTCCCGTGGGGACTCCGAATGGTGCGGCACCAATTCAAGCTGGTGACTTGCTGTTGGTTATCCAAATGCAGGGAGCCGATATCGATTCGAGTAATACCGATTCTTATGGGGATGGTGTCCCTGGTGGTTCAACTCCTCTTAGATCCTTCGTAGCTCCACCAGCCACTGGTGCTAGCGGCAATCTCAATAACGCTAACTTCACAGCTGGTAATTATGAATACGTTGTTGCTTCCTCAGCAGTAGCTGGTGGTTCGGTAACAATTCAAGGAGCAAATGGAGGAGGATTAATTAATTCTTATAGTAATGCTCCCTTCGGTACTCAAGGACAAAGAACTTATCAAGTTATTCGCGTACCGCAATACACTAACGCTACTATTACACCAGGGCTGACAGCAAGTCGTTGGAATGGTTCAACTGGTGGTGTTTTAGCATACGATGTTGCCGAAAATTTAAACTTGGCTAGCGCCACCATAGATATTAGCGGCAGAGGTTTCCGTGGTGGTGGTGGACGACAGCTTACGGGAGCAGATCGAAATGTGGCTCCTGGTTTGCTGGAAACTGACTTCAGGAGTTTATCGCAATTCCAAGCCAATGAACCTCAACTTGAAGGTACTAACGGCTCTAAAGGTGAAGGTACTGCCGGTACGCCAAGGTTTATGTTTAACTCTACGAATACTAGTCTAGAAAACTCTGGAGTTGAAGGTTATCCCAACGGTGCATCAGGTCGTGGCGCTCCTGGAAACGCTGGAGGTGGAGGTACAGACGGCGATCCCCTCGGAGATTTTCGATTCCCTAATGGTGAAAACACCGGTGGTGGCGGTGGTGGAAACGGTGGAGCCGGTGGTTTAGGTGGCAGAAGTTTTAGTTCGGAGGAGTTTATCGGTGGTTTTGCTGGTGCGAGCTTTCCTTCTAGCAGCGATCGCCTGGTGTTAGGAGGAGGTGGTGGTGCGGGAACTACTAACGACAACAGAAGCGACCTTCCGAATGGTTTATCAAGTAGTGGTGCTGCAGGTGGCGGTATCGCATTGATTCGTACCGGTAGCGTCAGCGGTAGCGGCGCTATCAACGCTAATGGTAGTAGTGCTCTAGATGCCAGAACTGATGGTGGTGGTGGCGGTGGTGCTGGTGGTAGTGTAGTGGTATCCGCTATCAATAATAACCTTACAGGTCTTACAGTCACCGCTAATGGTGGTAGTGGTGGTAACGCATTAGCCAACGATCCTCACGGCCCTGGTGGTGGTGGTGGTGGTGGAGTTATCTTCACCAGCCCAGGTGCAAATGTCAGTGCGAATGGTGGTGCATCTGGTCAGACAAGCGACCCTTTGGAACCTTTTGGGGCAACCGCTGGTTCTAACGGTACTACTTCCACTGTTGGTAATATTAATGGTGCTAGTTCCGGTGCGGAATGTCCGCTACCACAATTAACTATTACTAAAACGACTTCTACACCAGGCCCAATTATCAAACCTGGGCAAGCTACATATACGATTACAGTTTCTAACGCTGCCGATAAATTGGCTGCAACCAATGTTAATATTTCTGACCCATTACCTAGTGGTTTTACTTACGATGCTTCGGTTGACCCAATAATTACTTTAAACGGAGGTGCAACTCGTACTATCACTACCAATCCATCCGATGGAGACAACACAGCTAATTTTGGAACTTTCACCATTCCTGGTGGTGGTAGTGTTGCAGTTACATTTTCAACCAATATTAACGAAAATACCGTTAATGGTGTTTACAATAACCCAGCTACTGCTACTTATACAGACGCTAGCAACACCACAAAAAGTGTAAGTTACGACCCAGCAAACCCTGATGAAGACGTACAGGTAGGAAGCGATGTACCTACCGATCCAGAACGTTTGCGGGGACTCAAAAGAATTACCAATGTATTCAGGAACGGGCTTCCTATCAGCGGAATTGATTTTAATTCCTTTATTGATAATCCTAATGACCCCATTGATAATTTACCCGGTTGGTTTCAACTTTCACCGGTAGGAGTATTTGATATTAGTCCGCAATTACCCTTACAAAGCGGTGATGAAGTTGAATACACGATGTATTTCCTTGCTGATGGAAATCGACCGGTAGAAAACGTCAGATTTTGCGATCCAATTCCTCAAGGAACTAGTTTTGTTCCCGATAGTTTTGGTTCCGGTAGCGGTATATCTGTAAATCTTTCAAATACAGTTACAGCAAATACTAATAATAATGATGGCGATAACGGTAGCTTTTTTGCTCCAGGAACTCAACTTCCCGCCGATAATTTCTGTCCCAATCAAGATAATCCGACTGGTACAGTGATTGGTAATCTCGGTACTATTAACCATACTCTTGGTAATAATTTTGGTTTTGTTCGGTTTCGAGTGCAAGTGGATTAAGACAGGGAATTTCGGTTGAGTGGAATACATGTAGAAACCTCACCCCCTTCCCCTCTCCTTGTTAAGGAGAGGGGTGTACAAAGGGAGAAGGTGAGGTTTTTATTCTATCTTGATGTAGAGACGGGGTGTATTGCTACGTCTCTTTCAATGTGAAATCACATTTTCATATTTCTATTCAGTAGAACCAATTATTTTTATCAATTTTGGGAAAAATAAACTTGTTCGTCTAGTATCTCCGGGCAGACTACCGTGCAATTTTTTTTTTAAAGCTCTCAAAGTATTGGTGAAAATAAAGAAACCCGGTTTTTTGAAAAAACCGGGTTTCTCAACATCTCGACTTTTAACAAAATATATAAAATTACTATATTTCTTTTTACTGATATTACCCCTAACTTCTTGTCAGCAATCAAAGTCAAATAATCAAATAAAAGCACTTCCACAAGATTCATCAATACAAGTTTATTTTAATCATTCACAAACTTCTGAATATCGAGAATCTTACCGCGAAAAAATTCGCAAGGGAGATGATTTAGAACAAATAATTATTGATGCAATTTCTCAAGCTAATTCTACAATTGATATTGCGGTACAGGAATTACGTTTACCTTTGGTTGCTCAAGCATTAGTTAAAAAACAGCAAGCGGGAATTAAAGTTAGAATAATTCTAGAAAATAACTATAGTCGTACTTGGAGTGATTTTACACCGCAAGAATTAACAAAGTTAACCAAACGGGAAAGAGATAAATATCAGGAATTTCTCAAATTTGCAGATACTGACGAAGACGGTAAGCTTTCTCAAGAAGAAATTAATCAAAGAGATGCTTTAAAAATAATCAAAAATGCCAAAATTCCTTTAATTGATGATACCGCTGACGGCTCAAAAGGTAGCGGTTTAATGCATCATAAATTTATCGTTATTGATAATCGCTTTGTAATTGTAACTTCTGCTAATTTCACATTGTCCGGAATTCACGGCGATTATGATAATTACGATAGCTTGGGAAACGTTAATAATTTAATTAAAATCGATAGTGTTGAATTAGCAGATATTTTTACAAACGAATTTAACATCATGTGGGGTGATGGAGTCGGAGGTAAATTTGATAGTAAATTCGGTTTACAAAAACCTCGACGAGATTTTCAGCAAGTAAATTTTGGTAACAATAAGGTAACAGTAAGTTTTTCTCCCACTTCCCCTACAAAACCTTGGATTCACAGCAGTAATGGATTAATTGGTAAAACCTTAAAATCAGCAGTTAATTCTATAGATTCAGCATTGTTTGTATTTTCAGCCCAGCGTTTAAGTAATATTCTCGAAACAAGCCATCAAAAAAATGTGAAAATAAGAACCGTTATAGAACCAGACTTCGCTTATCGTTTCTACAGCGAAGGTTTGGATATGATGGGTCTTGCTTTGAGTAATAAATGTAAATACGAACTCAATAACCAACCTTGGGAAAACCCAATTAATACTATAGGAATTCCCTTATTAACGAGTGGTGATTTATTGCATCATAAATATGCTGTTATTGATAAAAAGATTGTAATTACTGGTTCTCATAATTGGACGGAAGCTGCAAATATTGGCAATGATGAAACGGTTTTGGTAATTGAAAATCCCAAAGTAGCGGCTCATTATGTAAGGGAGTTTGAAAGACTTTACGTTAATGCTGAATTTGATATACCTAGAAGGATTGAGAAGAAGGTTAAACAGCAAGAGAAGGAATGTGGGGAAATTAAAGCGCCTTCGACTTTTGCAGAAAAGGTAATTGTTGATATCAATACAGCTACGGTGGAAGAATTGGTAAGGCTTCCTGGGGTGGGTAAGAAGTTGGCGGAAAGGATTATTAAAGCGCGTGGGGAAAAGCGGTTTGATTCTTTGGAAGATTTGGAGAGAGTGAAGGGGATTGGGAAGAAGATGTTGGTGAAGTTGGAGGGGAGGGTGAGTTTTTGAACGCGGAGGAGCGCGGAGGGAAGCGCGGAGTTTTTTTAGAATTTGTAGGTTGGGTTGAGCGACAGCGAAACCCGACAACATCTTAATAATTTTATGTTAAGGAACGAAGCCCAACTTACTAAAGATTACATTTATCAAGCCGCTCAAAAAGAAAAGAACGATCGCGCTTAAAATATAAATAATCTTTTTTAACTTTTTCCATTTTTCCGCTCTCATCAACAACCCAACTGTAAAAACCTAAAGTTGGCATAATACCAGCAGATGTTTTTTGATAATCTTCTTCTACTTTTTTTACTAATTGATTATATGCAAAGTAATTTTCTTTTTCTTTTTCATACCACCCTATACTGGTTACAAACGCAATAAAATTTTCTTCGTCGCGGTTTTTCCATGTTTTAATAGCCAATCGATTTCTTGTATCTATCCAGATTTTCTTTTGTATGCTCAAACCAAAGTGTTGCTTTGAGTGAAATTCCCATAAAGAATTAATATATCGAAGGCTTTCGCAGGAAAATGTTTTTATAGATTCTGTATCTAAAAATATTTCTTTGTCAGCAATGTACAGCATAAGCATATGTGTTCTTTTATCTGCTTCTTGCCATTTTTTATTTAAGAGTAAGTTATTAAGCTCATCAAGATAATATTCTCCTAAGGAATCCTTGGTTTGAGTCTTAATCGTTTCATATCCATCGCTATTTTTATCGTTATTTTCTGAGATTAATCTTATCAATTCTAAGTGTAGATCTTCTATCTTTTGTTTTGATATAATATTGACTTTTGATTGTGAAATAAATACAGGACTCACTTTAACTAAAGTCTTTCCTCTTTTACGTTTTTGTTTGAGATCACTAAGAATATCAAATGCTGATTTATATTGTTCGATTGCTTTCTCAGACTTATTATTTTCTTTGAAAAAATTACCCGATACTTTTAAGAATAAGATACAAAATTGAGATTCAGCATCATATTTTTTTATCTTAGATATATCACATCGAGCTTTACTAATATTTTCAATTTTTTTAAGATAATTTTCTGCTTTTTTCAAATCTTTATTTTCAAATTTTTGGTAAGCATAAGATATGCCGGTATTAAGAATTGCAAGTTTCAGCTTACGGTCTTTAATATTAACAGATTGACCAGCTAGCGAGAATAATTCTTTCGCTTCAGAATCAGAACCTTCATTTTCAAGTTCTCCTGCAAGTTTAGTTAATTCTTCTACTGTTTTAATATATGTATGAGTTTGTGTAGCTAATATTATTGTAAAGAATAATGATATTGCTGCTACCGAGAATGCAATTATTGAACTAATACGAAAGCGTTGAGCTTCACTCAAAATTTTATCTCTATCTTCTACTGCTTTTTTATTAGCTTCACTCAATATTTTATTTCTATCTTCTGTAGCTCTTCTATCTTCCTCTGCCCTCTTATATTCTGCTTTTTTATTGCTGAAAGCTATCTCTTTCTCTCTACTAGCTGCTAAAAATTGTTTGTCTTGAAAGCTTAAATCTTTATCTTTAGCCCATTTTTCTGCACTTTCTAAAGCTTTTCCTCGTAAAAGTCGCGATTTATCAGTACATCCAGAAGCAACCCAAGCACGAAAAGCTTCCGAATATGGACGCAAATTCTTTAACTGAACTTCAACCCAATTATGACTAAAGACTTGTTGATAAACTCGATTATAAACCCTTAACTTATTTTGTCTTTGAACAACTAAACCAGATAATCGTAATTCACTTGATTCAACATTTTTCTTAGCAGCAATCTCTCCATGAAGTTGAATTTGCTTGTACAATTCCAACAAATATCCGGCTCGCTGCTCCGACGACAGAATTCTATCCCTGATAGTTCGTAAATGCTCTGGATCGTCTTGGGATTCCCAATTTTCAATAATCCTTGATTTCACAACCTCCTTTACAGAATTGGGATTATTTTTCTCGGATTCCTCAACCATAAACTTGCATAGCTTTTGAGTCAGAAATGGTTGCCCTCCCGTCCAATGTAATATTTCTTCTATTACCCTTTGAGGATAATTAAATTTACCTTCTAACCCCTTAATTAAGGGTTCAACTTCATCAGTTTGAAAACCATTTAATTCTATTGCTTCCCCAATATTAAAAGGAGTTTGGGTTTTATCCGTAATTAGATCGCTAGGAGTTGCTACGCCTAATAAAGCAAAAGTTAACCTTTGAAAAATCGGATTATCAACCCGCTGATTCTGGAAGAAGCGAATCAATGCGAAAAAGTCATCCGCAGAAAAATCTTGACTCAGCACCTTATCAATTTCATCCACGAAAATAACTATTGGTTGCTGAATCTTATCTAATAAAACCTTTTGAATAAATAAACTCAAACATTGCACTGGTGAAAGAACAGCTTGATGTTGTTGCCACCATTCCTGCCAATCAAAATCGAATTTATCTTCTAACTGACAGCTTTCCGATAAATTGTAAACAATTCCCCCATACCATTGTTCTTGACTTACCTTGCCAATTCCCGTCAAATCAATTGCAGCACAGACAGTTCCTTGTTTTTGTAAGCGTTGCATAGTCTGTACGCGCAAACTCGATTTACCCATCTGTCGGGAGTTGAGCACATAACAAAATTTACCAGCTTTCAATTTTTGATAAAACTTTTCGTCCGCTTGTCGCTGTACGTAACTAGGAGCGTCAACTGGCAGGCTGGCACCTATTTGATAAAAATTAGAATTGCTTGTAGTCATAGTTACAATTCCTTAAGATACACGACGAAAATAGTCGCGATATAATTGACAGCGGGGTAAGACGTGATTATTTTGACGAATCACCAGCCCTAAACTGTGTAATTTATAAATTTCTATAGAATCTAACTCTACTCCCGCAGTTGAGTTAACTACTCGTTGCAAAGCTTGTACTAAATCCGGTGCTGTACGTAATATATCTAATAAATAACTTAGGTGATTGCGATAAATACCAGCTTCTGTTGTAGCCGACTGTAACAAATCTTGCAAGGTTGTCTTGGCGATCGCTACATCATACATTGCTAAACGCAACAAATAGGGATGCCCTCCTACCATTCTCCTTAATTCCGGGAGCATACTATCCTGGGAATCAATGCCATGTTTTGTCGCTAATTCTTCTACCTGCTGCTGATTAAATTCTTCTAATTCAACAGGTAAACCAGCATTAAAAGGTGATTGATGGTAATCTAAGGGGATATAAACTTCTGTAGAATGAGCTAACACTAACCGCAATTGTTTCCAGATTTCCTCAGTTTTGCCTTTTTCATGCCAAGAGCGCAACATTCCGAAGAAATCTTCTAAAACTTCACTATAGGGAAATAATCTATCTACTTCATCTAAGACTAGTATTAAAGGAGAATTTATTGGTTTTAATATGTGCTTTTTAAAATAAGCCGTGCAGTTATCGTTGCTGCCTAAAAGTGAAGTATTCCAGTTATTCTCAACTCTATCGTCAAGTTCAAGCTCTAAAGAAACCGTGCAACATAACCAGCGAAGAAATTTATCTAGATTCGTAATTACTTCTTTATTTACTCCACCAAAATCTAAATACACTCCTTGATAATTCTGCTTGATTCCGGTAGAAATAATTCGTCTTAATAAAGAAGTTTTGCCCATTAATTTTGGTGCTTTAATCCGAATTAAGGAAGCGGGTTGCTCTAGGGTTTGAGAACAAAGAGACTCAATTCCATTCCTTTCTAAATAAAAAGGGGAGTCAAGGGGTACAGAACCATCAGGATATTCCAGTGACTGTATAAAATTATTATTAACTATAGGAATTATAGGTTCGTCAGTTTTTTTTTTAACATCCAAGATGATTCCATCTTTGGCTCGCATATAAAGCACTGGTGTGGCAAAATCCCGCTTATCAAGTCCGACTTCCATAGAGATCGCATTCCGTGTTGATTGAATAGCTGCATCTACGGGATAACCTAGCGCTAGAGTGCGATAAAACTCGTCTGCGAAAAGTTTAGCTGTATTATCGAAAATGGAATATTGCATCGCTACTACTGCGGGTATTCCACGACGAACAAGATTTGGTGCTGTACCTCTCATCGCTTGATTTGAAGCGACTACTGCACCTTGACAGGAATTGAGAATAACTAAACCTAAATTTTTGTTACCTAAAAAGAAATTGGCAAAATTTTCATCATCCATATATTTGGCTTTACCATCTTTATCTACAAGCACGATATAGCCTTGATTATTATCAAAGACACCGTGACCGATAAAATGGAAAATATTGTAAGGCTTTTCCCTTAACTTTTGCTGAATCTCTTGTCTGGTAGCTTCTTGCAATACATCTAACTCAATATTTCCAGCATCTATATGCTCTGCTAATGCTTCACGAATAAGTTTCTCCTCTTCAGCCACATCTAATGCAGCTAAATCAGTAGGAGTCGAGATAACTAATAAGACTTTTAGGGGTAAATCAGCCGCTTTGATATCGCGTTGTTGTAGAGGAACATCAATATAGCGAGAAAGAACGGTTTCAGTGTTGTTTGCTAGAAAGATGTTTGTATCTTCTTCATAGAGAAATTCCCAAGGAAGAGATGCTAATTCAGGGGATTCAAAGATTAAACGCAAGCGGACGCTTTCTTGATTAACTTGTGCGGCTGCTATGGTAGCTTGAAATCGAGCATTAATTTTATCGGGAAAAAGTGCTTGGTAAAGTTGACTTCCTAATGCTTTAAGCAAATCACTATTTGTTTGTCCCGAGTCAATTAATTGTAAAGTCAGATTAATTTGATTTTTTTCCCAGCGTAATTCACCCGAAACTTCACCTTGTTCCGAGGAAGCTCGAATATGGTTATTTTTATCAACTATTATTTGAAAATCTTGGTAATTCATTCAAAGTTTATTTAAAAACACCAAAGCAAACATAATTTTTACGCACCGCTTCCGCTTGTTGGCTTGTTAAGCTTCCACTTACATTATTAAAATATACAACCACTTCTTGATGCCTGAATTTATTTTTTATTTTGATTTACTTGTTTTGAAAGGTTATATGAGAGCATAAGTAGGTTGGCGTTGAAAATCGTAACTTAGAAAAGGTCGTTAGCAGTAGGCAGTACGAGTAAGGGTTTAAAGCAAATTTACATTTTTTCACATAGTGATATTTTTTCTGCTGACTTACTTGCAGAATCATTTTTGTTGAACTACAGTATCAGCCAAAACTTAGGTAAATACATAAACTAATATAAAGGTGCTAGTAATATTTTTAGCTCAATTTGGAATATTTTGAAGCATTAGTTTTATCAAATTCGGCTCTACAACAGCTTACTCAAACAAGAACTCCACCAAGGAGAATATCGAAATAGTTGATTAATGGCACAACATAGGCACAACTAATTACACTTAAAGTACTCCCTTACTTCTTGCTTTGCTATTAAACCGATGACCGAACAAAAATCTCGAATCTGCATTCTTGGTGGTGGCTTTGGTGGACTTTACACTGCTTTACGTTTAGTTAAACTTAATTGGGAAGAGTCCCAGAAACCGGAAATTGTTCTGGTTGACCAAAATGACCGCTTTTTGTTTTCCCCTCTTCTTTACGAACTGCTGACTGGGGAAATGCAAAGTTGGGAAATAGCCCCAACCTATCAAGAACTTCTGCAAAATACTGGTATACGCTTTTATCAAGCAACGGTGTCTGGAATTGATACCGAAGAAAAACGAGTAGAGTTACTAAATGGCCCAGAAATTCCCTACGACCGTTTAGTATTAGCTATGGGTGGAGAAACGCCCTTGGATATGGTACCTGGTGCGACATCTTATGCTCATGCATTCCGCAGCCTTGATGATGCTTACGCTTTGGAAGAACAATTGCGGATTCTTGAAGAATCCGATAAAGATAAAATTAGAATTGCAATTGTTGGTGGTGGCTATAGCGGTGTTGAATTAGCCTGCAAATTATCTGACAGACTCGGGGAAAGAGGACGTTTTCGATTAGTGGAAATGGCTGATGGAATTCTCCGCAATTCTCCGGAGTTCAATCGTGAAGCTGCGAAAAAAGCTTTGGATGAACGCGGTGTTTGGGTTGATTTGGAAACAAAGGTGGAATCTATTGCTGCCGATAGTATTTCTCTGGAATACAAAGGTGTTGTCGATACAATTCCCGTAGATTTGGTAATTTGGACTGTAGGTACCCGAGTTACTCCTTTAGTTGAGCAACTTCCCATTAAACACAACAAACAAGGGCAAGTTACTACTACATCGACTTTACAGGTAGTAGATAATCCCGATATCTTCGCTTTAGGAGACTTAGCAGAAAGTTTTGATGCAGAAGGAAAGCAAATACCGACAACTGCACAAGCTGCTTTTCAACAAGCCGATTATGTCGGTTGGAATATTTGGGCTAGTCTTACGAATCGTCCTTTACTTCCCTTCCGCTATCAACATCTAGGTGAATTTATGTCATTGGGAGTTGATAATGCCACACTTACGGGCTTGGGCTTAAAAATGGAAGGAACATTCGGATTTGTTGCTCGTCGTCTTGCTTATCTTTACCGTCTACCAACTTTAGAACATAAATTAAAAGTTGGTTTTAATTGGTTAACTCGTCCTATTATAGAGGCACTTTCTTGAAGATAGGGAGTAGGGTGCAATAAGAGGGGGAGAGAAGGAGAAAAGGGGAGAAATTCCTCACTCTTCACTTCTAAACTATGCCCCATACTTAACTGAGAATCGAAAATCCAAAATCCAAAATCCGAGTTACAGGTGGATGAAACAGCCGAAAGTCATTTTTTTAGATGCCGTTGGAACACTCTTCGGTATTAAAGGTAGTGTTGGTGATGTTTACAGTCAAATTGCACAAGAATTTGACGTGGAAATATCACCGGCTACTTTGAATCAAACCTTTTTTCAGAGTTTTAAAGCTTCACCACCCCCAGTTTTTCCTAAAGCACAATCACAAGATATTCCACAACGCGAGTTTGCATGGTGGCATCGCATAACTCAAACCACTTTTGAGCAAGCCGGTGTTTTGCATAAATTTGATGACTTTTCGGCTTTCTTTAGCGAAGTCTATATCCACTTTGGCACGGGAGATCCTTGGTTTGTTTATCCCGATGTCCTCAAAGCTTTAAATAATTGGCAAAATAAAGGAATCGAATTAGGAATATTATCCAATTTCGATTCCCGAATTTATTCAGTTTTACAAGCTTTAGAATTAAGGGATTACTTTGGCTCGATAACTATCGCAACTCAATCTGGTGCAGCCAAACCCAACCAAAAAATATTTGCGATCGCCCTGGAAAAACACAATTGCTTACCAGAAGCTGCATGGCACATTGGCGATAGTCTTAAGGAAGATTACGAAGGAGCCAAAGCTGCTGGGCTTCGAGGTATTTGGTTAAATCGGAATCAGTGAACAGTGAACAGTTATTAGTTAACAATTATCAGTTAACAACAATATTTCACATCAAAGCCCGGTTTTGTGAAAAAGCCGGGTTTTAAAGTTCTCAATTATTAATTAGATAGCTGATTTACTTCGTCTTGTAGTATACGAATCAAGTTTTCATCTCCTCTTCGTTTGGCAACTTCTAAACGACGCTGCACATTACGAAGTAAATTTTGTTGATGAGTTTGATTTAACTGATTTGCGTTAACTCGATTCCTAAAAGATATTTTATTGCTATTACCAAAAATAAAATTTAACTTTTTACGCTTCTTTAATTCTTCTACCTTTTCTGGATTCCCAGAATAATAACTAACACCGCGATACTTTAGTTCTACTGCATTATCAGTTACGGGAGTGTATTGAGAATAATGACATTTCCACTCTGCACCCCGATATTTTCCACAAACTCCTGCGGTAGTTACTTCAACTGTTGCAGGAGCGTGTTCGTACTTAATTCCGCGATAAATAAGTTTCATAATATTCCTTGCCTCTTTGTATCTCTAAGGTTAAAAGCGAGGCGCGTTCCTTCGGCTCTAAATCCTACTTCCGTCTTTATAAGCTATTTAACTATCTAGATATTGTTATCTGCAAACAAAGATGAACGAAAAATTATATTTCTGTATTTATTGTAACTGTTTTTTCTTAAAGTCAGGGTAGCTTAACAAAGTTTTATGTTTTCTTTATATTTTAAAAGTAAATAGTAGGTTATATCACCTAATTCAGCAGGGATAAGGATTTTTAGTTGATTCACATACACTCGCAACCTCACCTCTTTCCTTCTCCTTCCGCCAGTAGAGGCGTGTATTCTATTCAACTGAAAACTGCTATATAGGGAATCTCAGTTGAGTACCATACATTCCGTCACCTCACCCCCATCCCTTCTCCAAGTCATCGGCTACGGTGTACACACAAGTAGTTAAGAGCATTGCTCGCCAGGGAATGCAAGTCCCTGTCTAATAGCAGAAGTCCTATAAATAGGACTAATACCATTTCTTTATAAAGATGCGCCTAATTTAGCCCCTGAAGAGGGGCTTCGTTTGTTTAGCCCCACTCTTCTAGAGTGAGGGCTTTTAGCGCAGCCTCATACAGAATTGGTATAACTATGATGTTTTATTTTGTACATAATTTTTCAGTCGTCTTTAGACGACTTTAGCTATTAGAAGGGGACTTATAGTCCCTGGCAGATTTGTGTGTACACCGTAGCCTTGTTAAGGAGAGGGGTACCCGGAGGGCGGGGTGAGGTAATATTTGTATTGCACTGAAGTAAAAACCGCAATATACAGTATGTACAAAAAAAGAACCAAAATTTTACATTAATATTGGTTTTCAGTAAATAGAAATACAAAAGCTACCAGAACATCTGAGATTTCGTGGTTGGCTAAATCAACTATTTGGTGGAAAAAATTTGGTACTACAGTCAAAATCAAACTTGCAAAACCTTTACCTCTTCCCCAGTGCTAACCGACTTCTTCCCAACTTCCAAAACAGCAAAAGCATTAGTTTGAGCTAAATTAATCAAATTTCCAGAACTTTTACTACCAGCAGCAGCACTAAATTGATAAACCCCATCAACTAAATTTAACTTTCCCCAAATATAAGTTTCCCGTTTACCGTTGGAATTTAAATTATTGCGAGTTTGAGCTTTGATAAATTTAGGTTGCCAACCTTCCACAATGCTGGAACATTTTTTAATCACTGGCTGCACAAAACGCCAATAACTAACCAAAGCTGAAACTGGATTCCCTGGTAAACCGAAATATATCGGGGCATTAGGAATATTGAAAGTTGCTACGGTAAGAGGTTTACCGGGTTTCATTGCTACGGCTCGTACTTTAATTTCTCCACCGAGAGATTCGAGAATTTTTTCAACATAATCGTAATCTCCTACCGACACACCACCGGAAGAAAGTACTATATCAGCTTTGGCGATCGCTTCTTCAATTGCCTTTTTGATTGCTTCTCTATCATCTTTGATAATTCCCAAAATCAAAGGTTCACCGCCGCATTGTTTCACTAAAGCAGCTAAAGCATACTGATTTGAATCTACAATTTGTCCGGGTTGTAAAGTTTGTTCGGGCGTTATTAGTTCATCACCAGTAGATAAAATAGCTACACTGGGACGACGAAAAACGTTTAACTTTGTACATTGAGCGGCAGCTAAAACTGCTATTTCCGGAGCATTAAGCTGAATTCCTGCGGACAATAATTCCGTTCCCGCTTGGTAATAAGCAGCACGATGTCTGACAAATTCTTGAGATTCTGGTGCTTTGAGAATGAAAACCTTGTCATCTTCGCGACGGGTATTTTCTTGCATGACTACCGTATCGGCACCTTTTGGCATTACTGCACCGGTAAAAATCCGCGCAGCCTGTCCCGATTGAATGTTAGATTGAGGTTGATAGCCTGCGGGGATATCCTCAACAAGTTTTAAAACCGCTGGCTTTTCCTCATTAGCTTCTCGAACATCTTGATAAACTACAGCATAACCATCCATTGCTGAGTTATCCCAGTGAGGAAAATCGATTTGACTAGTAACTGGTGAAGCTAAAACTCTTCCGGTAGCTGTTAACAAATTGACGGTTTCTATATCTGTTTGATTATTTAAGGGTTTAACTAAGTTAAAGATAATATTTTCTGCTTCGTTTACTGATAACATTGCCAATTAATCCTATAACAGTCCGATTTCATTTATGAATTAACTTGTATGCAAAGAGATAAGTTATATAATGCTCGGTTAAAAAGTTATCATATCAGTCAGGGCTGGTAATTGGTAATTGCTAATTGGTCACAAATAACTATCGAAGCTTTCAAGAGATAGCAAGTAATTAGCCAAACTTTATATTTTTGATTTCAATCAAGTATTGTAAAAGAGAGATTAAATTATTATATAAGTCCTGTAAACGCTACTGATACAGCAAAATTTAAGGGTAAACACCCAAGCACATACCGATAAAACTTAAGTAAAAATAGCATATAACATTTATCAGTATTTTGAATATGAAAAGTAAAGGTTTAGCCTATATTTTATGGCTTTTATCTGTTTTTAGTATATTCGGCGCTCAACGTTTTTATTGTAAAAGATATATAAGCGGTTTTATCTATCTATTCACTTTTGGTTGTTTTGGAATAGGACAAATTATCGATTTGTTTACCATCCCAAATATGGTGGATGAAGAAAACTTAAAATACCAGGCACTATACGGTTATCAAAATCTAAATAATAACGGCAATCCCCAAGTTACCATAAATGTTGACGGTAGGAAAAGTCATGCATCCAAAACTACTAATAACAGAAAAGTCTCGGATACGATACAAATTTTGCAAACAGCTAAGAATAATGGAGGAATGATAAACCTTTCAGATTGCGTTCTTGCAACTGGTAAAGAAACTGCACAGGTAAAGCAGACTCTCGATCAAATGTGTAAAGATGGTTTGATAGAAATTACTAATCTTCCTGATTCAGGAGCTATAGTTTATAAATTGCTTTAAATTCAACTTGTGTAACTCCGATTAGATATGTTCAAATATCATATATATTTAATTACATTTTGCTCAAGATATTGAGCAATTTCTTTTTTAGCAAAACTTCCGTCAGCGACTTTTAATACTAAAATATAAGTTTCTTCATTATCCGTATTTAAGATATAGCCATTTATCCTCAAAAAAGTATCCATCACCGCAAAAGCAGTCCGTTTATTACCGTCAACAAAAGGATGACTCTTGGCAATATGGTATAGATAAGCAGCAGCTTTTTCGTAAATTGTTGCGTGTAAATACTCTCCGGAAAATGTTGCTTGCGGTTGAGCTAAAGCCGACTCTAATAAACCTTCATCTCTAATAACAGAAGTACCGCCAAAGCTTGCAATTTGATCTAAATGAATTTCTATTGCTTCGGATACTGAAATAAATTTAGGAATCTGCAAGACGACGGTACACCTCTTCTCTTTCTCGTTTTGATGCTAAGTAAGCTTTCCAAACTTCGCTGCAATCTGCTGTATCTTGATATTTGTCTTTAAAAATACGTACAACTTCTAACAACTCGCTTAATTGTGATTCTGGTATTTGTTCTAATTCTTGAATAATCTGTTCTTTCAAATTCATGTTTATAACCGAAATTATACTTTTATTTTACAACCTAATACTTTTCCCTTCATATCTTTTCCTTTTGCAAAATAATTATTAAATATATACTAAAAAACTCTGCGTATCTCAGCGCTTACCTCATTCTTCCTCTGCGTTAGAAAATGTAATTACGATGCCAACAGATTTCGTTTCAGTTGTTGGCAGCTAAACGTAAAATGATAAAAAATTAATTAAAGATATAAGGTAGATGCAGTTCAAACCTAAATAAATCGCTAAGCCATTTGCTTATTTTGATATTTCTTTAAATCACCAGGTGCAAACACACCTTCTTCGGTAATAATGGCTGCAATTAATTCTGCTGGGGTAACATCAAAAGCAGGATTATAAAAATCAACCCCTTCTGGAGTCAGAATAGTTTCACCTACTTGATAAATCTCGGCTGGATTGCGTTCCTCAATCGGAATTTGACTGCCATCAGCTAAGGAGAAATCAACTGTAGATAAAGGTGCTGCAACAAAGAAAGGTACGTTATGAGCTTTAGCTACCAACGCCAAACTGTAAGTACCAATTTTATTTGCAGCATCACCATTAGCAGCAATTCTGTCAGCACCCACAACTACGGCATGAATTAAATTCTGTTTCATGCAGTGTGCAGCCATACTGTCAGTAATTAAAGTTATGGGAATTCCTTCTTGCACGCATTCCCAAGCTGTTAATTTCGCACCTTGCAATCTAGGGCGAGTTTCCCCAGCAAAAAGTGTTTCTAAACGTCCTTCTCGGAAAGCCGAACGCACTATACCCAAAGCGGTACCATAGCCCGCAGTTGCTAAAGCACCCGCATTACAGTGAGTGAGTAAAGTTAATTTTTCTGGTGTTTCTGGTAATGCTTTTAAGCCATTGTCACCAATTCTATGACAAGTTTGTAAATCTTCAGCGTTAATCGTTTGAGCAGTTTCTAAAAGAGTCTTTCTGATTTCTTCGACAGTGCCTATTGATTCATAAGCTGTTCTAAGAATTCGTGAAATTGCCCAAAACAAATTTACTGCTGTAGGGCGAGTCTCGCGCAACATTTGAGCCACTTGTTCCAAACGTGTTAAGAACTCATGGCGATCGCTCGTTTCAATTTCCCGCGCTCCTAAATACATGCCGTATGCAGCAGCAACTCCAATTGCCGGGGCACCGCGAACAATCATTGTTTTAATTGCCTGTGCCATATCTTCACTGCGGTGAATTTCTACATAAGAATACTCTGCGGGTAAACGAGTTTGGTCAATTAAATAAACGAAATCGTTATGCCAAATTACAGGGTATACGGGATTGTTTTGCGACATATTTTGTGATAAATGAATTTAATTACTCGTTGATGGGTAATAGGGAATGGGTAATTGGTAATTGGTAACTGGTAACTGGTAATTGGTAACTGGTAATTGGTAAAAAAATACTTTTCAATTCCCAATGCCCAATCCCCAATCCCCAATCCCCAATGCCCAATCCTCTATCACTTGCAACTAATTGTAATTAAACTACAGCAGATGGTTGATTGCTGAAGAAAGTCTTTAAAATTCTTTGAGCAATTTGAGGACTTGTTAAACCTAATTCGGCTTTGCTTTCATCAGGTGTAGCGTGATCCACTAAAATATCCGGTACGCCGAAACGCTTAATCGGTACCAAAATATCGGCATCGATTAGAGCTTCTGCAACCGCCGAACCAAAACCACCCATTACACAACCTTCTTCTAAGGTTACTACTCGTCCTATTTTCTTTGCTAAGGGGAACATTAGTTCCGTATCCAAAGGTTTGCAGAAACGAGCGTTAATGACAGTGGCTTCAATACCGTGTTCGCTGAGAATTTCCGCTGCTTGCAACGTAGAATTAACCATAGAGCCGTAGCCTATCATTAACACGTCATCACCGTTACGAAGAATTTCACCTTTGCCAATTTCTAAAGGTTCCCAACCTTCTTCCATTAAAGGCACACCATAACCGTTACCGCGAGGGAAACGCATGGCAATGGGACCTTTAGTATAGTTAACTCCGGTTACTGTCATTCGCTGTAATTCGGCTTCATCTTTGGGTGCCATCATCACAATGTTAGGAATGCAGCGCATATAAGCAATATCGTACATTCCCTGGTGAGTGGGGCCATCATTACCAACGATTCCGGCTCTATCTAAACAGAAGAAAACGGGTAAATTTTGGATGCAAACATCGTGAACGATTTGGTCGTAACCGCGTTGCAAAAATGTAGAATAAATATCAGCAACCGGACGCATCCCTTGAGTTGCTAATCCAGCAGCCAAGGTTACAGCATGTTGCTCGGCAATTCCTACATCTATATATTGATCGGGTAGTTTTGCTTGCAGTTTATCCAAACAAGTACCCGTAGCCATTGCAGCAGTAATACCAATTATTTTCGGGTTCTGCTCGGCAAGTTTGACTAAAGTATGAGCAAAAACTTTCGAGTACTTCGGCGGCTTTGGTTTACTCGAAGGGATCGCCTTACCAGTTGTTAAATTAAACGGACTTTGAGCGTGATAGCCGACTTTATCTTTTTCAGCGATATCATACCCTTTACCTTTAGTAGTTGCTACATGAACTAAAACAGGTCCCGGAATTTTATGTGCTTGCTTAAAAGTAGCAATCAAATCTTCTAAATTATGACCGTCAATAGGTCCCATATAGGTAAAACCGAGCTCTTCAAACACCGCACCTACTTTGGGAACTGCTAACCGCTTCATTCCTTCTTTGATGCGTTCGAGTTCGGGTGGTATAGAATCCCCGCCAACAAAAGGAAGCTGCTTAACTTGTTCCTCAAAATTATCTTTGATGAACTGCATCGGTGGAGACAACCGCATTTTATTTAGATAGCGGGGGATGGCACCAACGTTAGGAGATATTGACATTTCGTTGTCATTGAGGACAACTAATAAATTAGTATTGGGCAAATGTCCGGCATGGTTGATAGCTTCCAAAGCCATACCACCAGTTAATGCGCCATCGCCGATAATAGCAGCAACTTTAAAATTTTCACCCTTTCGATCTCGGGCGATCGCCATTCCTAGCCCCGCCGAAATGCTAGTAGAAGCATGTCCCGCACCGAAATGGTCGAATTTATTTTCGCAGCGCTTTAAATATCCCGCTACTCCATCCTTCTGTCGTAAGGTGTGGAAATGATTATAGCGTCCTGTAATCAATTTATGAGGATATGCTTGGTGCCCCACATCCCAAATAACTTTATCTCTATCTAAATCCAGGGTTTGGTAAAGCCCCAATGTTAACTCTACAACACCCAACCCAGGTCCAAGGTGTCCGCCGGTAGCAGCTACCGTTTGTAAATGCTTGTCTCGAATTTGACGGCCAATCTGCTCTAGTTGCCGAATCGATAACCCGTGCAACTGATTTGGATGAGTAATTTCACTCAGGTGCATATTTACTGGGTTTTCCTCTCTACAATTATTTGTATATTGATTGTCCCACGGGAATGGGGAAATTGGGGGAATTTGGAGTGGGGAGATGGGGAGAGGGGGAAGTGGGGGGAGAGGGAGAAGAGAGGGAAGAGGGGGATTGGGAGGATATTTGGTAGGGGTAATTACGAATTATGAATTATATTTTCGGTAAATGAAGGTGTAAGAGTGATTTTGACGAATAAAAGCGTTAATTTGGCTATCACAGCGGGTTTAGAGGGTGTTGTATTAATTTCGTCTTCAAAATCCAAATCAGTTGTTAGTCATGCTTGGGCGTTGAAAAATTCTTGTCTAAATAAGCTTAAGTAATTTTTAGTGAATTACCCAGCAAAATAATTTTGCACCTTTTAAATGAGCAAGAAACCGGGAAATTAACTGAATTTTATAATTTACACATAAAGCATTTTAAAAAATTTATACAAAATCTGTGTTGATTTAAGCAACCTCTTCATCGGTTTTCCAAAATTGTTTCTAATTCACGATAACTTCAGCAATCAAGAAATAAGCCGGTTTTAGTTCATAACTAATTCAAAATTGAGACTATATAATTCAGTATTTATATGGTCGCAAAAAAAAACATCAACTCGCCTATCTTGTACTTAGTCAGCTAAAAATCACTTCTAGATTTAGCTCAACACTAAAGTTAAGTTATTAGGGAATAAAATGATGATTTTCAAAATTTGTTTGGCTTGCGAGCAATTTCTTTTCAAGTACTTTGCCTTTGCTCACACGGAATTAAACCAGCTTAAATATTACTTCTGATAGCTGACTGCTGATATTAAGATTTGCCTTCTAGCTAATTTTATCTCTATCTTTGTGCCGATATTTTTGTAAACAATGACAATAAGTCATGTGTTGTAATTATATGCGGTATGTAAAAACATGGAAATTTTAGAGGAATTTAGGCATGGCTTCCTTTGACTTTAATAGCATCAGAAAAGAAATATGGCAGCCCAACTTAATAGTGCTAGCTATTCCAGAAAAGCAATTAAATACTAAGGATTTTGTAGACATTGGAGTTAGTATTACCAATAATTCACGATTTCCTTTTTACTTTGACCCTGTAGAAGAATTAATTCCACAGATTTTGAAAGAAGATGGGCAAGTGTTAAAACCATTTTTGGTTACGAATGAATTAACTAGCAACGTTACAACAACATCTTTAAATGAAAATAATTTCAGATTAATATTGACCCGTTTTTTCTCAAAATTAGCTAGCCTTTTTCGAGCAAACGATGATTGGTCAGTACCAGGTAGAGATTCTATAGGATTCTCTGTACATACAAGACTCTTTTGGCAAAATAATTTGTTAGCTGTAGGCTATTCTGGCGATTGTTTCAATGTATTTAATTATAGGAGATATTGGTTATGTGAATCGCTCAATCCAGGTAATTATCAGCTTCAGTTTGTTTTATCACGCAAGCAAAAAAATAAAAGATTCTTAAATAGACAAATAAGTTCAGTACCGACATCCATTAAAAACTTTCATTTAGTCCAACCTCTTGAAAGTAACCGCAATGCAATAGAAATAGATGATATTCAATTTGAAACTTTAGTTCCAGAAAAAGTTTTAAGAATCCCGGAAAAGGGAAGTGAAGCAGAAACTTCTGTCAAAATTGGAATCAAGATTACTAATAATACTCAAAAGTCTTATCGCTTTGACTTTTATTCTACTTTAATCCCCCAGATTATAGGAGTAGATGGTCAGTTATTAACTAGATCCGGTTCTAGCGAACAGCTTCAATCACATACAAAATCTGATTATCCTTTAGTGATGCCAGGAGATTACGTCACCTATTTTCCTACAGCAAAACTGTTTTGGTATAGCAATAAATTAGCACTAAAAATCGCGACCGGAGATGGTGGATTTTATGTTTTTTTTGGTTTTCAATTAAGTGAATATCTGATTAGATTTGTATATATCAAAAATAATAGTTTTACTACAAACAATTGTAGAGAGCAAACGAGCAAAATAGCTTTAGAATGGATTGAAAAAACAATTGTTTCTACACCATATATAAAATTTAATCTCTCAAACCTTCACAATAAAGCTGTATCATAATCAGTTTTGAACTTGATGAATATAAAAAAATTATTTTTTTTTAAATCTGAATTTATAAAGGAGATATAAAATGCTATCACGCGAGTCTTCGTTAGTTGGGTTAATAACTACATTACTAATTGGATTCACAAATCAATCAGCTATTGCTGTTAATCTTACACCTAGCCGTGCTGGTTGGGATATTTTTAATGTAGGTTCTGGTGCAAGTACATTTTATAAGCGCCAAGCCAAATATAAATTCTTAGAAATTGAAGGAAAAACCGAACTTTCTCCAATTTATGTTCAAGAATTACCTCTGGGTGGGACATCCGGTTTTTTACAAAAGTTAGAAAGTACTTATGGTTCAAATTTGGGCTGGAGTTATGAAATTGGTGAAAATTTAAACGGTAGTTTTGATATTGAATATTATTATGCTTGTGGTTTATCCACTAAAAATTGCGGTGGTAATCTATATGATCCAATAGCAAGAAAAAATGTAGTGGGAGTAAGTGGTATTGTTGGTGCTGCTTTTCAATTACGTTATATCCCTGGAGCGGGTGATCCAACTCCAGGAGACAACACACTTCATTGGATTCAATGGGTAACATCTTCAGGTTTTCCAAGTTCCGGCGATCCTATAAATATAATCGACACTGGTAAAGATCATATAGAAACGCCATTCTACGACGCTGCTGGTGCAGCAAAAGATGAGTTATTTGTAGACAGACCGTTAAGAATTATTCCTGAAAACGGTACTTGGAATGCTGAACTTTATTTAGTAGAACAAAAAGATCCAGAAAATAACCCTGGAAAAATCACAATTTATAATGGAGTTCAGTGGGGTTGGAAAAATACAGCAAATCGTCGTGATGAAGATCCTCCTGTTTGTCCAACACCTAAAAGTAATAAAGCCGTTAACGTTAATAATGATGATTGCATTTACAGTTTTTCAGACAGCCTGTATTCCGATTCGGAAGAAGATGAATTCCGAATCTCAGGTTTAACTCCGGGTGCCAACTATTATGCTTATGTTGATAACGACATACCTGGAAATGTATGCAATCCTGACACATTATTAGATGCATATCATCTAGATGCATCCAATACTGATTATTATTATTTGGCAAATAGTGATGACAATAATAGTCCTATAGGAGATGGTCTTGCTTCCGGGCTGACGGGTATTGTATCGGTTGATGGTAGTATCAACTTAAATGTTTATGCCACTAGTAGTGATGGTTCTCATATTCGTGGGAGAGATGGAGGAAAGTATGAACTCAATATTAAAGTATTAGATTCTGAAGATGAGTTAGAGTACGAAGTTGGTAGCAGTGGAGGTGGTGGAGTAAGTAGAGAAGTTGCAGGTGTAAATCAAAATAATCCTATCCTTCCTGACGCTAGAGAAGGAAGTTGGCAAGTATTCAACAATGTTCCTGGCTGTCGTTGGTACGATCCTGAAACTACCTATGGTTTTGAATTTCAAGCGCTGGGTAACACGCGATTCACTGAAATTCTGAATTTTCCTGAAGGAGAAGACGATTATTTCACCGTAGAAGTAGGAAATGAAGTAATTGGCGAATATGGAGCGGGAGATACCTTAGACTTTACTTCCTTGTTTGATTCTGGAATCACTAATTTTAGAATTACTGATATTGATTCGCTAATTGGAGATACAGAGGAAACTGCTTTCCCTATTCAGCTTGCATTTAATGACCGTAGGGGTAGTTTCAAGATGCGTCCCATTTCTGCCCCTGGAAGTGAGCCTGAGCGTCGGCGCGTACCAGAGTCAGTTTCTATATTTGGTTTGTTAGCTATTAGCGCAAGAATTTTTTACTCTCTTCGGAAACGTTCCTAAAATTAAAAAAATAAATAGAGGTTTTAGATAGCTTATTTCTTCTTTATACTCCGCTTTCTGAGAGGGGTATAAAGATTTTCAGTGATATCAAGTTACTACTCTATAAATAAAGTTTTGCTAACAAGTGAAACCAAGAATAAACATTAAATTTTTATTATTTATAAATATATTATATTTGATGAATAAAGTTTACATATTACTGTTTTCTCTGAGTATTGTTCTTATTAACCCAATTGGAAAGATACGAGGAGAAATTTGGACTCAACCTAAAGTATTTGTTATCTTACTAATCTGCATACTTAACTTATTAATGCTATGGGAAGAAAAACATAATTCAAAAATCACCCATGATTGGAAAACTAAAAGATTATTATGGGAAATATTTCTCGGAATTGGATTACTTTCAACCTTACAAAGTCCCTTCCCTCTACGTTCTTTATTAGGTCAAGAACAGATGGGTGATGGTTTGCTTTACTGGCTACTAATAGCAGTTTTCACCCTTAGCAACAGTTTACTATTAAGATTAAGGTCTGAACTTTTTCGCTCTCAATTACAAGGTTTAATAATTGGCGGTTTTATTCTTGCTCTTAGTATATTTCCTCAAATAATCAATTGGCGTATTGACTATACAGCGACTTCAGGACAGTTACTTAAAGTCAATATATTAGCTAGTACTATTTTTCAGAATCATCAACCAATAGGATTATATTCTCATCGCGGTCATGCATCGTTTGTACTAGCAGCAGTTACAGCTTTAACATTTGTTGCTTGGCAACAGAAACTTATTAATCAGCGAAAAGCAGTCATAGCATTAACTTTGATTATCCCAGCACTCTTGTTAACTCAAACTCGTGCGGGAATAATGGCTTTTATAGCTGGTTTTATTTATTGGGTTTACCAATCAGGTTTTAATAACCGTCATCGTAATAAAATTATCGTATGTGTTTGCTTAGTATCTTTATTATTTGTGGGTACAGCTTCTAACACTCGTAAGCTTGCATTTAGCAATCAATCCAGCTTTGATAAAACCACTTTATTTATCAAATATATTTCATCCGATAGAGAAATGCTTTGGGAACGTGCTATACGCGGAATTTCTATGCGCCCTTTACTCGGATGGGGTATGAATGGTTTTGGTACAGTTTATCCTCACATTCGTCACGGCAAACCAGTAGATAAAGTTATTCGTTTAGGGGACTTTACTTTTGACTATTTAAATAAAGATGGACAAATAACAACAGCAAAACTACCTACAGTTAAAGCACACAATTTTATTTTTGACATTGCTTTATCTACAGGAATATTCGGTTTAATATCTTACTTAACACTTTTCGCATTTTGTTTTTGGCAAGTTTGTAAATCACCTTACCGTGGCATTGAAGCAGTATTAGTAATTTACCTTGCATTCGCCTTCACTTGGTTTGAATGCGCCCAATTTACTCATATCGCTTGGTGGGTGCTTAGTTTAGAAAAGACTAATAGTAAATATTTTAACTAACACGTTATTACTAACTAACTTTACGCGGTTTTTTCATATTCAGGATTTGTCGCAATTGTCGCAATTCCCCATTGGTACCGTACACTGATTGCTTTATTATTACCTTCAGTTGGCAGTCAGTGTACAAGCAACGGTACGGCAATAAAGCGGGAAGAGCATCTACACCGCTTTTTGCCTCAATAACGCCCGAAGTTAATCTACACCCTACCCTTCGGGAACATCTTCGATGAACGGGTTCAGTAGTTGCTCATGGAGAGAAGTTGGGGGGAAGATATTCTTCCCCCAAACTTCGGGGGGACACCCCCAAGACCGCACTACTTCACCGCGTTTTGCCTCCCCTACGAGTAAAATATGCTGGTTGCGTAAGTCCTAATATTAACACCTGTATATCGGTCAAATACTGAGGATGAACTAAAAGCGCATACTCAAATAATTTGATGTAATGACAATTGAAACAATTATCTCACAATCAATTTAAAACCCCTGCGGATTCACCGAACCTCCCGGAACTACTGGTGTATTAGGTTGTGGCTGCTGTCTTTCCAAATACTGACTTAATACATAAGCCATATCGCCGCGAGTCATGGGTTTGAGAGGAGAAATCTGGGGCACAGATTTATCAACAAAACCTTCAGCGACAACCGTTGCAACTGCTCTTTTAGCCCAACCCGGAATTGATTCTTTATCCGAATATCTAGAAAGAATTTCGTTTACTGTATCGTCGGAAAACTGAAATACACCATAAGCCTGAGCAAATATCGCTAAACCTTCTGCTCTAGTGACTCTTTGATTGGGGAAGAATAAGTTTCCTCGATAACCTTTCATAATTCCCGTTTTCAAAACCGTTTGAATATCTTGATAAGCCCAATGAGAAGAAGGAACATCTGCCACCTCCACATCTTCTTTGGGAAGATTTCGCTTATCAAGTCCAAAGGTTTTCACCATAATTGCGGCTAATTCAGCCCGACTCATTAATCTGTCAGCATAAAAATTGCCATCCGAGAAGTTAGTCATTAATTTAGCTGTAACTACTCTTTTGATAGCCTGAGATGATTGTGCTGAATTTTGCTGCTGTTGCTCTTCAACTTTTACATTATTAAAATCAGGTAGTGGCAAATTTTGCTTCTGCTCTTCTTCCATCTTTACCAAATATGGCTGTTTATCAGTGTTTTGTGGTTGAGCATAAGCAGCAAGAGAAAATCCCGGTATTAAAAAGATTAATGAAAGCTGGTTGATAAATTTACCCATGATTTATAGTTGTAATCAAAATTCTACCAATTCTAACTGACAACAAGAGTAACTTAGTAGTTTCTCTATTTAAGTAAATTTGCTCAAAATAAATATCAGAATAGCTGATGGAAGCTATCGTTAGGAGTCATTTCACCCCTAATATGTACTAATAGGAAGGCATTTTATTATAGGAGTTTCGGGAATGACCGCAACAGCAGACCCCGTAAAGTTAATGAAGCAAGAAGTTGGTAAAGCCGCTGCAAACTTAGTGAAATCCGGTTCTATCGTCGGATTGGGAACCGGTTCCACCACCGCTTTCACCATTCAATTTCTTGGCGATCGCCTCAAATCTGGTGAGTTAAAAGATATCGTTGGTATTCCCACATCTTTTCAGTCAGAAGTTTTAGCAAAGCAGTATGGGGTACCTTTGACAACTTTAGACGCAATAGACCATATTGATATAGCTATTGACGGTGCTGATGAAGTAGATCCCTCCAAAAACTTAATTAAAGGTGGTGGTGCGGCACATACTCGCGAAAAAGTTGTAGACTACCTAGCAAATCAATTTATCGTAGTTGTAGATAGCGGTAAATTAGTGAAAAGCTTGGGTGAAACTTTCGCGGTTCCCGTCGAAATTATCCCAATGGCAATTACCCCCGCAATGCAAGCAATTACCAAACTTGGCGGTAAGCCAGAAATCCGCATGGGTGTTAAAAAAGCAGGTCCTGTGATTACCGACCAAGGTAACATGGTAGTTGATGTTAGATTTGATAATATTAGCGATCCAGATAACTTAGAAAAAACGTTGAATAATATTCCTGGTGTGTTAGAAAACGGTATCTTCGTTAACTGTGTAGATAAAGTTTTAATTGGCGAAGTTAAGGATAATCAGCCGCTTGTTAGAGAAATGTAGAATTAGTAGTTAGTAGTTAGTAGTTAGTAGTTAGTAGCTAGTTGATAATTATTGATTTACTGATTAATAACTGATAACCGAAAATCATAGAAAGCAGGTTGTGTTACGGCTTGCTAGTATGTAGTTTTTATTAGTAAATGAAAAATGCCGTAACGCACTAACCTCTTTCTTTGTATTAAATTCAACTAAGAATCGCTTTATTTTTAAGTAGATAAGTTGGGAGCATCCCAATGAAGGTAAATTTACCAAAATATTAATTGTCATTGCGAATGTAGCGAAGCGGAGTGAAGCAATGAAAAAATATGTTTTCAAATATTTGGGATGCTCCCGATAAGTTTTGTATCTAACAAAAAACAATATTCTTAATTAAAGGTTTTCTGCAACACTCCTCAGATTGCGATAAATCACTAAACTAAAGTTAAAAGACGGTTATTACGTATCAATTTGCATAAATAAAACTTCCGCATTACATATAGTAAATGCGGTTTAGTTTTGGCAAATATATTGTTAAGCAATAGAAAAAAATTACCATTCCCTACAAAGGTATTAAGACATGAGTGAAAATTCATCTACCGCAAAAGAATCTGAAGTCCAAAAAGAGAATTCCTTAGAAGGTTTTGTAGACGATATTATTGCTTTACAAGATAATTTTTCATCTCTAAAGCAAGAAGTCACACCGCTTAAAGAAGAAGTTGCAAATACTTCCACTCAGATGGAATCTTTAAAGCAAGAATTCACACCGCTTAAAGAAGAAGTTGCAAATACTTCCACTCAGCTTGTATCTCTAAAACAGGAAGTAGCACCTCTCAAAGAAGAAGTTGCAAACAATATCAGTCAATTTGAATTTTTGAAGCAATCAGTAGCACCCTTCAAGGAAGAGATTGCAACAAATGCGAGTCAGCTTGAATCTTCAACTCAAGAAATAAAATCTCTGAAAGAGAATATTACTAACAACTCTCATCAGATTGAATCTATTCACAAACAGGTAACACCGCTCAAAGAAGAAATTACCAATAACACCATTCAAATTGAATCTTTCAAACAGGAAGTTGCATCTTTAAAACAAGAATTAGAATCTCAAGCAAAGTCATCAAGTGCTGTTAACAGGAAAAACATCATAATAACACTTGCTTGCTTCTTTGGTATTGTATTAACTGCATTATTCTTTTTGTTACGAGCTTAAAATACTTGCCATAAAAATTATTTTGGCATTAAGTAAGTTTGTCGAAAAATAATCAATATAGGACTTACGCAACTGGCATATTTATCTTGTAGGGTGCTGTGACACTTCGACTATTTATGAACGTAGTAATAATGTTTTTAGTGTCACGCACCAACGGGACACTGTAAAAATTGCGTAAGTTCTGCAATAGATAAATTAGTCAAGCTCCTAAATCCCGAAACTAATTATAAACCCGGTTGTTTACCAAACCGGGTTTACTATAATTTATAGTTTTTTCCTATTTAAAGCTGTAGTATAGCGGTTTTCAGTTGAGTGCAATACACTTTCAACCTCCTGATTAAGGAGAGGGAACGAGGGTGAGGTTGAGTTTGTATTCTATCCAAAAGAAAATCGCTATATACTCTGAGTAATATTAAAATTCTTTTCGCGAAAAAACAAAAGTAGCTATAGTTAAAAGCATCGAAATGTAAATTAAACTGTAGCTAGCATTGATAAATAGCGTTGTATGTTCCGGTAAAGCTGACAAACCATATACGGCTTCGTTTTTTAAGTCTAAACGCGATAAATCCGGTAGAAGTAAATATAAAACTTGAGTAATTCTTTCTAATCCGGGATTTTCGCTAATACGAGCAAGTTTAAGTAAATCTTGAGTTATATTGCCGATTAAATATAGTGCGAATGTCAAAGCTGTAGCTAAAATTGAACCTGTAAATACGCTACATGCAATCGCTATAGCGCTAACCAAAGATAGCTGTAATATTAGAAAAATCGCATTTATTACAATGCTGCCAAATGAATAACTAATATTATTTATCTGCAAAAATATTATATATATGGCACTCATTGCGATTACTAACAGTGCCAAAACAATTGAGAAACCTAAATATTTGCCGACAATAAATTCATTCCGACTTACGGGTTTGGAAATCAACATCAAAATGGTGCGTTTTTCAACTTCCTTATTGATTAATCCCGTACTTACAAATACAGCAATAATTAGACTCAGCACGCTCATAACTGCTAAACCTAAATCTAAAAACATTTTGTCTTCAGTCGCTGCTGCTAGTTGCGGTAGTAATCTGGCGGCAATGGCTAATATAACTGCATAGAAGCCGATGATAAACAAAATGCGATCGCGCACTACTTCTCGGAAAGAATTATTGGCGATCGCAAATACTCTGTTGAGATTCATAGGGATCGGTAATTGGTAATTTTCACTTCTCAGTTATGATTTATCAATTGCCAATTGTCAATTTACAATCAATCTAATTTTGAGGAGGTTGCCCTGCGATATAAGATATTTTCGGTAAACATTCCAATTCCGCAACAGTGATTCTTTCAATTTGAGAACCAACAGTATCAACAGATTCAGCAATAGGTTCAATTTGACATGACCTTTTGAGATAATATCCCTTTTTTGTCGCGCTTGGGCCAGTCCAAACGCTAAATAAATTTAATTTATAGCCAGAATTATAATCTTTTGGGTCAATATTCTCTACACTTGCTTGAGTTTTCCAGAATTCCTTTTCTTCAAATTGAGCTAAATGAATTTGTATAACTTTTTCGCCTAAGTCACTGACTCTTTGATTTGCCTTCTTTAACCATAATTCTACATTAGACCAAGATTTTCCATCTAACGCCGTTTCTATAGCTGGTTGAAGCTTATCAAGAATTAATACTCCGTTTTGAGGAATTTTATTTTCAGGTTCTAATACCGTTAATAAATCATTACGTTGAGAATTGTCTCTATAAACTGGATATTTAGCGCTGGGATAATTATTTAACCAACTATCCGTAACCCCGTATAGATTTAACCAGCAACTTAACAACATACAGCAGCCAATCAGAACTATAACACTTTCGCGGTCTTCCAATTTTGGTAGCTGAGTTTTAACATCGGTACCGCTTCCTTCAAAGAATTCAGGCACAGCAGTAATTAAAGCAGATATAGTAGGCCAAAATATAATCGTCCTAGCTACAATTTCTTCATTTTGCTGCTGAAATGCAAAAATGCTGACTATACCTCCTGTTATTACTGCTCCAACGGGCATAATCGTACCGGGAATATATAGAGGTTTATCTGTGGTATACCAAGAAGTCCCAGCGATTAAAAACATCCAACCAAAAAAAGCAATGATGTCTTGAATACCACCATTAGCTAAATATGACATTAACCAAGAAAATACACTTAAATAAATTAATGTCTGCCAAGAAAAAGCTTTCGGTGGTATAAAAAACTTTTTAACTCTTTCAATAACATCTTTGAGAAACTCAAACAGAAAAGCTAAACCTAGCAAGTCTGCTGTCTCCTTCAATACGCCCATATTTACTCCTCAAAATTACTTTTATTCAATAGCTAAATACGAAGATTGTGAATTATCAATTATTGCTAAACACTTTGCGTTCTTGCGAATAAGCGAAATAATACAACCAATGTAATTGCGCTGTAGCTAAGTGAATTAGCAATTAATGTAGTAGTAAACAAGCTTGTACTTTGCCAGCCTTTTCTATGGCTTCGGCGAGATTTTCGCTGTAATAAAATAGTATCCTCGGGTTCTGGCTCCGGCTTTTTGTCACCTGGATTGCTTAAAGATATAATAAATAGCCTCAGCAATAAAAACTTAACCATCAATGTGCCAAAAAAGGTCGTAAAAGCAGCAAGCACAATACCGCCATAAACTTCACCATCCAGGCGATTGTATAGCAAAAAATTAATCAACTGTGATTTGTAGCTGTCAAAAAAACTATTTGGCTCCAAAATAAAGAAAATCACCCAACCAATAACGTTGGAAAAGACATTCATTGAAATAGCGTAAAAAGAACTAGTTCTTTTATCAAATTTCAATCTTTTATTGAGAATAAATGCTTCCACCGGAATCGCTACCAACAAAAATAAAAAGTCGAATAAAATTACACCGGAAGGAAAAACTCGGAAAGGTGTGGAAAAATCGAAGTCCTCAAACATATGCTTAATACCAAACTCGATATAAATTTAAGTACTGCCTTTGTAATATAAACCCCTCAGCAGAAAATAATCTTAAATATAATTAACATCTTTTACCATTTTTTATACATGAAATAGCATAAAGGCAAACAATTATTACATGCAAGGCTGATTATATGCTTTTAGCGCTAAAGACTACTTAAAAGACGATATCGATAAAAAAGCCGATTTTTTAGCTTAAAAGCTAAATATAGAGTTTTAATGCCTAAAAAATCCGAACTAAAATAGCAGTTTCATAATTAATTATTATTTACCAATAAATAAAAAACAATACTTATTCCTGATGGTACCTGGATTTAGGTATGATAAAACACTGTCTTGAAAAGTTGTTCAAAGGGAAAACTCCCTCCGGTTTGGGCTATGCTCAAACCGCTGAGTGGAATAATCATGTTGCTGGCTACAACGCCGCTACAGTGCCCAAGAGCAAAATTAACGAAAGCCACATTACAGCTATTTGGGTTCAGATGACAAGGAACGGCATCGGTATTCGCACGGCACAACTGCGCCCTACCAGACTGAAAGGTCAAATTCACGTTTATGACGGCGCTGGTAAAGGAAAGTCTCAAGCAGCTTTAGGAGTAGTTTTACGTTCTATTGGTAATGGTATCAATAACTCAAATAATTACAATCGCGTTTTGCTGCTACGCTTTCTAAAAGGACCAGAAAGAGATTATGACGAAGATGGTGCGATCGCAGCTTTGCAAAGAGGTTTTCCTCATTTAATCGATCAAGTACGTACTGGCAGGGCAGAGTTCTTTGACAAACATGAAATTACGGTTTTCGATACTCAAGAAGCTCTAAGGGGTTGGGATGTTGCCAAAGGAGCTATAGCTTCTGGATTATATTCAGTTGTTGTATTGGATGAAATTAACCCCGTATTAGATTTGGGTTTGCTCAAGGTTGATGAAGTCATCAAAACCTTAAAGTCTAAGCCTCAAGATTTAGAAGTCATCGCCACCGGGAGAGGTGCCCCCCAAGAGCTATTAGATATAGCAGATTTACATTCAGAAATGAAGCCCCAACACCACTCGGCAGCCGAACTACAGGGTTTAGAAGGTATTGAAATTTATACAGGTTCGGGTAAGGGAAAATCAACCAGCGCTTTGGGTAAAGCTTTAAAAGCCATAGGCAGGGGGATAAATCACCCCGGTTCGACTCGGGTATTAATTATGCAGTGGCTTAAAGGCGGTAGTGGGTATACTGAAGATGAAGCAATTGCCGCATTACAGCAATCTTATCCCGAAGTCGTAGACCATCAACGCTGCGGTGGAGATGCTATAGTATGGCGTAATTCTCGGCAAGAATTGGATTATATCGAAGCCGAAAGAGGTTGGGAAATCGCCAAAACGGCTATAGCTTCCGGATTGTATAAAACAATTATTCTTGACGAACTCAATCCCACAGTAGATTTAGAATTACTGCCAGTAGAGCCAATAGTAGAAGCCTTGCTTCGCAAACCTCGCCATACCGAAGTAATTATTACTGGGCGTTGTCAAAACCAACCAGAATATTTTGAATTAGCCAGCGTTCATTCAGAAGTTTACTGTCATAAACATTATGCCAACCACGGAGTAGAACTCAAACGTGGGGTTGATTTTTAGACTGGCGTTGCTGATTAAAAGCATGAAAGTCTTTATTGCTAAGACATTCAAACCCTAAAATATAAATACGGTACAGTTATCTGTTCTGTACCGTATTATATTTACCTATAAAATTTTTCATCGCAGTCGTTTAAAATAACTTTGAATTTGTAGTTTTCTACACTTAACTGAAAATGCGAATAAAAAAGTCATTTTCCATCATTACCATTGCTTTGCCTGTAGCCGCTGTATTAGTAACCATTAGCCCTCTCGGACGTTTACTACTTAAACCGGTAGAGTGTCAATTAAAACGGTGGCAATTACCAGCGTCTGTCAATACTTCAAAACCAGATGTATCTACAAAAAAGCCAAGAGCATTGGTATTAGTTGCCACAAGTAAACCACCTTTTCCCTGCTGTGAAGGAGATACTTCTTGTTTAGACAAACAAATATGGGGAGAAAATGGTCAACAATCGGATAGAAAAATTCTTTTCAATTCTATAGACAATAGTTTGCGATATCTACAAACCGATTCAGCAAAAAAAAGATACGACAAATATCAAGTACCTGGAATCAGTAGAGAAAGAATAATCAATAGTTTACAAAGGTTTCGTCAATTGCTGCTCGAAACTAAATCCGCAGCAGAATTAAATAAAGCCGTTGCCGAAGAGTTTGTTTTTTATCAATCGGTAGGCAATGACAACAAAGGAAAAGTTTTGTTTACTGCTTATTTCGAGCCACTTTATATTGCTAGTCGGCAGCAAACAGCAGAATACCGCTATCCCATCTATGCTTTACCACCCGATTTAAAAGATTGGCAAAGACCACATCCCACCCGCTTAGATTTAGAAGGTGCTGACGGTTTGCAGGGTTCTCAGGGAAAATTAAAGGGTTTAGAGCTATTTTGGTTTAAATCCCGACTCGAACCATACATGATGCAAATTCAGGGTTCTGCTAAACTTCGGCTCCTCGATGGAACTCAAACAACTGTCGGTTTTGCTGGAAATGTCGCTCATAATTACCGAAGCATTGGAAAAGCGCTAATTGATGACGGTGAATTACCATCGAGCGGTGTTACCATGCCCACAATCTTAGAATACTTTGAAAAAGACCCCAAAAAATTAGACGTTTATATTCCTAGGGACCCTAGTTTTGTCTTTTTCCAGGAAAATAAAGGTGCCCCAGCCCAAGGTTCTATTCAAGTCGGATTAAGTGCCGAACGTTCAATTGCTACAGATAAAGCCTTGATGCCTCCCGGAGCATTAGCCTTGATACGCGGTCACTTTCCTTTTGCCACAGACAATGGTGAAATGAAACACCGTACTGTCAGCCGTTATGTTTTAGACCAAGATGCCGGTGGCGCAATCAAAGGCGCGGGTAGAGTCGATTACTTCTTAGGTACCGGAAAAATTGCTGGCGATCGCGCTGGAGTAACAGTAACCAACGGACAGCTTTATTACCTTCTACTAAAAAATAAGTCATCATAAATTCTTTATTTATAAAATAAATCATCTACTTGTAGATAGATATTGCTTAAATATTGAAAAAAACAATGATTTGCTTGTTACGTAAATCGACTTAATTGGATGTCAGCAAACAATTATGTTTTCAGGGCAAAGTCTTTGTTTATTTGGAAATTTGACAAATAAATAATCTTGAAATTTCTTAATATTGTTCGTCCAAAAAATATGGAACTAGTTGATTTATTTGTCGTCACAGAGAAAAGTTTTATTTGGTACGTTCACAATATGCTATTTTTGTCAACAGCTTAGTTTTAATACTTATTTCAGAGACATGAGTAGGTTTTTTGCTAAATAATTTGTCGGAATCAGAAAAACAAGATAATCACTTTGTATATACAACTATTCATTCTGTAATAATGAGATATCAAATCAAAACTCTCATTAACAGCAAGATATAACGCTTACTCTGGGAGATAAAAAGTGATTCGGATTTTAGTTGATGCCGATTTAGTGTTAGAAGCTTTAATGAATCGTAATAACGTCACAGATGTTCGAGAATTACTAGATAAAGTTAATCCTTGGATTCAGATGTATATAACAGATGTAGGGTGGCAAAAAATATATACTTATCTGAGTCATTTACAGAATAAAAAAGTTGCTGAAATGGTAATTCGTTGGTTAGAAGAAAAAATGCAAATTTGCTCCGTCAACCAAAATATTTTGCAGCAAGCACGTTATTCACCTATTAAAGACTTTGAGTCGGCTGTTGAAACTATCTGTGCCAGCTATCAAAAATTAGATGCAATTGTGACTCATAAACATGATGATTTTGCCGAAGCAGCCGATAAATTTTGGGTTTGGTCTATGACAGAATTATGCATTCGAGCTAATTTAGAAAATCAACTTCAGACTGCTAAATTTATTTAGTTTGTTGTTGTCTACGATAGTAATAATTCTCAAAATTTGGAGAAGATTGTTTTAAGCATTCTAAATGAATAGAAGCCTCTTCAATTTGCTTTTACAATAATGCTAAATTACCCTCCATAATTTTATTTTCAGTTTCTATAATTTCCGTTTATTTACGCAAACGAGATATTCTTAATTTATGGTCTTCCGTTCGTCCCGGTTGAAAAATAATACCAAAATAAACCGTGACATTAGAAGCATCTAAAGTATTTACCCCAGCCGAAAGGTTAAGCCCAAAGTCGTTTTCTATATTGATATAAGCATTAGGAGCGTTGTGAAGCTGGTACAGGATTTACGCAGTTGAAATTGTCATTACGACGGTTAATACGTGTAGGGAAGCTAGAAAGCTATCGCACCGTAATGTCTAAAAGGTAATTGAATACACCTTTGCCGTTAGTTTCATTAGTAATACTGCTATTCGGAGCGTTAAATTCAACTTTTATTGAAGAGGGTGCAGGAGCATAATTTGCAGATATTTCGACTTTATGCTCTCCTAAACTCAAATAAGGAGATAAATCAATTTCAGTCTTATTACTGCTTAGATTCTGAACCACTGTTTCATTGACAATTATTTTCCCACTTAATTGAGTCGCTGAAGTTTCAACTTTAAGGATGTGTGGTTGTGATAGATTTGCCGCACTTAAAATAACTTGTCCACGGTGATAGCCGGAAGAATTACTAATAATCGTGGTAAAACTATTGGAATTACTATTCATATTCCTAATGCGATTATAGTTAGCATTATTCACAAAATTACTTGCAAAAGCTGCGGGAAGCATAATCAATGTAGCCGCACTACATATCATCAAAATAATTATCTTCATCGTTATTCCTGAATAATCAATTATCAATGAGAAATTACTACTTACTGTTTCCTATTCCCCATTTCCTATTTTAATTAAAATATTAGCCTGAAGTTATAAACTCCAGGCTAAATAAAACTTAATTAAGCATTTTTAGCAGAAAGAAATTTTTATCTTCTAAAAGAAGGAGGTTTGGGTGTATTAGGCTTTTTCACATGTACCGGGACATCAACTTTAATCCCAATATTATTAGTATTAACACCAGTACGACGATTTGGATCTCCATCAACCCGTTGCCTGTTGTTACGTTTTTGTTCGCACTTAGAGGACTTGCAAACTTGAGTAGATCTAGTAACGGCGGTGGTACCAACAGTGCCTTTGCAATTTTCACCAAACTCTTGGCTAACATTATTTCTTTGTCTTCCTCTAGGTGAATCGTCAATTGCTACTTGAACATTCACATCAATAGCATTACATCCTGCTAATGCTTTATTACTCGAAAAAGGAACGAAAAAAGAAGATACAGAAGTTAGTGAAAATAAGCTTATAGTAAGTAATTTTAGTTTCATAGTTGCATCCTTGAAGATTATTGACAGGTTGTTGTTCTGGTGCGAGCATAAGAGCGATTTTTACCAGAACGACTTTGACGAATGCTACGGTAAGTTCTACAGTTATCTCTTTTCCTATTCGTTTGCTGGTGGAAGCTGCGTGAAGGAACTCGAATTGCGGAGCCACGCTTCAGACGACGGCGATAAAATCTTCTTCCACGAAGATGTCTAATTTTGATATCACCGTTACGATTGATTGTTACCTGAGAATTACCGTTTTGAACTTTAATATTTCCAGCACGAGCCATTCCACTCGGTAATGCTATTAGTACGGATAATGCAAAGATTGAAATCGTTTGTTTAACGGGCATGGTTAATACCTCTTGTATGAGAAAATTTCCTTTGCTTCCCCTGCTAATAGCCTCACCCGATATTTTCCTCAGACACTAATAACAGTAGCGAGAACCTAGAATAAGTTGACGCTGGATATTTCTTTGTGTGGCATTTTGCCTAACAACACCACCATTAACAGCAACAGCATTTTGGTCAATCCGTTGAGTTGAATTCTGTGACTGCGAATCTTTGCCACATCTACGATTGCGAGGACCTATTCTTTCTTGACGCTGAACGCTTATTTGTCTGCCATTTTGAATAACTCTACTACCCGAACCAATTGCGGTAGCCTCCTGATTTAACTCTTGAACAACTCCTTGTCCTGCAAATGCTGCGCTTGGTGCAACGATAAAAGCAGCAGCTAATAAACCGAAGCTAAAAACGTTCTTTATCATTGTTGTAGACCTTATTAGTGTTGCGTGTTGTGTATTGTGTGCTGTACTTAGAAAGATTTTGCAGTATTTTTGTACGGGCATTCCTGCCCGTACCGCAAGACTATTAACGATAGCAACCAGTGGTACTTACAACCACTTGGTTTTGTTCGCTAACGCTAGAACTAGCTTGAGCATTGTCAGAATAATCTATAGCACCACCATTTTGAGTAGATGCTTGAGTCGAAATTTGTGACTGTGTACTGTATTTACCCGGACAGTAACCCAACCGCTTATAAGCTCGACGTTGGCGTAATTTTACTTGATTTTGGATATTCAAGGTTTCTGAACTTTGAGCATTTACACCATTGCCGATCGCAGTGCCCGATTGAGTATTAATTTGCACATTATTTTGCCTTTGAGAATCAGCAAACGCTACACCCGGAGCAATCATTAAACCAGCTGCTAATAAGCCAAAAGCCAAAGATCTATTCAACATATTCAAAACCTCAAATTTACGTATGATTTAGAACTAGTAAAGCTGGCGATACCAGTTCTAATTAATTGGCACCGCCCTCGAAAGTTCAATCGAAGATATTAACGACAAGCGCGACTATTAGAAGCAACTTGCTTTTGGTCGCTAACGCTGCTGTTAGATTGAGCATTATCGGAATAATCTACAGCTACACCGCTTTGATGGCTACCTTGAGAAGAATTTTGTGCCTGTGCGTTGTGCTTGCTGCCGCAGTAGCCAGGACGACCGTAGCGACCGTAACGACCATGACCACCGCGTTTTACACGTTCGCGAGTCTTTTGAATTTGCTCTTGTACGTTAAGAGTTTCAGAGCTTTGAGCATTTACACTACCATGTTCTGCGATGCCTTCTTGAACTGTATGCTGACTACTATTTTGAGTTTGAACATCAGCAAAAGCAGCACCAGGTGCAATCATCAAGCCAGCAGCCAATAAACCGAAACCAAATGACTTCTTAAACATTTTATTTGCCTCGTTGAAATTGTGTTGTGTGTGTTGTTGAATTCAAATGGCATTGCAAAGATAAATCAATGCCATTTTCTGCAATCGGCTATCAGTTGTTAATTCAGATTCTGAATTAACAATAGTTTTGAGTTAGTCAGATAGCTCATAACTTTTATCGACAAGCGCGACTATTAGAAGCAACTTGCTTTTGGTCGCTAACGCTGCTGTTAGATTGAGCATTATCGGAATAATCTACAGCTACACCGCTTTGATGGCTACCCTGAGAAGAATTTTGTGCCTGTGTGTTGTGCTTGCTACCGCAATAGCTAGGACGACCGTAGCGACCGTAACGACCATAACGCCCATGACCACCGCGTTTTACACGTTCGCGAGTCTTTTGAATTTGCTCTTGTACGTTAAGAGTTTCAGAGCTTTGAGCATTTACGCTGCCATCAATTGCGGTTCCATGTTGAACTGTATGCTGACTACTATTCTGAGTTTGAACATCAGCGAAAGCAGCACCAGGTGCAACCATCAAGCCAGCAGCCAATAAACCGAAACCAAATGACTTCTTAAACATTGTATTTACCTCGTTGAAATTGTGTTGTGTGTGTTGTTGTGTTGTTGAATTCAAATGGCATTGCAAAGATAAATCAATACCACTTTTCTTATCATTCTCAGTTCTTAAGTCAGATAAACAATTACACTAATAACTGCTAAATGCTTACTTTTAACTAATAACTATTACCGGCAAGCACGGCTAGTTGCAGCAGACTGTTTCTGGTCGCTAACACTGCTGTTTGATTGACCATTCACAGAATTATCAAAAGCTTCTCCACTCTGAAGGGTTCCTTGAGAAGAATTTTGAGATTGTCCGCTGAAGTTATTGCCGCAATAGCTAGGACGACCGTAACGACCATAACGACCATAACGACCATGACCACCGCGTTTTACACGTTCGCGAGTCTTCTGAATTTGCTCTTGTACATTGAGAGTTTCAGAGCTTTGAGCGTTAGTACTTCCATGTTCTGCTATGCCCTCTTGAACTGTATTTTGACTGCTATTCTGATTTTGAACATCAGCAAAAGCAGCACCAGGTGCAACCATTAAACCAGCAGCTAACAAACCAAAAGCAAAAGACTTCTTCAACATTTGATAAACCTCGTGTAATTGTATTGTGTGTTGTGTTGTCTGTTGTGTGTTTTTACCCAGAGAATGTACATTCTTTAAAGTTTCTTCGGGTGTTTATTAAGAACCCTTGTTGATTTTTTAAAGATTGTATTTTTCTCTTGTCGGATATACGGGGCTACAGAATTCAATTTGCTTATTCCGGATTTATCCGAATTTTTTTTTGGAACTAAATATTTGTACTTTTAATTAGTGACTAGTTAACAGTTAATAGCTACTAGTTAACTTCGATCAGAAATCCTGAGATTTACCCCGAACGGTTAATATCTTAAATTGAATCTCTATACCTAAACAATTTAACCAAAGAACTTAAGGGTGTCAAGTCTTTGGTTAAAAAAGTTAGGCGGCTCTATTTTTTTGATGCTAGGATGTACGGCTATAGACGCGCATGAGTGCCGTATTGTGAAAGCAAAACCAAAACCAAGAATAGCTTTTCTTCGTGAAAAGGCAGGTCTAACCCAGCTAGAACTGTCTCGTCTTGTAGGTGTTACGGAAAGTACGATTCAAAATTGGGAAAGTGGTAGAACGGGTACAGACCACATTCAAAGAATAATTAAATTTTGTAAAGCTCTTAACTGTAAAGTGGAAGACTTGATTGAATGCGAAAGCGATATTCCCCAAGAAGCATCAGCAAAGCCTGCTTCCTTGCAAGAAATTCATAATTTATTAGGCACTGACGAAGACAAAACAGAGGAAGTAGAGGCAGCCGAAGAAGTAATTGTTAACGAGTAATTAGCTGTAGCTGGTAAGTAGGTTGGTGTTGAAAATTGTAATTAGGACAAGCCAGTCGGCAGTCGGCAGTTGGCAGTCGGAGTAAGGGTTTAAGGCTAATTTACATTCTGTTATATAGGTATGTTTTTTTCTGCCTACTTACTTAACTGTTAATCGTTAACTTATAGCCGATTGCCATAAAGTATCGACAGTAGTAAATTGATATCCCTGCTCCAATAGCTTTGGGATAATAATTTGTGCTATCTGTGCTACATTTTCTCCACCGCAAACCCCATCATGTAATACTATCAAAGACCCGTTTTCTAAGTTTTTCATGACTCTGTCAACAACTTTAGCTATTCCCGGACTTACCCAATCTTCAGGAACAACACTCCACATTACAGGACGGTAATTCCACCGCTCAAATAGTTGTAAAGTTCTAGGGGTAAATAAGCCGTTTGGTGGGCGGATATCGCGTACCTTTTCTGGCGATAAATTACAAGCATTGTAAATAGCTGTTTGGGTTTTTTCTAGACTTTGCTTGAGTTCTTCGGGGGAAAGCAAGGGAAAATTATGATGGGAATAGCCATGTAATCCTATCCAATGTCCGCGAGAATGAACTTGTTGGGCTATATGTGGCGCACGTTCAACGCAAACACCCAGCCAAAAAAAACTTGCTTGAATTTGATAGTGCTCTAAAACTTTTAGTAGTTGCGGCGTATATTGCGGATGGGGGCCATCATCGAAAGTAAGAGCGATAGTTTTGGAATTGGGATTACCTCTCCAAAGACATTTGGGAAAACTTGATTTGAGAACTGGGTATATAAGCGGAAATAAGGGATAAAGCTGCATTTAGGACTTTAGATTTTGGATGTTGGATTTTAGATTTTAGATTTTAGATTTTAGTTAAAAAGTTTTACCAGCAGTCGTTTGGGAACGAGCAGCAGCATTCGAGTGTCAAATTGTTCATATAGTTGCTGTAACAAATTCTGTAACCATATAACCAAATAACTTTTTTATAGTTTAGATTGAGATAAATTTAGGAGTAATCCCGGAATGAACCGGTAATGTTGTTTAAAGATATACGAGATTATCAAATAGTTTATCTTTCTTTGTTCCTTGTTTTAGGTATAGGTACAAGAGATTGGACGCTGCGACCGACGATGATATTAGTTGCAATTGCTACTAGCTTAGTTACGCAATGGCTCTTAACGTTTATCGTAAATCTTTGGTCGTTTGCAAAGGTCAAAGAAAATCTTGAGCATAAGACAAATATTCGCAGTCCTTTAATTACATCTTTGGGAATTAGCTTACTTCTACGAGCCGATTATCCCACAACGATGTTGTTTGCTGCTGCAATGGCGATCGCCAGTAAATTTGTTTTTAAGTTCGGAAATAAGCATTTTTTCAATCCAGCAAATTTCGGAATCATTTCTGCATTGGTTCTAACTCCTGATGCTTGGGTTTCTCCAGGGCAATGGGGCGAAGACTGGTGGTATGGACTGTTGTTTGTTGGTACGGGTGGCATGATTTTGCATCGTATCGGACGTTGGGATACTACGGCAGCTTTTTTAGGTTTTTACGCCTTCTTAGAGGCTGCACGTAATTTATGGCTGGATTGGACTTGGGATGTTTACATACATCGTTTGATGAGCGGTTCTTTGCTGCTGTTTGCATTGTTCATGGTGACCGATCCCCGCTCCATCCCCAATTCCCGTGTTGGAAGATTAACTTGGGCAGCTTGCATTGCCCTAGTAACCTTTGTTCTGCGAAACAATTTTTATCTTTCCACAGCAGTATTTTGGGCATTATTTGCTCTGGCACCGCTGACGGTTATATTCGACCAGCTTTGGAAAGCATCGCGATTTTCGTGGAGCAATGAACAACTAACAACTAACCACTAAAAAATAAAAACTCTTATGAAAATATTTCGCGCACTAATTTGTGTATTGTTAGCTTTTGTAATCCTTATTGGCTTTACTCCTTCGGCTTTGGCTTTTTGTGGTTTTTATGTTGCTAAGGCAGATTCAAAGCTGTATAACAAAGCTTCTCAGGTGGTAATCGCTCGTAAAGATAATCGCACTGTATTAACTATGGCGAATGATTATCAAGGCGATGTCAAAGATTTTGCTATGGTTGTACCCGTACCGACTGTATTAAAGGAAGAACAAGTTCAGGTTGGTAAACCTAAAATAATCGAACGTTTGGATGCTTTTAGCGCTCCGCGATTAGTCGAATATTTTGATGATGACCCCTGTGCCCCTGTTATGTATGACAGAGCATTAGAAAGTGCAGCTCCACCTCCAGCACCAATAGCAAATCAAGCGATGAAAAGAAGTAACCGCAATTTGGGTGTGACGGTGGAAGCACAATTTAATGTGGGTGAATACGATATTGTTATCCTCAGCGCCAAGGAATCGAGAGGTTTAGAAAGATGGCTTCGCGGTAACGGTTACAAAATTCCTAGGGGTGCGAAACAGCTACTAAGACCTTATATTCGTCAAAAGATGAAGTTCTTTGTGGCAAAAGTTAACTTAGAAAAGTTTGACGAAAACGGTTATCAGAAACTTCGTCCTCTACAAATTGCCTACGAATCTCCTAAGTTTATGTTACCGATTCGTTTGGGGATGGTTAATTCGACATCAGAACAAGATTTAATTGCCTATATTCTTTCGCCTAAAGGACAAGCGGAACTTACTAACTACCGCACTGCAAAAATTCCCTCAAATGTGAATATTCCGGTGTATATCAAAGAAGAGTTTGGTGACTTTTACAAATCCATGTTCCAAACTTCATATACAAAAGAAGATAAAAAGGTTGCATTTTTAGAATACGCTTGGGATATGAGTAATTGCGACCCTTGTTCGGCCGATCCACTATCAAGAGAAGAACTTAAGGATGCTGGAGTATTTTGGCTGAATGATAATTCTAATGAAATCGCACCTCCTAATTTCCGTCGCCGTCCAGTTTCTAATAACGTTTTCATTACTCGTTTGCACGTCCGCTATACCCGCAATAAGTTTCCTGAAGACTTGATGTTTCAGGAAACTTCTAATCGCGACAATTTTCAAGGACGTTACGTTTTACAACATGCTTTTACTGGCAAAACTGACTGTAGCGCTGGCAGGCAATATAAAAGAAGTTTAAGAAAACGTTTTGAAAAAGAAGCACAAACTCTCGCCAGATTAACTAACTGGAATATTCAAGATATCCGCCAAAAAATGAAGCTTGAAGGACAAGCAAGTATTTCATTTTGGCAAGGCTTTCTTTCCTGGTTTGGAATGTAAGCAATTAACCGGACTGTTTGCAGTTCGCAGCAATGATTTTTAAATAGTAGGATAGCGATCGCCAGAATTTTGGGATTGCTATCTTGCTTAGAGGCTGTACTGCATAGTGTTTACTGAAATTGACAATTTTGTTTTATCTTATTCAAAAATAACTAAAGTCGGATTTGAGTTGGAATTGAATTCTGGCTATTAAAAAAAGTTACAATCGTATGATTAATTAAACTAATTTTATGGTATATCTTTAGATTAGGAATTTATTAATATAATCTTCTGTTAATTTCTCATCAAGTAAAATATTTGCTAGAAAGAAGCATTAGGGGCATTATGCCCCCTGCTGACATTTGCAACTCCTCACAAGTTTTTTGAAAAAATCGGTCAACTCAAATCGCTGACAAAAAATTCCAAGTATTTAATTGAACTGTCTAAGATAATTCAACATTCACTGAATCCTGAAATCAAAGGACGCTTTTGAAATATAGAAGCAAATAACTATCCACAAAACTAAATTTCTTATGGATTGTTATTCAAGTCTATTTTCAACATTTCAAACAGCCATTCTATTTTCGTCGTTACGATCTAACGGCGAAATTCGTATATTGCTAATAAACCATGAGAAGCCCCTAAACCTTGCTGAAGATTCCATTCTAGGTTTCGTAGTAAATAAGCTAGTTGGGGTTCAATCAAATTGGCTCGGGGGTCATCAAAGTGTAAGTTAGGGGCTTGATTAATCAGACGGCGCAGAATACGAATGCTGTCTAGAACAATCGGTGGTTGTTCTATTGGTGGTTCGATCAGCAATTTTTCAGGATTGCGCCACATATCTAGACTTTCTATGCAGCCGTATACCAATGCATTCCAAGCAGTTTGTAGGTTTTGGAAAAAGCGGTTGATGTGAGGGTGTTTCGGATGGGGCTGATAGTCAAAAATTAATTGGGTTAAATCGGTGCGTATGTCGATTGCGTGTAAAGAGTTTATAGCACTTCTCAGGGGAGAGGCTTGGGGGTTGAATTCGCTAGTATCTGTATGACGACCTACTAAGATAGAGCGATCGCACAAATGAAACTCTCCAACTTTGACATTCATTTTTTCTGCAACTACTCTCAAGAAGCAGTCGAGTTCTTCTCCACCCCAGTAACGAATTGGAAATCTCTCTACATCTTCTGTATTTCTTTTCTCTGGGGGATAAAGATAAGACATAGAATAAGTCTGCATGTCGCTGGCTTTTCCTTGAACTTCTCCCCAATAACAAGGCCATTCGTAGGAATAACGACCGAGCAAATCAGCTACAAAAATAGCTCTATCGCCCATATTCTGGCAAATATCTCCAACTAACTTGCCGAGGCTGTCGTCAGAGAGGTGAGATAAAGACCCATAGGAAGAGAAATAAACATCGTAAGGTTTTTCCCCAGATTCGATAGGAAGCCCTTCATCAAGGTCTGCCACAACAAATTTAGTTTGGTCGTGATGAGCGTGAATACTCTCAGCTTTGCCTATCATTGCAGGGCTGATATCAACCCCTTTATAAAAATCGATATCCGATCCACCCAAAAGTGAACTGAATTGAGAATCTAAAGTTGGACTTGTACGGGGTAAGGTTGTGAGGATATTCCACCCTTCGCCTGCACCACATCCAAGATCCATAATCCGAATTCCTCGATTATCGGCTCGCGTTCTTTCGAGCAACCGCCGAATAGGAGGGCTAAGAACGTAACGGGTATAACGGTCTTCCCAATACTGCCGCACGCTATCGCACTTGCTACCCAGACCCATTAATTTACTGTCATAGGCTCCTACTTCAACTGCTTTAGCGTAGTTGTTTAATACGTTATTCAACACAGTCTGTTGATTCATATACCCTAAAGAAATGAAATTTCTATCAAGAGAGAATTCATACTTATTCTCTCACACGCTACACCCTATACAAAACCCCAGTTCAAGTTTGTGCGGGAATTACAACGTTTTATACGTGTATTTTTCTCGCCAAGCATGTCTTTTTGATACTATTTTGCACCTAAACCAGATTGTCAACTTACTTTTTAAATCCAGCGGCTAAACAGCTTATCAATCAAGGCTTACAGGAATTGTTAAGAAAAATTAAATCAGGCTATTAAACTTTATACAGGGCGTTCTGACCAACGAGCAACATTACTTGATACAACCTCATAATTCTTAAAAACATCCATGAAAATATTGTGATAAAAACATTCTTCGGGCGATCGCAAAGTGATATGAGAGTATTTTGTTTGATAATTTTTAGCTTCTGCGGTGGTCATTTTCTGCGAAAGCATTTCTTCTAACATATCTACAGTTCCACTTCCTTCGTCAAACTGTTCTTTTTTTCTCCAGACGATTTCTGAGGGAAGCATATCCTCAAAGGCTTTACGCAAAATCCATTTTTCGACTAAGGGTTCTCCGACTAATTTCAGATTAGCTGGAATTTGCTGACCTAATTCAATCATGTTCAAATCTAGGAATGGAACCCTTCCTTCAATGGCATGAGCCATTGTCATCCGGTCAACTCGTTGTAAATTGATATTGTGCAAACTAGAAACCGAGCGACGTAATTCTTTGTGAAGAATTTCTTCGTCGGGAATATCTTTATAGTAGGTATAGCCTGCAAATAGCTCGTCCGCACCTTCTCCGGTAAGGATAACTTTGACATAATCGGCTGCCATTCGAGAGGTAAAGTAGCAAGGAATGGCGCTGCGAACCAAATCTTGGTCAAAAGATTCTAAGAAATAAATAATTTCTGGTAGTTTGGCGTTTACTTCTTCTGGAGTAATAATGTACTCGTGATGAATTGTTCCTAAATGGGCGCTTACCAAACGAGCTGCTTCTAAATCACGACTGTTGCCAATACCAACGCTAAAAGTGTGCAACTCTTGTTTATGCTGCTTGGCAACTGCTGCAATAATGCTGCTATCAAGTCCACCAGAAAGAAAAGCCCCTAAAGGCACATCGCTCATTAAGCGCTTAATTACGGATTCTTCTACCGTCTGACGCACTCTTGCGATTAAGGCTTCGACATCAACACTGCTATCCGGGTATAAATCTGGAACGCTATAAAAAGTAGAAAAGCCTTGGTCTGAATGGTAATAACTACCGGGGGGAAACTCTTTAACGTTATTGCAATGTTGAGAAATCGCTTTGAGTTCCGAAGCAAACACCCAAGCTCCGCCCATTTCCCCATAATATAGAGGTTTGATACCAATTGGGTCGCGAGCCACTAATAACTTATCTCCATCCGCTATCGCAAAAGCGTACATTCCATCAAGTTCTTCTATTGCAGAAACTCCCCTATCTTCGTAAAGTCTGAGAATAGCTTCGCTATCGCTGCTAGTTTGAAAATCACTTTGCTCTTGTAAATTGGAACGTAATTGAGGAAAGTTATAAATTTCTCCGTTTGCGATAATCGCACGAGTTGGGACTTCTCCGTAGATTGGCTGGTCTCCACCTTTTGGGTCCATAATACTCAAGCGTCGGTGTCCCAAATTCCCGGATTGATTTGCAGGAGTATACATTCCTTCTGCATCAGGGCCTCGGTGAGCGATGCTATCCATCATGCTTTTTACCAAAATGGGATTGGTGTCACCCCAGATACCAGTAATACCGCACATATTTTCTAGTAGATTATAAAGTATATATTTTACACCTTAGCTGACTCATATTCTTGCAAAACAGAAAAACCGACATTTTAAAAGTCATCAAATTTAAACATTTGCATTTTCTAAGTTTTTTATATTTTTTATTCTTAGCGCTAAAATTGTAGATATAAGAAGCTATGGCTCAAATTATAGACAAAAATATCTTATAACCTATTCAATCTGTATCGATGCATGTATAAAATAATCATTGACTAAGTTATATTTATCATCAGAATTATTTTTTATTTATCCTTTTAATTATTTGTATTGCAAGTAGTTTGGGAGATTTTTTGAGTTAGCAAAATACGGATATTGAAAATTTTATTGTCAAGAAAATAGCAAGTTAATTATCCTTGGCTTTTTGATGATAATCGCTGAATATTAAATTAAATGCTCAAATTTGTCAGTTTTAGGATAATTGTTGATTCGCGATGATTTTTATAAATGAAACCGTAAATTTATTTGAGTGTAATTGCAATTTAACAGCGGTGTTTACCGAACTCAGGTAAGCAACATTCTGCTCTGGTTACATACATTTGCGATACTCATTTTCTCACAATGGTGTTAGCTTGGGGTATTCAAATTTACCTTATTTTACTTCTACCAGTTTAGCTAGCGATGTCGAAATTATTATCTGCAACTTTAATAGCAACAAGCCTATTACTAGGATTTAATCATAATCTTGATTCTGCGATTGCCGGAACCTGTGCTTCTCAGTGCGGAACAAAGCCACTGCAATTTACACCCGGTAGACGCATCAGAGTACAGGTAGTAAACAAAACACCAAATCCAATTTATTTAGAGAAACCACAGGGTAGCAATCCAATTTTGTTACGCCCCGGACAGCAAGTAAGATTAGAACAAGGAGACGGAACCGAACCTAATATATCTGTAGTTTTCTGGAATCAAGACGGATTATCTTTGAAAGCTAATCTTTCCAAACCAAACTTTGCTACCCTGCAAGTCGAGCTGCGTCCCGAATGGCGTATTGGTGGAGATAGAGGTATTTATATACGCGATGATGGGCGCGTACAGATGCTTTAGCAGTAAACCTGGAATTAAGTCATTGCTGCTAGAGTGAAATTTATATGCCTTTTGCTCAAAGAGCGAAGAATCGCATTCGGCATGTTGTAAGAATTAAGTTTCAAAGTACTTCATACATTAGCTGCGTTGATTGATTCCATATTTAATAAATCTAAAAACCGGTTTATTTTTATTTAGCAACTAAAAATCTGCTAATTGAAACTGTAAACCGGGTTTTTTATTATAAGAAGATAAATTTTGATTCTCTAATTGTATTTGTATGGGTAGTATTTTTTAGGCTGAGACAGGAACTCTAAAGTTGATAACTTTGATAACAATGTTTTTAACTCTCTTGAAAATGTTGTTGCGTTCGTAGGTTAATGAAAATATTCTACTTTCTCGCAATTTCTAAATCCTGATTCTTAACTCTCAATTCCTAACTCATACTAATTTTTCGTATGCAAGACGAACTCAAGCCCGAATCTTCGCGTCGTCATAATTTACCATTACAGCGCTGGCAAATTTATCCTCAAAAAACTGAATTAGCAAGAAAACTGGGGCAGGTAACTAATATGCCGCCTCTAATAAATCAGCTATTAATAAATCGTGGCTTTGATTTACCCGATACTGCCGAAATATTTTTAAATCCACAATCATTAAATTTACCAGAACCGTTAGAGGAATTTCCGGATTTAGCCATGAGTGTTGATTTGCTGCAAAATGCAATTGCAAATCAAGAAAAAATAGCTATTTGTGGGGATTATGATGCTGATGGGATGACTAGTACGGCTTTACTTTTGAGAAGTTTGAGAACTTTTGGAGCTGATGTTGATTATGCTATCCCCAGTCGGATGCACGAAGGTTATGGTATCAATAAACGAATTATTGAAGAGTTTGATTCGGAAGGTGTAGGAATAATCCTAACTGTAGACAATGGCATCTCCGCATTTGAACCTATTGCTAGAGCTAAGGAACTAGGATTAAAAACAATTATTACAGATCATCACGATATTCCTCAGAAATTACCTCCTGCTGACGCAATTTTAAATCCTAAGTTACTACCTGAATCCTCCGTTTATCGAGGCGTTGCTGGTGTTGGTGTCGCTTATATTTTGGCGATGTCTTTGGCAGAAAAGTTGGGCAGAGCCGAAGAAATATCGGATACGATGCTGGAATTATTTGCTCTAGGAACAATTGCAGATTTGGCTCCGCTGGTGGGGGTTAACCGTACCTGGGTAAAACGCGGTTTACGGTTATTACCCAAATCTCAATTAGCAGGGATACAAGCATTGATTCAAATGGCTGGAGTGCAAGCTTTGGGTAGCCAAGGAGCGGTAACTCCCAAATTTAGTAATTCAAAAATTAATAACCCTAAATCTCTGAAACCTGACGATATAGGTTTCCGTTTGGGGCCTAGAATTAATGCTATTGGTAGAATTGGCGACCCCCAAATAGTTATAGAATTATTAACTACTGATGATGTAGGTATAGCACTCGAACGGGCAATGCAGTGCGAAGCGACTAATGCTAGCCGTAGGGAGATGTGTGAGGAAATTGAAAAAAAAGCTATTGAAGTTGTAGAAACCGAATATCTTGCTTCTTTAAAAGAAGATCGAGTATTAGTTGTAGTTCAACCAGATTGGCATCATGGGGTAATTGGGATTGTTGCTTCTCGCTTAGTTGAACGTTATGGAGTTCCGGTTTTTATCGGTACTTATGAAGATGACAACCATATTCGCGGCTCTGCCCGAGGTATTCCCGAGTTTAATGTTTTTGACGCTTTGCAATATTGCGACGATTACCTCGGGAAATATGGGGGACACAAAGCAGCGGGAGGATTTTCTTTACCGGCAGAGAATTTGCAGGCAGTACGCCAGCGTTTGAGCGAGTTTGCAAACCAGTGTCTCGAACTTCAACACCTCAAACCTTTATTGAAGATTGACGCTTTAGCTAATATTAATGAAGTCAATCGAGAACTTTACCAGCAAATTAATGCTTTAGAACCTTGTGGAATTGATAACCCGAATCCGGTTTTTTGGACTCCTAACGTTCAAGTCGTAGAGCAGCAAATTGTTGGAAAAGGTCATATTAAGTTAACGGTTGCTCAGGCAATTGATGGGCAACAGCATAAAATCAAAGGCATAGCTTGGCGATGGCGCGATTATTTCCCGCTACCAAAACCACCATACAAAATAGATATTGCATATAAGCTTAAAGAAAACAATTTTAACGGTAACACTTCTATCGAGTTGGAAGTATTAGGGGTAAGACTTGCAGATAGCGATCGCCTATTTTTTACTTACAAAGACAAACCAGTTAGAGCCACATTTGTATATAGTAGCCGTCAGTATATATGCGGTATCTATCAGAAAGGTTCTTCAGCAGAATTAAGAATTAAAAGTCCCGAAAATAAAGTTTTAGCGGTTCAGTCGGGACATAATATAGGTTTATTAGGAATTAATCGCGAGCAAGCCCAAAAGGTTGATATATCTCAATCCCCTTACTACGATATTATTCAAGCGGCTCTGAAAGCTTTAAAATCACTGAAGAGTTAGAAATGAGAAGTGGAAAGTTAGGAGCTAGGAATGAAGAGCTAATAATTTTGAACCTTTAACCTTTGACCTTTAACCTTTGACCTTTAACCTTTAACCTAAAATCTTAAACCCTTGACTTCTTGCAGGAGTTATGAGTGTAACTCGTAACTCCCGAAGAAAATTACATATCGCCACCGCGAAATGCCAACACAAAAATCACCGCAGGGCCAGCTAACATAATTAGTGCTACAGACGTTAGCTGAAAAATTACTTCCCAATTGACATTGGCTAAAGCTTCCATAGTATCCTCCCAGTTGTCTTAAAAAAATTGAATAAGAGAAAAGTCTTTCCTGGATATAGATCGTATCCGAGAATCGGCACCAAATTTTAATTTACTTAACAAAATGATAAAAAAAGATATAAAAAACGAACAAAAGCAAATTGATTTTAAGTTTGATGAGTGATTTACCGAAAAGAATGGGTCTAAAGCCTCCCCCTTCTAGGGGGAATTTAACTAAAAGTATATTTATGGTAGAGTTCTTTATGTCAACTTATTCGACGTAAGATGGTCGTATTTGAGGCAAAACTTGAAGGACAAAGCGAGCAGTACCGGAAGCTTGATGAGGCTATTCGCACTGCTCGCTTTGTTCGTAATAGCTGCCTCCGATACTGGATAGACAACAAAGGTGTTGGACGATACGACCTGAGCAAATTCTGCGCTGTACTTGCTGCGAAGCCGGAGTTTCCTTGGGTTTCTAAACTTAACTCGATGGCTCGTCAAGCTAGTGCAGAAAGGGCGTGGTCGGCGATTGCTAAATTCTTCGACAACTGCAAGAAAAAGAAGCCAGGAAAAAAAGGTTTTCCGAGGTTTAAGAAGGAACAAACACATGGTTGTGTTGAATATAAAACCAGTGGGTGGAAACTTTCCGAAGACCGCACGAACATAACCTTTAGTGATGGTTTCAAGGCTGGGAGTTTTAAACTTTGGGGGACTCGCGACCTCAATTTTTATCAACTCAAGCAGTTTAAAAGAGTGCGAGTTGTGCGTCGTGCTGACGGGTATTATGCTCAGTTTTGCGTTGACGTTGAGCGAATAGAGAATCGGCAGCCAACAGGAAAGACTATTGGTATTGACCTTGGGTTAACTCATTTCTATACAGATAGTAATGGGGAAACCATTGCTAATCCTAGACATCTGTGTAAAAGTGAGAAGTCTTTGAAACGACTGCAACGTCGTTTATCTAAAACTAAAAAAGGCTCTAAGAATAGAGTTAAGTTTAGAAATAAACTCGCTCGCAAGCACCTCAAAATAAGTCGCCAGCGTAAAGACTTTGCTGTCAAAACAGCAAGGTGCGTAGTCAAGTCTAACGACCTCGTGGCCTATGAAGATTTACAGGTGCGGAGTATGGTCAAAAATCGTCGCTTAGCTAAGTCAATTAGTGATGCGTCATGGTCGTTGTTCCGGAAGTGGGTTGAGTATTTCGGTCAGGTATTTGGCGTGGTGACTGTTGCAGTTCCACCTCACTACACTTCTCAAAACTGCTCAAACTGTGGAGAAGTTGTTAAAAAATCTCTTAGTACTAGAACCCACGTTTGTCCTGATTGTGGACACACCCAAGACCGCGACCATAACGCAGCACGCAATATTTTAGAAAAAGGTCTGAGTACGGCGGGTCACGTCGGAACTAACGCCTCTGGAGACATCAACCTCTGTTTGAGTGAGGAAACTCCTTCAAATAAGTCGGGTCGCCGAAAGAGGAAACCCAAGAAGTGATTATTGGAATCCCCATGCCTTGAGCCTGGGGAGCATGTCAAAATACTATTTTGTAGAAGTATATGGTCAGGGACGATAGAGGACTCATAGGTCAAGCTAATTAATGATTTGACTACCTGATAATTACATATATAAAAAACAGTAGTGGCATTTGTTACTGATTAAAAAACCGAAAAAATGGCAACTTGGGAATGTGTAAAGCGATGTGGAGCCTGCTGCTATCTAAACCCAGCAGAGCGTCCTGAGATAGAAGAATATCTTACTCCCGAAGAATTAGATAAATATTTAAGTATGGTGGGAGAAGATGGATGGTGTATTAATTACGTTCATGAAAGCCGCGAATGCGGTATTTATGCCGAGCGTCCGCGATTTTGTCGTGTAGAGCCAGAAGTATTCAAAGATTTATTTGATATCGAACCCGAAGAATTAAACGACTTTGCCATTGATTGCTGTCATCAGCAGATAGAATCAATTTATGGCGATCGCAGTTTTGAAATGATGCGATTTAACAAAGCAATTGGGATATGAATGGGAATTGGGCATTGGGCATGGGGGATTGGGAATAGGTCATTGGTAATTGGCATCTTCCCCCTCTACCTTTTCTACCCCCTCTTCCCCATCCCTAAAAACGGGCGGCAACTACACCCAATAGCTTACGGGTCTCCCTACTGCCAGTGCATGAGAAATAAAGATACATTATCCTTAAGAAAAGTAGACAAATGTTCAGAAAAAAGTGAATTTGTTTTCACTGCTAACCGTTCAGCGAGGGAGCAAGAACCCATTATGTTTGAACACTTTACTTCCGAAGCAATTAAGGTAGTTATGCTCGCCCAGGAGGAGGCACGTCGCCTGGGGCACAATTTTGTAGGGACGGAACAAATTCTCTTGGGATTGCTGGGAGAAGAAACGGGTGTTGCTGCCAAAGTGCTGACGGATATGGGTGTAACTCTTAGAGATGCACGCCGCGAAGTCGAAAAAATTATTGGTAGAGGTTCTGGTTTCGTTCCACCAGAAATTCCTTTTACTCCTAAAGTTAAAACTTTATTCGAGCAGTCTTTTAAGGAAGCTCGCTCTTTAGGACACAATTATATTGGTACCGAACACTTGCTTCTCGGCTTAACTGAAGCTGGTGAAGGTGTTGCTGCTAAAGTATTGCAAAATTTAGATGTTGATTTGAAGCAGCTTCGCACTGCTGTTATTCGCCGCTTGGGTGAAGTCGCATCTGTTGGTGCTGGTGTTGGCGGTGGTAGCACTAGACGCAACCAAATGGCAACTTTAGAAGAATTTGGAAGAAATCTTACTAAGTTAGCGGCAGAAGGTAAATTAGACCCCGTAGTCGGTAGGGAAAAAGAGATTGAGCGTACCGTCCAAGTTTTGGGAAGACGCACTAAAAACAATCCTGTATTAATCGGCGAACCTGGTGTCGGTAAAACAGCCATTGCTGAAGGTTTGGCACAGCGGATTTTCAACAATGATGTACCCGATATCTTGCAGGAAAAGCAAGTTATCAGCCTTGATATGGGCTTAGTTGTAGCCGGTACTCGTTTCCGGGGTGATTTTGAAGAACGTCTCAAGAAAATCATGGAGGAAATCCGCTCTGCGGGAAATATCGTCCTCGTGATAGACGAAATTCATACTTTAGTTGGTGCGGGTGGCATGGAAGGCGGTATGGATGCCGCTAATATTCTCAAGCCAGCTTTAGCTAGAGGCGAACTCCAGTGTATTGGAGCTACCACTCTGGATGAATATCGCAAGCACATCGAGCGCGATGCGGCTTTAGAACGTCGTTTCCAGCCGATTAAGATTGGCGAACCTTCTGTAGATGAAACCATTGAAATTTTGCAGGGTTTGCGCGGTGCTTACGAGCAACATCACAATTTAACAATATCTGATGAAGCATTAGTCGCAGCATCTCAACTTTCCGATAGATATATCCAAGACCGTTTTTTACCGGATAAAGCTATCGATTTGATTGATGAAGCTGGTTCCCGCGTGCGTTTGCGTCATTCGATGGCTTCTAACGATCGCGATTTGAAACGTCAAATTACTGCGGTTGCGAAGGAGAAAAACGAAGCAGTTAAATTACAAGATTTTGACAAAGCTTCCGAACTCCGCGATAAAGAAATGGAGCTAGAAGTACAGCTAAAAGATGCAGAATCTGGCGAACAGATTAATAGAGCTGTAGTTGGTGAAGAAGATATTGCTCAAATTGTAGCTTCTTGGACTGGAGTACCAGTTAATAAGCTTACCGAATCTGAATCTGAAGTATTGTTGCACTTAGAAGATACCCTTCATCAAAGACTTATCGGACAAGAGCAAGCAGTTACCGCAGTTTCCAAAGCAATTCGCCGCGCTCGTGTTGGTTTAAAGAATCCCAACCGTCCAATTGCTAGCTTTATTTTCTCAGGTCCTACCGGAGTTGGTAAAACAGAATTAGCAAAATCTTTGGCTTCCTACTTCTTCGGTTCTGAAGAAAACATGATTCGGTTGGATATGTCCGAATTCATGGAACGTCATACCGTCAGCAAACTTATTGGTTCACCTCCGGGATTTGTTGGTTACGAAGAAGGCGGGCAGTTAACTGAAGCAGTACGTCGCAAGCCTTACACGGTATTGCTTTTCGACGAAATCGAAAAAGCGCACCCTGACATATTTAATATGTTGCTGCAAATGTTGGATGATGGTCATCTTACCGATGCCAAAGGTAGGAAAGTAGACTTTAAGAATACCTTGATTATCTTGACTTCTAACATTGGCTCGCGAGTTATTGAAAAAGGTGGCGGTGGTTTAGGCTTCAACTTAGAAGATGAAGCAGAAGCGAACTACAATCGCATCAAAACTTTGGTTAACGAAGAACTCAAAAATTACTTCCGTCCCGAATTTCTCAACCGTCTTGATGAAATTATTGTATTTACACAACTCCAGAAAGACGAAATCAAAGAAATCGCCGAGATCTTGCTCAAAGAAGTTAGTAGCCGCTTAGCTGAAAAAGAAATCAGCTTGCAAATAAGTGAAAGTTTCAAAGATTTAGTAGTGCAGGAAGGATACGATCCTAGTTACGGTGCCAGACCGTTACGTAGAGCAATTATGAACCTTTTAGAAGATTCATTAGCAGAAGCAATGCTCTCAGGTCAAATAACCGCAGGCGATACAGCACTTATAGATGTTGACGACGACGGCAAAGTCCAAGTCATTAAGTCAGAAAAATCTGAACTAGAGTTTGCTAATGTTGGCTAAAAGTTATACCAAAATACTTTTTGGTGGTAACATTTGGATAACACCCCTTTGTCAAAATAACAACAGCTTATATATTTCCAGTAAACGGGTTTTATGCCCGTTCTGGGAAATGAAAGTTAAAAATAGGGCACTGGGAAATATAGAGAATATACTCAAGCAAACGTTTTATGAAATGGTAATAACTCTTTAACCCCCGGTATCACTACTGGGGGATTTTTATTGGAATACACATTTAACCTCACCCCGTCCTACGGACACCCCTCTCCTTGTTAAAGGAGAGGGGAAGGGGCTATATTATGGCAGTCGTAGGTTGGGTTAGACACGATAATTAATTTGATTTGTAACGATAATTTTGAAATCGTGTCGTAACCCAACATCTTATTTGTTCATGCAATTTAAAGTTGAGTTAGGGTGCAATATCGCTATAACAAAAAATATTATGGCAGCAAAAAATCTTTCGGTGTTGTTTCATAACCGCCAAATTCTGACAAATATGCCAGGATAGAAGTACCAAAAGGGTCTTGAGAAACTTTACCACTCACTAATAAATCTACAACTTTATCGGGACCTTTGAGATGAGCGGCTGCAATTATTCCTGAAAGAGTAATTTTGATTGTTTTAGGCTTTCCGCTCTCATTAAAAGTCTTTACTTGAGACAAATATGATTCAATTGATTTACCTCTTTTGTTGATCAAATAGTTGATATCTTGCCAATAAACACCAAAAGCTTCACGGATTGCTTTTTCTTGAACTTCAGGAGAATTAAGAAATTCAGCTTTACTATTAATACCGTCTTTATTCGTCCAAGTACCTCGCCAATAATTTTTCTTAGCACCATTACCAAAGTAAGATGTAGCTCTGTAATAACCAAGTCTAATTAATAAAATTTCTGCAAACTGATATTTTCCGAGAAAATATAGTTGTGGATTAACGAAGTTGTATTGTCCTAAATCTCCAGATTTGAAACCAGTTTCACGCTCTCCTAAAGCCTCAAGCATATCGTTAAAATTTTTCTGGCTTTTTTGGGATTTATGTTGAGAATAAAGGTTAACTACTGTTTCCGATTGAGTGTATTTAGATTGGTTGATTGAAAAGCTATCGGTAGATAAAATTTGAGACAATAAAAGTAATTCTGTATACATTGATAATTGCTTTAATTGTTAATAGAATTGAATTTAAATAAAAGTCTAACAATATAAGCAATAAAAACGTGCTTTTTTTTGTATATTTCACAATAAAATTACTTACATATGTAGGTTGGGTTCGGCACGAATACCAGTTTTATTCGTAGCGAGAATTGTTAATTCGTGTCGTAACCCAACATCTTATCTATTTTCCTTTGTAGGTTAGGTTCGACACGTTAGCGTTCACGCGGAGCGTGCGGCTCAGCGTGTCCGGAGGACATAAATTCATTTGATTTGAAACCAGAATTGTTAATTCGTGTCGTAACTCAACATCTTATCTATTTGTCCGCAATGGTAATGTTGGGTTACGGTGCAATTTCTAATTTGTTTGTTGAAAACCATCATTGTAAATGCACCGGGAGCGCAACCTATAAAAACTATTTTATTCTATTTTTCATATAGATAATGAATTTCTATTTTTGTAAAAATATTTATTAATAACTGAAAACCCAAGCAATCTCTTCATCATCCAGAATAAATGTATCTGGTATATTCTCATATTTTTTCATACCCAAGCAGTAGTTATATATGAATATATAAAAATCTCGCTCAATTTTACACGATTCATAGTCTTCGTGAGACATCGCGTAAATATCATAACTTTTGTCTTCACTGCTATAAGAATTTAAATCCCAAAAAAACACTGAGATTTACTATTTACTCCAAATACTAATCCAGAACTTAACAACTTTTTGACTGTCCAATAATTATTAAGTTCATAATCCTCCATTATTTGCACATCTTGCACTTCTAAAGGTTCTATTTGATCTTCTGTTAAACGAGTAAGCCATAGTTCATCATAGGTAGGCATATAGTGATAGGGATTATGTATTTCTACAACCCCGTTTCCTATTTCACCTGCTCCAAATACCTGGCAATATTCTTTGTAATCTTCAGGTAAAATAATACCAGTACGTTCTTCAAATGCGATAATCTCCTCATTTGTCGCAAGAATTAATTATGAAACATGGTAATTTATTCTTACAACATATCGAAGCCGTAACACACCCTACAAGAAGTACAAAAACTTAAATTCTTGTTGATGTTAAAACTTGATTTTTCTCTTCCACAATACATTCGGTAAACTCCCGCTTCAAGGCATTAAAAACTGGACAAGCTGGCTGCTCTTGCAAATTATCCGGTTTACTCCAGGTAAATGGGGCTTTTTTGGCTGCGGATAACCACAACAATCGTTTTGCTCTTGTCATGGCGACGTAAAGCAAGCGGTATTCTTCGGCTATTTTCAAATGTTTGGCTTGTTCCCATGCTTCGATTACGTCTGGTAATTTTGTTTCTCCGTGTAGGGAAGCGCGGATTTGAGCGCGAGCTACTTCTGATAGGGTAAAGTCGCCGAGGAATTTTCTTTGCGGTGGTACCCAAAATTTTCCAGGTATTAAGTTTTCGTGGAGAAACGGCAAAAATACATAATCCCAATCTAAGCCTTTGGCTTTGTGCATGGTAATTATTGTCAGTTGATTGCGTCTGGTATAACGCGCTTCTGAGTCTTCGGTGTCTACTGGTTCAAAGCGTTCGGAGCTAACGATTTCGCTAAGTATTCTCAGCATTGCCCCTAATGAAATTTCACCGGCAATCTGTTGGTTAATTCTTTCTGAAAGTTTATCGGCGGTTGCTAACTCTGCTTGTTGATAGTCTAGTTTTAAAGCAATAAATGATATGAGTTGATAAAGCGGTAGTTGTAAACGAGCGTTGAGTAAGTCGCGACAAAATTCAGCAGTTTTTTTGACGGCTTCGGTTTGTGGTGCTGCTAGGGGAGAAGGATATAAAAATTCCTCGGGTAAGGAAGCTAAAGCATTTAAATCTTGGGGTTCGATTAATCTTCGTTTAACTAAAACCCCTAAAGTAGCTTTGAGAAAATCGGGAGAATGAGGTCTATCGCAAAATTGTAAAATAGCCAATATCTCTTCTGGTACGTGGGAATGTCGGTCTTGTTCGCCTACGTCATAAAGTAAAATATTATGCTTTTTGCAAATTGGTCTCAGTGCTTGGCTTAACCAGTTTCCTTGACGGTTTTCTCTTACTAGTATCGCCGCGCTGCCGTTATTTTCATTATCTTCTGGGAATAGTTCGATAATTCTTTTTGACAGTAATTCAACGGTATTATGAATATCGCTCGGCGTGTAAATTTCTACGCCGCTTCCGATTGCTGCGGGATTCGCATTCGGTTGTGGATCGTTGGCATCTACGGGAAGAATTTTTTGGTTGCGGAAGGGGGAAGAGGTAGAGGGGGAAGAGTGGGGAGAGGGGGAAGTATGTTTGCTTTGGTAGAGACTGTTTACCCATTCGAGAGCAAAGTTTGCAGTTTCGATAATAATTCTACTACTGCGTCCGGCTTGATTCATCGTCGCCAGAAGTCCTTTTGAATCGCATTCCTGACAAAATGTACGAAAATAAATTGGATCGGCAGGTGTAAAAGTAGAGTTAATTGCCTGATTTGGATCGCCAACGCGAATTAAGTTGATTTGGGAATTGGGAATTTGAGAGTTGGTAATTGGTAATTGGTAATTGGTAATTGCAAGTGAATTCTCCCCCTCTTCCCCCTCTACCCCCTCTCCCCCCTCTTCCCCACTCGCCAATATTTCCAACAACCTAGTCTGAAGCGGGCTTGAATCCTGTGCTTCGTCTTCAAATACGGCAAATACTTGCTTTTGCTCGATTTTTCTGGCGCTTTCGTTTTCCAAGACTCGCAAAGCGGCTAATATCATATCGTCATAGTCGATAAAATCTCTATCCTTCATCAACGTTTGATATTGCTCGTATAATCCTGCGGCTATTTTCAAGACTTGATATGCATCGGTGCTTTGATGGCTTAGTTGATGTAAATCTTCGGGTGTCATTCCCGAACTTTTGGCTTCATGAATTACCGCTGTTGCTAATTCTGGCAATACTTCTGTTCTTAATACCGATTGACGACGCAATCTTTCTGTTTCTTCACCGTCAAATTGTATTCCTTCCATTAATTGAGCGTAGAGTCGGGGATTATTTGCAATCCATTTTTCGACTGCGGTACGAATGAAGCGGTGGCTTTGGTTGGGAGTAATTAAGGTGACGTAGTCGAGTTCTAAACCGGATAATTCGGGGTGGCGGCTGGCAATATTTAACGCTAAACCGTGCAGCGTGTATACCACAAAACCCGTTTGAGGTAAAGATAAACCTTCTCTTAAATATTTACGGATTTTGGCTTTAATATTAGCAGCAGCAGAACGAGTAAAGGTGACAACTACTAGTTGACGGCGAATTTTCGGACGTAAGGTATCGCGATTTTCATACTGACGCGCGATCGCAATAGCTGCTGCTGCTGCCATGCCCGTAGATTTACCCGCGCCCGGTACCGCAGATACTGCTAAGGGACCACCCTTCCAGTCTGCCATTGGTTGTTGTCCGGAACGTAGGGAATCACGGATATTTGCAATCTCTGTATGACGCGAAGATGTATACAGCATCGGTAATTGCGTCACTGACAAAGCATTTTCTGGCACTGGATGAATGGAATTAGCGTCTGACATGTGGGAAGTTAAACTGTAAATTTTCTATATTAAAAATAAACGTTGGGGTTGGGTTTGAGTTTATCTATTTATCTCCTCAATTAGCTAATAATTCAATGATGACAAATCGGAAGCTCAATTTACATTATTTAGGTTTAACTTTTTCTATTTCGCTGGCGATTTTTCTGCGTTTTTGGAATTTAGAACTAAAACCTTTATGGATGGATGAAGTAATCACTGCCATCTTTAGTTTAGGTAAAAATTATAGTTTTATTCCTTTGGATGTAGTATTTCCTTTGGAAAGTTTACAAAATATTTTTAGCTATCAATCTGGAGTCAGTTGTTCGACTATTGCTCAAAATATCGCTAGGGAATCCACTCACCCGCCGCTATTTTTTTGCGGCATGTATAAGGTTTTAGGATGGATGACTCCCTTAACTGAAAACTTCGTAAATAAGTTGCGATCGCCTGCTGTATGGTTTGGTGTTGCTTTGGTTGCAGCGATTTATTTTCTCAACCGATTGGCTTTTTCTCGCAAAGCTGGATTAATGGGTGCTGCTTTTGTTGCTGTCTCTCCTTTTGCAGTTTATTTATCCCAAGAAGCACGACACTATACTTTACCGATGCTGACGATAAGTCTATGTTTGTTGGCGCTTATACAAATTCAGCAAGATATTTTTCAACGCCAGCAAATTCGAGTTTGGCTTTGGCTGACTTGGATAATTATTAATATTATCAGTATTTATATTCATTATTTCAGCATCTTTAACTTTTTGGCTCAAATTGCGACTTTGTTACTGCTCATATGTTTATTTTTCTTGCCGCGAAATACAGAATCGCCAGAAAAATCCCAGCTTTTGAAAGGTTTTTACAGCAATAAAATATTTTTACGAAAATTATTTACAGCATTGATTTTGTCTTCTACTGCCGTTTTAATCGGCTTGATTCCTTGGTTTGGGGTAATGCAAAACCATTTAAACCGCTCCGAAACCAGTTGGTTACCTACACCTGAGCATATTGAGCCGCTTTATCAAACTTTGATGAGTTGGGTTGTCATGATAATTATGCTACCCGTAGAAGGACAGCCTTTAGCGATCGCAATCATTTCAGGTTTGCTAATGCTATTATTTGCGGGTTGGTTGGGATGGAAAGTATTTAAAGGGATTAAATTATTATTACAAGAACCCAAAACTTATTTAGCTACTCTAACTTTATTAATTTTCACAACTTTAGTATTGTTAGAAATATTTGCGATTTCTTACATACTCGGTAAAGATATCACAGTCGCACCCCGCTACAATTTTATCTATTACCCCAGTTTCAGCGCTTTGATTGCAGCCAGTTTAGTTACCAATAACAACTTTCTTTCTCAAGATTTTTCCAAGCAACATACTCCCTCGGCAGATATCTTCAAAGTTACGGGAAAAAATCGCCAATTAATAATTGTTTTATTGGTTGGTTTTATCGGCTGTATTGTTGTTGTCAATAATTTAGGTTTCCAAAAACCATATCTACCCCAGCAAGTCGCACAAAATATTTATCAAGAGCCTACTGTTCCTGTAATGGCTGTAATGGCATACCGAAATTATCAAGATGTTGCCTTAGGCTTAAGTTTTGCTTTGGCTTTAGAAACAGAAGTTAAGAATTTTAATATAAACAAAAATCCAGAAAATTCAACCTTATCTAACTTTGCTTTTTTCAACCAAACTTCTGGTTTTCAAGCTGTTTTTGAAAAGCTAGCTGAATTACCAAATCAAAATATTGCTCAACTAAATTTGTGGATAATTGCCCCCGGAAGACTAAAACGCGATTATCCCAAGCAAATTACCGCTTATCAATCATTATCTTGCAATGTTGATAAAAATCAACATTATCGAATCGGCATTCCCTATCAACTTTATCGCTGTCAAAAGTAAAACGAAGCAAGAGAGAAGAAGGCTGGATGTTTAATTACAAAAAACAATTGTCTTCCTTAATACAACATCTTTACAGAAAACTGAATTGCAATCTTTCGCTAAAAATGTAAAGTTTTGTAAAGATATAAGCGGTTTTTTGGATTACGCCTGAAAATCTCACAATGTGGAAAATTCAAACTCATTGCAGGAGCAACCGTGCGAGAGCAAAGTCCGATATATCAATCGTTTTTCAGTTATATATTAGCATTACGCATATGGCATATTCTGAGAGTTTAAACGAGCATCTTAATCAATTAGCGACAGAAGTTTCTGGGCATCCTCGCGGTAGTTTGAAGCGGCAGCAGTTGTTAAACAAACTGATTTTTCAGATGCAGAAGTCGGGAAAAATTTGGTTGGGTGGTGATATTATCCCCGAATATTATGAAGATGCGTTGCAGAAAACTTGGTTTTGGTTTTGTAAAAATATTCACAAATACGATCCATCTCAAGCGAATGTAATTACCTGGTTCAACGCTTATCTAAAATTTAGAATTTTGGATATTCATCGAGAAATAGCTGAAGAAAATAATAGCAGGGTACATAAGTCAGAAGATAACGAATTAAACTTTAAAGATCCGGTAGATAATATACCTGCTGCTGACAAACCGCAACCCATTTTAGAAGAAACTTTAGAATGGATTGAAACCCAGGGTAGTGAATTACGCCGTCTGCACGTGCGCTCATCCCCGCATATTAACTGTCAGGAATTGTTTAAACATAAATTACCACCGAATGAAAAAACTTGGCGGGAATTAGCCGAAAAGTTTGGTAAGAGAGAAAGCACTCTCAATCATTTCTACAACCACAAATGTCTTCCTTGTCTGTTAGCTTTCGGCAGAGCGCAAGGATATATAGACACTTAGCAAAAATATTATTGATTAACTACGGTATTTACTCATGAATATCTCGACACAGCAGCTAACTATTTCCATTCCTATTACAGAATCAAATAGAAAAAAAGCAAAGCAATTTGCTGGAGAACAATCCGATTCGGAAAAATCTTTGCAAGTTTACCATAATACTTTAGCTGTATTGGCAACTAACAACTATTTACAAATGTTGGATGTATCGACTTCATTACAACAAAGTCATAGTTGGAATGCTGTTGCGAGAGTAAGTACCAATATTGCTGACTTAAACTTGCCGGGAAAAGGACATTTAGAATGTCGTCCGATATTAGATTCTGAAGATACTTGTTATTTTCCTAAAGATATTTGGAATAATCGCATTGGTTATGTTGTGGTACAGCTCGATCAATCTTATAAGCGGGCAACCTTATTGGGGTTTGTACCACAAGTCAGCAGCACAAAACTCGATATTAAACAATTGCAATCCTTAGATGATTTATTTGTAGCGCTGCATTCTAACGATCATCTGGTTCAGCTAAGTCAATGGTTAGAAAATATTGTTGATGAAGGCTGGAAAAGTATTGAAGCAATCATCGGTAGACAAGCAATCAATCCTATGTTTGTGTTTGCGGATATTTCTTCTAATAATGATAATTATCAAAAAATTGAAGATGCAGTGGAGCAGTTGTACGTTACTCAAAATGAGATAAATAAAGTTGATTTAGATTCCGAAAAAGCTTTAATTCACCTAGTAAAAAATACCTCTAACGAAGAAATTCGCTGGAAAGCCGCCGAGCTACTTTGGGAAATCAATCCAGAAAACCCCAATGGTGCTATTAGAAAAGCTGTGGATTTGGGAATGCATTTCGGTGAGAATGCTATTGCTTTAATGGTAGCAATTTTACCCAAGCCAGATGGAAGCATGGCAATTCTAGTTAGAGTTTATCCCGGTTATGACACAAATTATCTTCCTCAAGCATTGCAGTTAAGTGGATTAGACGCAACAGGAAACTCGTTTTTTACAGTTACTTCTAGAAACAAAGATAATTACATTCAGTTTAAATTTACTGCCGAGTTAGGTGATAAATTTAACATTAAACTAGCTTTGGATAATGCTAGTATTACAGAAAGTTTTGTGATTTAGTTATTTACATATTTGTACTTAACGATTTTTATTCTCCAAAATAAATGTCATGTGAGACACTAATCTTAATTAATATTTTATTTTCCTAGAGACGCGATAGTTCGCGTCTCTATATTTGTTAGAAAGTAATGCAGTTTTCTGTAATTTGTATCAGAAATAGAAACATTTGCCTTAATTATCTATTCAATCCGTATAATTACTATTATAAAATGAGACTAAGGCTTTAAAAAACCATTACTTATAAACCGTCATGAACAAGTTGGTTGTACTGAATATTGACGAAGGTAGTTTTGAGCAAGGTTTTCCTGTAAGACTCGGAATAGGCGAAGACGGACGCATACATTTTAGAAATCGAGTTACTCTTCCTCCCGCACCGGAAATCCCTCGCTTGTACCAAGAATGGCAAGATAAATACCGAGATTTGGGTGAAAATATTAGACAAATCGATGTTCCTTCCGCTCAAGTGACTCGTGTTTCGATAATCGAAGATGAAAATCAAGCTAGGAATATATTTGAGAACTATTTAAATGAGTGGTTATCTCAACTTTCCTGGAGAGAATTAAGAGTCAGTATAGAAGAAAAAACGCAGCCAGATGAATTTATTAGAGTAATTATTGATACTCATAATATTTATCTAAAAAAGCTTCCTTGGCACTTATGGCAATTATTTGATAACCGTCCTCATGCTGAATTTGCCTTAAGTGCCGATTATGCACCCCCTACAGAACCTTTAAAGCGTCCCGTTAAAATTTTGGCTATTTTCGGGGACAGTGAAGGATTAGATTTGACTTCAGATAGAGAATTAATTGCCACATTAAGCCGTCGGGGAGCCAAAGTTACTTGGTTGGAACAGCCCCAACGAAGTGAATTAAGTGAAAGTTTGTGGAAACAACATTGGGATATTTTATTTTTTGCGGGACATAGTTCTTCTGGAGAAGAATGTAAAACCGGGCAAATTCAAATAAACAACAGCGAGAGCATTTCGCTCAATAGGTTAAGAAATACTTTAAGAACTGCCGTTAGAAATGGTTTAAAATTAGCAATTTTTAATTCTTGCGATGGCTTGGGTTTAGCCGATGAATTGCGGGGTATAGGAGTTCCGCAAATGATTGTTATGCGCGAGCCGGTACCTGATGAGGTAGCAAGACAATTTTTAAAATACTTTTTAGAAGATTTTTCTCAAGGGCATTCTTTATATGTAGCCGTAAGAAATGCCCGTCAGCGTCTCGAATGGATGGAAGATAATTTCCCCTGTGCTTCTTGGTTGCCTGTAATTTGTCAAAATCCGGCAGCACGTCCTTTGCTGTGGGCTGAATCTTCGATAAAAAATGTTAAAAAAATCGTTGTAGGTGGAGTTGCAATCGCGCTTATTTTTGCTGGTAATTACATTCGTGAAAGTCTTTCGCAAGCTAATAATAATATCTCTTCACAAACAATATCAGCTACTAGTAAAACAAATACAAACTCAGGCATAAAATCTTTAGAAACTCTACAAGACTTAGGTGATAACTTTAGTTGGGGAGAAAAAATATTAATTCGTCTCGATTCTATTCCCACTCCTCATAAAGATTCTGGGGTTGGAGCTTTTGCAAATAAAAATTTTATTGAAGCGGCTAAACATTTCAAGAAGTCTTTAAATGAAAAACCTAACGACCCAGAAACATTAATTTATTTAAATAATGCAGTTACAGAGCAGTTATCTAGAATTAATCTTCTTCCCATTCCCAACAGTTTAAAATCAAATTTGAATACTTGTGAGCCGTCAAATAATACCAATAATAATCCTAGTAATAAAATACTAAAAATAGCCGTTCCCGTTCCTATTAGTGCTGAATCTCATATTGCTAGGGATTTATTGCGAGGAGTAGCCCAAGCTCAAAATGAAATTAACTGTAAAGGTGGAATTAATGGCAGATTATTGCAGGTAATGATAGTTGATGATAAAGACAACAAATCTGTCGTTGAGAATGTTGCCCAAAAATTGGTGAAAAACCAAGAGATTTTAGCAGTAGCAGGTCATTATTCTAGCAGTTCAACTCTACAAGCAGGTAAAATATACGACGGTAAAATTGTAGCTGTTTCTCCTACTAGTAACGCTTTAAGAAAATCAGAAATTAATCAAAAAGGATTTGATTTTAGCGAATGGGTATTTCGCGTACCTCCAACAGCTGTTGAAGAGTTAGTTGACTATATGGTTGATGTTAAAGGTTACAGAAAAGCCGCCATAGTTTACGTCAATCGCGAATGGAGTAAGTCTACCTACGATAAATTTAAAAATGATTTAGAATCAAAAGGCGGTGAAGTTGTTTCTAAATGCGAACTTAACGGTAACTTTAGAGCCAGAAAATGTTTATATTCTGCCATCGATAAGAAAGCGGAAGTAATGCTTTTTTTACCTGAAATTAATCAAAATACTATCGATAAGGCTTTAGAACTGTTTTACCTCAATAACAACAATCCGAATAAATTATTTTTGTTAGGTGGTACGACGATATACAGCGATAAAATTCTGAAAAAATCTGCTGAAAATGTTGTTGCTGGTTTTTACTGGCATAGAAACGAAATTAATCCCGGTAAATTTGAAAGAGATGCTTCAACACTTTGGAAAGCCGAAATTAATGGACGTGCTGCTATGTCATACGATGCAACTATGGTAATTGTTGAAGGTTTGAAACGTATGGGCAACAATCCAACTCGCCAAAGATTGAAACAAGTTTTATCCCAACCCGATTTCTTTGCTCCGGGTGCAGCAGGAAAAGTAGAATTTGAAAACGGCGATCGCAAGATTACCCGCGAAAACGAGTCTGAAATCGGGGTTTTAGTTCAAGTAAAATGCGACGCGAAGACACCAGATAATTGTAAATTCGTTAGAGTTCCCCAGCAGTAAAATATCTTTCTATATTTTGAAGGTTTCGATAGTTATTTATTACCAATTACCAATTACCAATTACCCATTACTCTTCCTCAACTGCTTGCAATTCCAAAACCCAAATATTAACCAGAAAGCCAAAATTACAGATGTAAATAACAACATCGGAATTGAACCATATCTAGCAATTAAAGCAGGAGCAGCAGCAGTAAATAACCCTCCTCCTAAAATTGGTTCAAATAATAACTGCTTATAAGCAAAACATTCAAAAGCACCTGTACGGTTATCGGGATCGACCATCCGCAACAATAAGATACCAGTAGCGGTAACTCCCATCGATTGCCCTAAATCGCCCAAACCCCTTTCATTCGGGAAAAAAGGAATTAAGCGCGGCGCTAAAAACACGTATACGCAAACATTCCAAACGATACCGCCAACAGCCAAAATTAATAAAGGAACTAAATTTGCACCCAAAGCCGTAAGAGAAATGCTAGCCAGTGCCGTGACAATAGTCACATCCAAAGCCAAGCCGCCAATCCGCTCCATTAAAGGGCGGCTAACCATATAGCTGCGATTTGTCTTAACTAACAGCAACTGCACCAAAATTCCCCCAATTAAAGCCATTGGAAACAAAGGTACAAAAGCAATTAACTTTAATCCGTCTCCACTTCCCCAGGTAATTGATTCTACAAATCCTAAAACTTGTAAAATTAACCAACCAATTGCAACAGCTAATCCTACAAAACCAAAGTTTAGCGATATCGGGTCAATTAGTAAATCTTTAAATAATCTATCTCTAGCTGCTGTAGTGGTTGGATGTTCTTCCGTATTTACATGAATGCTATTTTGGTCAATTTCCGAACTAATATCATCGTGAGGCTGTAATTGAATTCTTCCGGTGCGTCTTCCCCAATCTATCAACCAGGTACCAATGATAATCCCAGAAACCAGCCCGATAGTTGCTAAAGTTAAAGATAGATCCGCAGCTTCCGGAAAACCCAATTCTTGAAAAGTATCAGCCATCCCCGCCGATGTACCGTGTCCCCCTTCAAAAGCAACTTCAATTAAAGAAGCTGCGATGGGAGGTAATTGAAAAATAGGAGTTAATACTGTAATTCCTAGTATCAAACCTATAACGTATTGTCCCCACCCTAATATTTGACCAAAAGCCGCTTGAGGTGAAGCTTGCTGCCAAATAGTCCGCCAACCGGGAATTATTTGTCCCAGAAATAAAGTAGCAAATACAATATTAATAAAAATTCCAGGAGACTTTGACCATACTGTTAAAATAGCTTCGGGGAAAATCCCGTTTACCAAAGTCGAATCGGCAGCAACGGTATTTTTGATAACAGCACCTAAAGCACTTGGTCCCAATAATAAAGCAACTACACCCGCAACAACCGAACTAGGTATGAACAAAGATTTCAATATACCTACACGCTGTCTGATAAAACGTCCGACAAGAATTAAAATAGCAATTAGAGTATAAGCCCAGAATACATCTATAAGTTGGAACATTATCAGTAAGCTTTGTTAAACGTTTATTCTTATATCGGGAAAACTGAAACAATATTCAAATAATTTCGATATTAAAAATTACTCCTTAATTAATAATGAAAGAATTACTATACAGATTAATTGGTTTCAAAAGCAAGCAAGAACAAAATGTTTTATTGTTTGACTCACCTAATGCGGCTGCTGATATTGCCTTTATGTTAGGTGGCGATCGCGATGACTGTAATGGTGTGGTATTAGAAAAAGTTGATGAAATTGCTATTAATACTGCTGCGAATCTAATACAAGCAAAATGGTGTTACCAAGGTGCAACTCAAGCAATTTTAGAAAGATTTACGACTGATGAGCTTTTAAGGCGTTATTCAATTGGAGATAGGTATTTTTATAACGCTAATTTGAGATGTGCCCAACTTTGTTCGCTGAATTTAACTGATATAAACTTGAGTTACGCTAAATTAAATTTTGCTGATTTGCGTCAAACAAACCTCAGTCAAGCTGATTTAATCTCAGCAGATATGACTCAGGCAAATTTAAGCGATTGTAACTTGAGTCAATCGACATTGTTAAGAGCGAACTTGCAGAATGCAAACTTATCTGGTGCAAATCTTAAAGGGGCAAACTTAAATTATGCTTGTTTGGATAACGTTAACTTGAGCGAAGCAGATTTAAGAGGAGCCAAACTTTCTTATACAGATTTGAAAAGCGCTAACTTAGACGGAGCGATTTTTGATGATGAATATTCCCATCCTTGAAACCAACCGTCTAATTTTGCGCGGATTTTGCGAACAAGATTTAGATGCTTATGCTCAAATGTGCGCTGATGAAGAAGTTATGCGCTACATCGGTAAAGGCAAAGTATTATCTCGTGCCGAATCTTGGCGCAGTATGGCAGCAATAATAGGTCATTGGTACTTCCGTGGATATGGTTTGTGGGCTGTTGAAGAACGGAAAAGCGGTGAAATGATAGGTAGAATTGGCTGCTGGAAACCCGAAGGTTGGATTGGTTTAGAAGTTGGTTGGAGCTTGCGACGAAATTTTTGGGGACGTGGTTTTGCAACCGAAGCGGGAAAAGCTTCGATGGATTTTGCATTTACAAAGTTGCAGCAATCTCATGTAATTAGTTTGATTCGTCCAGATAATGCAGCATCGAGGAAAGTTGCTGAGAAATTAGGAGAAAAGTTAGAAGGAGAAACAAAAGTTTTAGGTAACAAAGCAGTAGTTTATGGAATTAGTCGCGAAGAGTGGGAGAAACTTGGAAGTGAAGGCTTCTGAATTATGAATCAATATTATTTTTAACCTTTAACCTTTAACCTTGAACCTATAGTAATATTATGACTCAAACACCAGATAAAATCCGTTGGACAATAGCTGACTTAGAAGTTTTAGCAGCAGACGAATGGAAACGTTATGAAATTATTGACGGGGAATTATTTGTGAGTCGCGCTCCACACATTCGTCACCAAGGTGTTGGTGGACGTATTTATGCTAATATTTTCAACTGGTCTGAACAAACAAATTTAGGTCAGCCCTTTTTTACTCCCGGAATTATATTTTCTGATGCTGATAATGTGATTCCCGATGTAGTTTGGATTAGCAATGAAAGATTAGAGCAATTAGTTGATGATGAAGGACATTTAACAGGTGCCCCGGAATTAGTTGTTGAAGTTCTTTCTGCCGGAAATGTCAACGAAAGACGCGATAAAGAAGCTAAGTTAAAGCTTTACTCTATTAAAGGAGTGAAAGAATATTGGATTGTAGATTGGCGATTGCGACAAATAGAAGTTTACCGTCGTGAAAATGCTTTGTTAGTGTTAGTTGCAACGCTCATAGAAGATGATGAAATAACTTCGCCAATTTTGCCGGGGTTTAATTGTGATATTCAGAAGTTTTTCAATTAAATACAAATTAATTAAGACAATTTTTTCTTCCCCCTCTTCCCCAAGAGGTGGGAGCATCCCGATGCCGGAACAAACATTTTACCCGACACCCTGCAAGGGTGCGGCTACATAAACGAAGCCCACCTTCGTGTGCTACTAAGATTCTTAGCCCACGAAGGTGGGCTTGGTAGTATTAGCCCCAGGCTTTTAGTCTGCGGGCTTTTTGCATAATTGGGATGCTCCCCAAGAGGTAATCATAAAACCAAGAAGAAAACTTCTCATCTCTGTTTCGCCAGCAACCAGAAGCAATAAATAAGCCTAGAGCAAGAACACGAACAGGAGTATCAGCTAGAAATATCCCAGCAGGAGGAAGATATTCGGCATCATTAATGACAAAGGTTAATAAGTAAAACTGTTTTTCTACCTTCTTTTCTTTCTTCCGAAAGATTACACCAGAACCATTAAGGCTTATGGTTCCTTATATAAAACCCGATAAACAAAGGTGACGAACAATGGGAAACCTTAAGCAACAAAAATGCGATGCCTGTACCGGTGATTCACCTGCTGTTACCGAGGAAGAGATAAGCAAACTTCACCCAGAAATTCCGGAATGGAATATTAAGGAAGAAAATGGTGAAAAGCGTTTAGAACGAGTTTTCAAATTTTCTGATTTCAAGTCAGCTTTGAATTTTACCAATAAAGTTGGCGAAGAAGCGGAAAATCAGGAACATCACCCAGCTTTAGTCACCGAATACGGCAAAGTTACCGTTATGTGGTGGACTCATGCAATTGGAGGGTTACACCGCAACGATTTTATTATGGCAGCCAAAACAGACGAGATTGCTGCAAAATCGAGATAAATGTCGTTAGAAAAACTACGTCAAGAATATTTGCAGTTAACAAACGAGGTGCTTCCGAATCTCGCAAAACAGCGTCAGTTTCCCGTGCGATTTAACCATTGCTTTCAAAGAATTATTCTTGATAATCTGTTTGGATGCTGTTGGTACGATGTTCTCGATAAACGTCAAGGTGCAGCATACCAGCAGCTAAATAAAGCTCAACTTGAAAAAGCAATTTCTCTAGCGAAAGCAATCATTTCTCAATCAGACGAATATATCCGGCAACTTAATACAAATAGCTTGTGCTGGCGAGGCAAACTGAAGAAGGAATCATAGATAAATGACAAAATTAAGCATCAACTAGGTACAATTAACTGGTTACTGGTCACTGATTACTGATTATGTCAAAAGCAACTTGGAATGGTGCAGTCTTAGCCGAAAGCGATAAAACCGTGATGGTGGAAGGAAATCATTACTTCCCCGCAGAATCTATTAATAAAGAGTATTTCAAGGAAAGCGATAAGCATAGTATGTGCCCTTGGAAAGGTACTGCTAACTACTACAATATTGAAGTTAACGGAGAAGTGAATAAAGACGCTGCTTGGTATTATCCTAGTGCCAAAGAAAAAGCAAAACATTTTGAAAATTATGTTGCTTTTTGGCGTGGTGTAAAGGTCGAAAATTGAATCATTAACCAATAATTCCCAATATTATAGAGACGCTAATTATTGTGTCTCTATTTTGTTTTAATTTTTGAGGAATTACGCAACTGACATATTATTCTTGTAGTAGGGTGCTGTGACTCCTTGAGCAATACCCGAAGGTAGTAACAATGTTTTTAGTGTCGCCCACCAACGGGATATTGTGACAATTGCGTAAGTCTTGTTTTTGTTTAACTCACATATTTATGTAAATTTAATTAAATAGGATTTACCAACTAATATACCGAATTTCAGTTGAGTACCATGCATTCCGCCACCTCACCCCCATCCCCTCTGCTTAACAAGGAGAGGGGTACCCGGAGGGCGGGGTGAGGTCATATCTGTATTGCACTGAAGTGAAAACCGCTATATATTTTTTGGACTTTTATTTAATAAATACGGCAATTAGCTAAATTACTACAGGTGCATGGTTTCCCGAAAAAATCGCAGATCCGAAAACCGATGTCGCTATTATGTCCGACGGGAAGCCCAGCGTCGTGGTTGGGATTTGCGCTATGTCGGTAGCGGTGGGGATGTTCTCGAAGAGCAAGAAATTGAAGCTTATTTTGCTGATGTTGGACTTAAAGGCGATCGCCCCGATTTTCTTTTCTGTTTGGCTGGAAACCCTACCATCATAGTCGAGGCAAAGAATCAAGCCGGAAAGCTAAAACAAGCGCAAAAACAAGCCCAAGATTACGCTAACAAAATTAATGCGGCAGGCAAATATAAGATTAAATTAGCAGTTGCTGCTGCTGGAGAAGAAGATAAGGGATTTGAAATTAGTGTATCTTTTCTAACTAATCAGGGATGGACTGCTCTCACCTCAAATAAATTTGCTTTAACTACTTTTCCATCTATAGCAGAAGTTGAGACTGCATTAAAAGCAGAAGATGGTTCGACAACGGTAAGCGTACCTTCACAAGCAGAGTTTGTTGATGCAGCCATTGAAACCAGTCGCATTCTCCGCACGGCAAAAATTGAAGCTCCACTTCGCCCTAAAGTAATTGGTGCTGTAGTGCTGGCAATGTATGAGGGGCAAATTGATAATACAGCTTCTCATGTATTGCAGTCAGTCAACGAGTTAGTCAAAAGTGCAATTGATAGCCTACAGCAACAGTCGCAACTAAGCAGAGAAAGACTTAAAGATGCATTGCGCTTATCCGGTGCAGATTTCAATCGTCTGGCACCGTATATAGGTAGAATTGTCAACACATTAAACCGGCTTAACGTTCGTTCGGTAATTCAAACAGATGCCGATTTTTTAGGAATGTTCTACGAAGCTTTCTTGCGTTATGGCTATGATAATAATGCTCTGGGTATTGTATTTACACCGCGACATATCACCCGCATGTGTGTAGACTTAATTCAAGTCAGCGTCAGAGATAAAGTTATTGATATTTCTGCTGGTACGGGTGGCTTTCTAGTTTCTGCTTTTGATGCCATGAAGCAAAAAGTTCGTAGTGCGGCGGAAATGGAAAAAGTCAAAGATTCAATCATGGGCTTCGATACAAATCCTACAGTTTGGGCGCTTTCAGTTCTAAATATGCTGTTTCGGGGAGATGGCAAGAGTCATATTTACAACGAAAGCTGCTTTGACGACGATGCTTTTGCAGCTATTCATCGTAAATGTACTAGAGCATTTCTTAACCCACCCTTTTCTCAAGATGAAGAACCAGAATACCTATTTATTGATAGAGCAATGGAAGCTTTAGAACCAGGTGGATTAATGGCAGTAGTAGTATACGCTGGTATATTTGCTGACAAAGACCATAATTTATGGCGACAGCGCTTCTTACTCAAACATAAACTGCTTGCTATTATCAGCCTTCCCGAAGACTTGTTTTATCCAACAGCAGCACCAAGTTCGATTATGATTGCTGAAGCTCATGTTCCCCTTGCCAAAACCGATAGAGTTTTCATGGCTAGAATTTGGAATGATGGATACGAGAAACTTAAAGGCAAGCGAGTTGAACGCAGCGGCAATCAAATTGATGAAGTGGTAAGTCAATTTCATGCCTTTATGCAGGGTAAACCCGTGACTTCTGAATTAGTAACTACCATCGGAGGAGCCGACATCCTTCCATGACTAATATTGAATGGAGTCCCCAACGATGGCTAACCCAGCCAAAAATTTCACAAAATGAATTTGAATGCTTGCGAAGTGAAGCAATGCGCGGCATTTTTGAAGCTGTAACTTTGATACCACACCTTGCTGACGTAGTTATTGAAGATTTCGGGGTTGTAAATAACGATGTTGATGACAAATTACCATACGGCACGTGCGGCGAATTATCCAAATACTTCCATATTGAAAACGGACGCTCCAAAGGTGAAAAAAATTACATAGAAGGTACAACACCTTATATCAGTAGCGGTGACTCAACCAACAGCATTATTAGTTTGATAGATCCAATTCCAGAAGAATTGTTTGAAGCAGGCATTACTATTACAGCTTTTGGAAAAGTAGCATTACAGCCCTGGGCATTTATGGCAAGAGGTAACGGCGGCAGTTCGGTGCGGGTTTTGTTACCCAAATACAACATGAGCCTTAATGAATTGCTGTGGTTTGTAGCGCAGATAAACAGGCAAAGATGGCGTTTTTTCTATGCTCGGATGGCAATTAAAGAACGTATTGCCAATCTAGAAGTAACTGCACCTTCCCAAGCATTACTAGATTCAGGTAAAACCTTATTTGAGCGAGTCAGAATATTTCGCGAGCAGCTTGAAGACTTTGTAAACTTCCCTTCTCCTTAACAAGGAGGTGCCGGAGGCGGGGTGAGGTTCATCGGTGTTGAAAATAGTCCAAAATGTTAGCTTTAATAAAGGTTTATCAACAACAACAGATATCCCATGTACGCCGTAATTTCCCCTCAAGATATTCAACTTCCCCCAGGAACAGTAGTAAGAATGCCCGCAACCTGGGAAGATTATTGTAAACTGCGCGATAGCCGTGGGGATGGCTCTATTCCCAGAATTAAGTATCGTAACGGCGAAATTTTACTCATGAGTCCTTTACCCAGACACGGACGTGAAGCCCATTTGCTCGCTAGAATTGTTGAAACTTTGTCAGATAGCGAAAACCGCAATTACGAAGCCTTCACTCCCATTACAATGGATATCCCCGAAGAAGGGGGAATTGAACCAGACTACTGTTTTTATATAGATAACTGGCAAGCTGCTGTGGGTAAAGATAGGATTAACTGGCAAATCGATCCACCCCCCGATTTAGTAATTGAAATTGATGTTACTTCCTATACTGCCGCCGAGGATTTTCTACCTTATAAAGTTCCAGAAGTTTGGTTGTTTAAAAAAAGCGGTTTGAGTATTTATGGTTTATCTAAGGATAAATATCAACAGCAATCGTTTAGTAAGTATTTTCCAGAAGTTGATTTGTCCGGGATTATTAATCAAGTATTGAAAGTTGCATCCGAGCAAGGTACTGGGGTTGCGATTAGGGGTTTAAGGGAGCGTTTGGTTGAGGAATTATAAGAAATATAATATGGAAAATTTATTCAGCAATTTAACATTAAATATATTTAGATTTTTGCAAAAAAGATTCACTGGAGTAAGATATGACGAAAACCCGTAGCTTTACAGTCATTGTATATAAAGAAGATGATATGTACATTGCTGAATGTCCGGAAGTTGGTACGGTAGATCAAGGTGAAACCATTGAAAAAGCAGTTGCTGGAGTTAAAGAAGCAACGCGACTTTATCTTGAAGAATTTCCTTTACCTAAAGCTAATCCTAGGTTTATAACTAGCATTGAGGTTAGTTGTGCCTAAATTACCACGAATCTCAAGTAAAGAAGCGATTCGGGCTTTAGAACGTTTAGGGTTTGAGCAAGTTCGTCAAACAGGTAGTCATGTTGTAATGAAGAAAGCCACAGAAGAAGGAGAAATCGGCTGCGTTGTTCCAATGCATAATGAACTCAAAGTTGGGACATTGAGCGGTATTCTCAAACAAGCACTAGTCACTCGTGAAGAGTTTATTGAAAATCTATAAGGCATAGAAATCCACTGTAGCCATACCTATTTAGTTTACCGTTTAATAACTTAGCTATAACTGTAATTTAATATTGTTCTGCAAGGGTTCAAGTGTTAACCACCTCAAATGAAATTATAATTTTTTGAGCAAGGCTCTCAGTGCGTTTTAAGTGATATCTTGCACCATTCTCAGCAACTACCTTGGAATAAATTCCCAGGCTCATAAACAAAGTCGCCTAAAGACGACTCAGTAAGTCTTTTAGTGCGTTTTAACGCACTTTATATATCAGCCTTGTAAGCCGGAGGCTTTCTCGCAGAGAAATTGATTTCAAGGCGGGATATGTATCTTAATAAGAATGGTGCAAAAAGTAGTATTTTATTTATCCTCAACTCTCCATCAACATCAACCTTCCTGCTTCCAACCTCACATACCAAGGAAAACTCCGCTCTTTAATACAAACCCATTTTTCTTTATAAATTTCCACCTGCAAATCGTAATCTTCAAAATCCCTCGCAGGATAATTCAACTTCAAATAAACACTAACTCTATGTTGAGTTTCGCTAATATCGGCAACCCAACAAGGAAAGGTATTTTCTTGATTACTATCTGTGGAAAATCTCAAGTGATGAGCGCGTATTCCCAAATATTTCACATTATTAGGAATCGGTTCTACTACCGTCAAATTACAGTTCCAATCCAAAGCTTTTACTGTCCGATTATCGACAATTTCAGCACGAGAAATATTTTTACATTCGGTTACTTTGGCAACGATTAAATTTGGCGATCGCTCAAAAATATTTTCCTTGGTATCGTTAGCAATAACTTTCCCTTGGGACATCACCATAATATTGCTACTAACTCGATAAGCTTCTTCTAATTTATGGGTAATAAATAAAGTGGCACCTTGATAAGAGGAAAGCACTTTTCTGAGCAATTTTTCAATTTGATTTCGCAAATAAGTATCGAGTGCTGAAAGCGGCTCATCTAATAATATTGCTTCTGGTTCAATTACTAAAGCTCTCGCGAGAGCGACTCTTTGCTGTTGCCCCCCCGATATTTGATGCGGGTAACGATTTTCTAAATCTTGCAACTGCATCATATCAATATATTGCCGCACTTTAGATATGCGTTCGTTTTTTGGTAATTCTTGCAAACCAAAGGCGATATTTTGGGCTACAGTCATATGAGGAAATAAAGCATAGTTTTGGAACAGAAAACCAATACGACGCTTACGACTAGGAAGGTTAATTTTGCGTTTGGCATCAAATAAAACTCTTCCATTTAAGACTATTCTTCCCCTCCAGGGTTTTTCTAATCCCGCAATACACCGCAAAGTCATACTTTTACCGGAGCCGGAAGCACCTAATAATCCTAAAGTGTTTCTATCTGCGGTAAAGTTAACTTGCAATTGAAAGCTTTTTAAATTCTTTTCGATGTTAACTATCAATTCTTTTCTACAGTTAATAGAAGATTTTTGCATAGACGAAGAATATAACATATCTTGCGAAAATACTTCACGTTTACAAACCTCTTCCTGCAAGAAAGTAGCGCTATCAAAAGCCAAAACCCCACCTGCATCAATTCCCCCAATCCCTAACCCACGCAGGCGGGTTTTTCCAGCGAAGCTGTGATGTTCAAAAGCTAGGGATTTATTTATTTCTCGTTTATTCTCAAAAAAACTAACATCTTCAAACTGACCAAAAATCACAAAATTGATTAAGCTTCTAATTAAATTCGCACTTCCATCTCTATTTTTAGAAATACGTTGCGATTCATCCCAAAGGTGAATCGTAGCAATTACAGCTAAAGAAATTGCCACCATTATTAACACCCAAATCAAAGCTTTTTGCATATCACCGGCTTCAGCAGCGAAAAAAATCGCGATTGGCATTGTTTGAGTTTTACCAGGTATACTGCCAGCTAACATTAAAGTTGCACCAAATTCACCCAAAGCTCTGGCAAAAGCCAAAATTGTCCCTGCTGCAATTCCCGGTAAAGCTAATGGTAAAAGGATTAACCAAAATATTTTCAACTCGGAACTTCCCAAGGTACGAGCGCAATTAATTAAATCATTATCAATATGCTCAAAAGAGCTTAATACAGTTTTATACATCAAAGGAAAAGCAACTACAGTTGATGTAATTACAGTTGCTTGCCACGAAAAGATAACGTTAATTTCTAAGTTGATTAACAATTTTCCTACCGGGCTGTTAATGCCAAATAGCAGCAGTAAGACAAACCCAACTACAGTAGGAGGTAGCACCAAAGGAAGAGTTAAAATACCATCGATTATTCCTTTAGCTTTACCCTTATATTGCTTCATCCAGCCTGCTGCGGCAATCCCTGCGAAAAAAGCAAATAAAGTTGCAACTGTTGCCGTTTTCAAAGAAATCCATAAGGGAGATAAATCAAATTCCATACGCAGAAACTAAACCAATTTTGGATTTTATATATTGCTAAAACTTCAAAGTTTGGAAGATATACTTGGTAAATATAAATTTATAAAATAAAAGCTATATCATGATATCAATGAAAATCAACCAGCAATTTGAAAACCATACTTATTAAAAGTATCTTTAGCAGGATTGCTAAATAAAAATTGAATAAACTCTTTAGCTGCTTCTGGGTTTTTGGTACGTTTAATTGCTGCTACGGGATAAATAATTGCTTTATGATTATTTTCTGATGCAGTAGCTACAATCTTGATTTTTTTGGAAATTTTGGCATCAGTAGCATAGACAATCCCAGCATCAACATTACCCAATTCAACATAAGCTAATACTTGGCGAACATCTTTAGCGAATACAGTTTTGGGTTTGATTTGTTCGTAAATCTTCAGACTACTTAAAACTTGTTTAGCATATTGTCCGGCAGGTACGCTTTCTGGTTCTCCAATCGAAAATCTTTTGATATTGGGATTTGTTAACTCTTGAAAATTAGAGACGTTATTAATATTATCTTTTTTCGGTACAATTAAGACAACATTATTTTTTAATAAGTCCTTGCGACTTCCTGAAAGTAAAATATTTTTCTTATCTAGCTCATCCATAAATCTCTCATTTGCCGATATAAAAATATCGACTGGTGCCCCTTGTTTAATCTGCTGCGTTAAGGTGCCACTACTAGCGAAGTTGTAAGTAATTTTAGTATTTGGATATTCTTCTTGATAAACTTTTGCTACTTCCTTGAGCGCATCTTGCATACTTGCAGCAGCGGATACAGTTAACTCTATAGCTTGTGAATTCGTAGTTGATGTAACTTGATTGCAACCAACTATTGTCAAAAACGAAATCAGTACCCAGCTAATTAAAGTAACAAAAGGTGTTTTATTCATTTATTATCTTGATTTAATTCTTGCTAGGGAAGAATAATTATGAATTATGCAGCTAATTGATACTTATATATAAATACGATTTTTTATTCTGTAACACGGATAACTGACATTCTGTCAGTAATATCATGTCTGGTAAAACTAACAACTAGACAAACATCCCTCTCCTTAATAAGGAGAGGGAACGAGGGTGAGGTTCTCATTTGCATTACATTAAAAACCAATCAAAAAATAGAGACAGAAAATCCGTCTCCACAAATACTTTCTAATATTGATATTGGTTTTGGTTACTGATAACTGCTCACTGCTCACCGTCAACTGTAAACGTACCCACACTATCTTGAAGACGCTGGGAAATTTCCACAGTTTTTTGCAGTGAATTGGAAACTTGTTCGGAAGAAACTGTAGTGCGCTGGGAAATATCGGCAATATCTTTCATTAATTGACTAACTTCTTGAGAAGTCTTTACTTGAGACGCAGTAGCTTCGGAAATCGATTTTACTAAAGTATCTATTTGATGCGAAACCTGTAAGATCTGATTCAAGGAATGCTTCGCACCTTCAACAACGCGAGTTCCTTCGACTACCTGAGAAACACCAACTTCCATCGATTCTACTAATTCGCCGGTTTCTCGCTGGATATTTTCTACTACTTGCTCAATTTCTTTAGTAGCGGAAGCACTTCTGGCTGCAAGTTCCCCAACTTCTTCAGCAACTACCGCAAAACCTTGTCCTTCTTCACCCGCACGGGCTGCTTCGATTCCTGCATTAATTGCCAGCAGGTTAGTTTGCATGGAAATTTGGTTAATTAAGGCTACTACTCGACTAATCTCTTGAGTTGATTCACCCAAACGTTTTACTTTCTTAGCCGTATCGCCAACAGTTTCTCGCAAATGGACAATATTTTCTACCGTTAAATCCATCGCTTTACCGCTTTGTGCGGCTGTGCTAGCAGCAGAGTTAGCAACTACAGCAGCTTCATGAGCATTTTGCGCTACTACTTTCATCGAAGAATTCATGCTATCGACAGCATTCAAAGTATGGCTGATTTCCGAAGATTGGGTTTTAGCTTCTTGTGCTAATTTGCTAATTGCGTTGGAGTTATAACCCAGAGAATCATTAACTTGAGAAGCAGATGTTTTAACTTCGGTAACAATTTCTCGCAAACTTTCAACAATTGAGTTAAAGAAATCAGCAACGGTACCAATTTCTCCTTCGATTACATCGGCACGTACAGTTAAATCGCCAGATGCAGCACCTTCGATATCTTGTAAAAGCTCTAAAAGCTGCATTTGCAACCTTTCTTTTTCTTCTCTTTCCTGCTCGGAACTAATTTCTGCTGTTTTACGTTTTTGCTGAATTTGTTGTAAAAGCTCTGCTTGTTCTAAAGCATAGCCAGTTTGAATTGCTGCTTGTCTAAACAAGTTGATTTCTATTTCTTCCCAAGAGCGCGTACCAGCACAATCATGAGCAGCAAATAAACCATAAAGCTTGTTATTAACAAAAACTGGTGCTAACAAAAACGCTTTGACATCTAAATCTTTTAGCTGCTGCAAGTAAGATTCACTCAAGCGCAAATCCTGAATATTTTCTACTGCTTTAATAGTGCCAAATTCGTATTCGTCGGGGTATTCTTTTACCTGATAGGGGTCATCAACTTTTTTACCCAATACAGCATTTAAAGTATAGTCTGATGATTCAGCAACTATCTCACCAAAGGACTCATGTAAGCGGTAAAAAACAACTCGATTTACCCGTAAAGTTTCTTGGGTACTTGTTACTAATGTTCTGAGAATTGCCTCTGCGTCCAGAGTTTCTCGAATAGTACTAGTAATTTGAGTTAATTTTACGGCAGTCTTTGTTTCTATCTCTTGACGGCGAGTTTGTTCGTTAATTTTATCAGCCATCGTGTTAAAACTGACAGCTAAATCGCCAATTTCATCACTAGCAAAAACCTCCGCACGAGAAGCGCGATCGCCGTTTGCAAATTTTAGTGCTGTTTCTTGCAGGTTTTCGATGGGATGAATCATTGCTCGACGTAAAATTACAGCCCAAAAACCAATCAATAACAATGCAATTAATACCGTTAAAGCTTGTTGCAACAAACTTTGTGTCAGTAGATTATTTAAAGATGTTTCTGGAGTTCCCCGGACTAAAATAGCTGGAGATTGTTCTGAATAAACAACTTTTCGTCCCTCTGCTTCTTCAATAATTTGATTGGGAACGGCTTTGGCTGCAACCGTATAATTCATTCCTCCAAGGTTGACACGTTTGGTAAGTACTTTACCTTCAGCTTTTGCTGCTGCTTCTAGTAGAGATTTAGCTGAAGGAGGCAAAGGTAGATTAGGTGTAGCTCGATTAATATTACCTTCAGGATTATTTTTCAGAGATGCAGCTAAATCAAATGTTCCAGCTTGGTTTAAATAAACAGCGCTGTAACCACCATCAAAAGCTTCCAATGTTCCTTTAACAATCGCATCTTTGCCGTTAACGATATCCCCAGAAATCAATGCACCAATCACTTCCTGGGTTTGAGGATTCTTTACAGGGGTAACAGTATATCTAATTAAAGCATCTTGGTTGCTAAAATCTTCTGGTAGAGGTGGATTTTCTTGACTTAATTCCGAAGCTTGAACAATCCTACTAGCTTTAATTTGTTGAGCATCCTGCAACACCCGATTGACTAACCCATCTAAATCAAAAGTCTCACCCGCTCTGTCAGAATTAGCGTTGACAATAATTCTTGCATCTTTATCTACTAAAGTTGCATATTCTATATTTCTAGCTTTGATTTCATTCTGTAAAATTTGCTTGACAGAAGCTCTTAAGTTTCCATCTAAAGCACGATTGGAATCACTCAAAACTGCTGCCCTAATAATTGCAGCATTATCTGATTGCCCCCGAAAACCAAAGCCCATTTGGTTGATTTTAATATTGTAATTAATATCCGATACCGCAACTTCTGACTTGGCTTGTTCGAGCAATTGATTCCGCAAACCTTGAGTAATAATTAAGGTGCCTCCAATACCTATTCCTAAAATAGATACCAATTGACAGAAGATTAAAGCAAACAATTGTTTGCGGCTAATGGGTAAGTTATAAAACTTTTTTAGCCAAGGATTTTGCGTCTTTGAGGTAATTGTTTTTACTTGTTTAGTTTGTGGGGATATTTTAGAAGTATAATTCATTGCTTTATTTGAGGTTTTGGTCGGGGAAATATCCGAAACTATTGAGTGATTTTTATAACTAAAGTATTTAAGTGCAAACTGCATAATCAGAATTATGCTTGTTCGTTTAAAACGTATTTTTAATAATCTTTAACCTAAACTTAACTATTTAATGTGCTGTCTATATTTACCTATTAGTCTGAATCAGGTTTAACTTTTATCCAGTTCAAAAAATCTAGTATTACTATTAAACCAAGAAAAGTCATTAAATGATGATTTCTCTATTACATGATTCAAATACATTTTTGAATCAAAAGTTTGTAATTGGGAAAATTGGCTTTAAGAAAATATCTCAGAATATTTTAAATTACCTTAGTTTTCATAATAAATTTACAATATTATATTTAAAATCTATGTATATCAAGCAACTCAGTTTATCTAATTACGTCAACAATTATTAAGAATAAGTATTGATGTTAAATTGCTTAACTTTGTTAACAATTATTATGCCTCAAGTATCAAGCATATAGCTGTAAGTTTGCTTTGAAGATTTAAGATATTAAGGTAAATTTTGTGACAAGAGTATTTATGGATTTAAAATTGAATTAAATTCAGTTCAGTATCTTTTTAGACTTTTGTCTTGTTGCGTTATTTCAGTTTAAAAGTTTTATTACAGAGTAGTTTTGCCTATTTTTATACTAGTCAGGTAAAATTATTTACTTTACTGCTGATTGTCAGATATACTCTTACGTTGTTTATTTTGAGGTAGGTTTCGTTTATGTAGCCCCACTTTTCTATAGTTAGGGCTATTAATGATTTTATAAGTCAATTCAAAACCCCCAGTTTCACATTTGAAAAGGGGGTTATGGCTAGTTATTTGAATATTAAGCTGTCACAGTTTGAAATAATATCTTTTCCACTGACATTGGTGCGGGATAAAAATATGGGCGAAAAAAGCTCTGCGTTCCTTTGTCTTGAAAAGTTGCTCATGGGGGAGACCCCCCAAGACCGCACTTTATGTCCTTCGGACACGCTCCGCGAACGCTGCGCTCAACTCCGCGTTACTTTGCGTTTAAAATATATAATTCCGATACAAACTGATTTAATATAAAATAAAAAACGGAGTTATGAATTGATTGATTAAAATACAATTCATAACTCATGCAATCCTATCATTGACCTGTATTTGCTTCAGCAATGGGAAAAATAATATCGTCCAAAGTTCGCAGCAATTCTTGTTCGTTGTAAGGTTTGGAGAAGTAAGCTCGCGCCCCTAATTGCATTGCTAATTGTCGATGTTTGTCGCTACTACGAGAAGTAAGCATTGCAACGGGTATATTTTTCAAGTCGTTGTTAGATTTTACTCTACCTAAAAAGCCGTAACCATCTACACGAGGCATTTCAATATCGCAAATTACAGCCTGTACGCTCAAACCAGTTTGAAGTTTTTCTAGAGCATCTTGCCCATCTTTTGCTTGTTCTACTAAATAACCACCTTTTTCTAAGGTTAATGCTAAGAATCGGCGGACGTTAATTGAATCATCTACGATTAAAATCGTCCCCTTACCCTTACTAACATGTTCTACAACTTGTTCCTCGGTTTGATTTAAGAAAGCTGTTTTTAACCTTGTTGATGGTAGTTGATTGTTTTTAGGAGTGCGTTCGTTAGAAGCTATCGAGTAAAGCAATTCTCCGACGTTAACTAAAGCTACTACCCTTCCATCACCAAGAATCGTGCAGTTATTGAAGCCATCGGGTAAAGGTATATCACCTTCAACACGACGAATTGCAACTTCCATTTCTCCCCAACAACGATCAATTTTTATTGCTACAGATTGATTGTTATTTTTCACAATTAACACGCTAGTAGCATTAATTGCTGGGGGAGTTTCTAAATCTGGGTTGTCGTAACGAGGACAGTTGAACTGTAAATAATCAGCAAGTCCAATCAAAGGTAAAGTTTTTCCTTGCCAATTGAGAACTTCCCCACCACCTACCGGGAAAACTTGTTCTTGATCGAGTAAGAATATTTCTTCTACTACGTCCGTAGGAAAAGCTAGTAACATTCTGCTGCTTTCTACCAATAGCACTCGGGAAACCGAGAGCGTGAAAGGCATTGACAGCGTAAAGGTGGTTCCGACTCCCGGTTCGGTATCAACTTTGATATCTCCCCGAACTTGTCTAAGATTGTTACGAACCACATCCATTCCGACACCACGACCAGATAATGCTGTAACTTGGTCGGATGTAGTAAACCCAGGCTCAAAAATTAACGATAAAATTTCTTCGTCAGTAGCTTGATTAATCAAAGACTCATCTAGCCCCATTCCGATGGCGCGATCGCGAATTTTATCTAGGGAAATACCTTTACCATCATCGCGCATGGTAATTATGGTGCGATTGGAACGGTTTGCAGCTTTGATTTCAATTAAACCTTGCTCTGGTTTACCTTGCTGCTTTCTAGCTTCGGGGCTTTCAATCCCGTGATCGAAAGCATTTCTGAGCAAGTGCATCAAAGGGTCATTTAAAGCTTCTAAAATACTCCTCTCAATCAGAATTTTAGCGCCTTCTAATTTTAGTTGAGCATTTTTACCGTATTCTACACATAAATCCCGTAAAGCTCTGGGAAAACGGTCGGTTAGATCCGATAGCGGACGCATCCGCACTTGAGTCAGCTTGCGCTGTAATTGTTTTGAAGTTTTATTTAATTTTCGCGAAATATTATCTGTGTCATCAAGACTAATTTGAACGTCAGTTGTTACCTCTTGCACCATGACGATGGTTTCCATCACTTCCTGGGAAAGCAGGTTCAACTCGTTGTAGCGATCCATTTCCAAAGCATCAAATTCATTGTTAATGCTATCGGAATCATAACTTTCGCTACTATCAATCTTTGCAGCTTCTGCTGGAACCAAAGCAAGAGTTGGAATTTGTGATTTTACAGAAGTCTGGGTAGAGATTTTATCGTAAGCAGTACGCAAGTGTTGATTTTCACGCTCAAGAACCTGTACCCTTTGTCCGAGATTGCGAACTAGTTTACGCAATCTTTCCATCTGCAAGTTTAGTCCGTTACGTTGAATAATTAGTTCGCCAAACAAATCGTTGATTTCTTCGAGTTGTTTGGTAGGAACCCGGACTGTATTTTCTACCGATTCGCTGTTCCGAACTGCAGCTGGTTCGGGTTTGCGTTCGACATATGTTTGGTAATCGGTAGCAGGAATTTCTTGAGTGCTTGCAGGTGTATGTACCTCCACTTCATCAAACTCAGGTGTAGCACTTTCCTGAGCAAAAGCAGCTTCTAAAGCTTCAAAATCTGCCGAAATTACATCATCAACAAGCCAATCTTCTTCTGAAGTTTCTTCTACGACTTCTATTTCTTCTGCTTGCTGTATCTGTAGTGCTTCTTCTACTTGAATTGGTAATGGAGAATCCGGTTCTAAGTCTACTGGTACTGCAACTTCATCGAAGTTCGTCTCACCCAATTCCAACTCGGTAGGTAAGCTTTCCATCTGAGAAGTTAAAACCAAAGCTTGAGAACGCCTCCAGCCAGCAAGGGCTGCATTCGCAATTTCTGCAACTTGCTCCTGCGGCGCAACTTCCAACCGATCTTGAACCGATTGGCAAAAGCTGCTAAAAGCTTCCAATTGCAGCATTTCACCCAAACCAGCCAATTCTGCTGCCATAATGGCAACTTCTTCCTTTAAACAAGGTTGTTCGCTATCGGCTACTACGGACTCCAAACGCTGCAAGCAGCCTTCTACTTCAGTTTCAAACAGCAAAGGGACGATATCTTGTCCATCTTCAGGAGATAGCATTGAGGAAGCATCTTCTGGACTCGGATCGCCCAAACGCTGGTGCAACTCGTCAAAAACTGGGTAACAGAAGCTTGCTAACCACTGCTCTTCTAATTCATGCCCTTCTGAATGTAGTTCTACTATTTGCCGCAGCCAGTCAACTCCGGAAAGAAGTAAACTCTGTAGCTGAGTATCTATTTCTAAAGAGCTTTTTCTGGTTTTGAGAACTTTGAACGAATCTTCCAGACGGTGGGCTAAATCGCTTAAGGAGCGAAATCCCATCATTGCCGCTCCTCCTTTAATGGAATGAGCAGCTCGCAGCGCGGCGTTTATCTTTTCCAAATCGATGCGATTGCTGGTGTCGATTTCTAGCAACACTCCTTCAATCGTATTGAGGTAGTCGCTAGCTTCTTCCAGAAACTGCATCTGGATTTCCAATTCTTTGTCCTGTGACATATTATTTGTCCCTAGCCATTAGTCATCAGTAATTAGTTATTAGTTATCAGTCCTTAGTCACTCTCGAATTTTGGATTTGCGATTTCGAGGACACTGCATCGGGCGGTGAGTCAAGGAAAGGGAGTGTCGGTTTCCGGAGCCGAAAAGCACCAGCCCGAAGAAGTTTCCCGACATTACGGCAAGTGTCCGGGATTTTGAGTTATCCCCATGAATAATTTTGGGTGCTTGCTGATTTTACGATCTGGGAAGTTTGTCATATCCCAATAAATTTAGTTAGGAGCATATTCTTCAAAATCCAAAATCCCAAATCTAAAGTCGGTTTAGTTCTTAGTTATTTATAACCACAAACTTTTTAGCTAGTAACCAATTACTCTTAACTGACCTTAAATGTACCGACACTATCTTGTAATTGTTGGGAAATTGCAACGGTTTGTTGCAACGATTCGGAAACTTGACGAGAAGAAGTACTAGTACGCTGTGAAACAGCAGCAATTTCTTTCATCAAAACGCTAACCTGATGAGATGTCTCAACACCGCGATTTGTTGTTGTAGAAATCGACTGTACCAAGTCATCTATTTGGCGTGAAACCTCTAGAATTTGACTTAATGACAGCTTAGCATCTTCCACAATGTGCGTCCCTTCCACTACCTGCGATACTCCTACTTCCATTGCTTGTACAACATCAGTTGTTTCTCGCTGGATATTTTCTACAATTTGTTCAATTTCGTTAGTAGCCGCAGCGCTTCTTGCTGCTAATTCACCGACTTCTTCAGCTACTACGGCGAAGCCTTGCCCTTCTTCACCGGCTCTCGCTGCTTCAATTCCAGCATTAATTGCTAATAAGTTGGTTTGCATCGAAATTTGGTTAATCAATGCTACTACGCGAGAAATTTGTTGCGTGGATTCACCCAAACGTTTAACTTTTTTCGCAGTTTCACCTACAGTTTCTCGCAAACCCAAGATGTTCTGTACCGTTAATTCCATCGCTTGTCCAGAATTAGCTGCGGTACTTCTAGCAGTATTAGCAATTGTGGCAGCTTCTTGAGCATTTTGGGCGACTGCCTGCATTGATTGAGTCATTTCATCGACAGCATCCAAAGTACTAGTAATTTCGGCTGCCTGAGAAAGCGCTGCTTCGGCTAACTCGCTAATTGCACCAGAGTTATCACCAATAGCTTGGTTCACTTTTGTTGCTGAGGTTTGAACTTGAGTCACGATGTCGCGCAAACTTTCCACAATTGAGTTGAAAAAGTCGGCAACCGTACCGATATCTCCAGCAGTAACGTCAGCCCGTACCGTCAAATCGCCCTGTGCCGCACCTTCTACTTCACTAAGCAACTCAATCAACTGCATTTGCAGTTCTTCTTTTTGATTTCTTTCGTCTTCAGAATCAGTTTGAGCTAATTGCCGTGCTTTCTCAACTTCCTCTAACAATCTGGCTTGTTCTAAAGCAAAACCAATTTGAGTTGCTAATTGCTTAAACAGATCAATTTCCTGTTGCTGCCATTCTCGCGGAGCTTCACAATTATGAGCAATCAATAAACCGATTAAATTATCTTGACTCAAAATTGGTGCGACTAAATTAGCTTTGACTGCAAACTGTTCCAACGTTTTGACGTAGCAGTCGGCTTTCTTTAAACCAGCATCATCGTAAATATTCGCAATTGCCCGCACGCGACCATTTTTGTACATTTGTACTTGACGCTCGCGGAAACAAGGATCTTCGATGTAAGCTCCTTTCATTTTAGGGAATCCGGCGCTTACTGATTCCGAAACTACAGTTCCATCCCAAGTTTCGGGATTAAATTCGTAAATCACAACTCTATCGGTTTTTAGCGCTTGACGAATTTCTCGAACTGCCGTTTTGTAAATATCCTCTAATTTGAGGCTTCTACGGATACGTAGGGTAATATCTGCTTTTAGCTTTTCTCTTTCAGCTTCAGCTTCTTGTTCTTTCACCAAAAGTTGTAGTTGGGATGCCATTTGATTGATGTTGGCATTTAAAAGCCCCATTTCATCTTCAGTTTCTACATTCAAGCGGGTATCAAATTGACCTTTACCCAATTTTGCAACCGCTCGTGTAGCATCTAGAATTGGCTGTGTAGCGCGTTTCGCCAACCAAGCAGCGATAAATGCCACAGCTATCGCTGTTAATATTGTTCCTACAGCAATAGTCAACAGCAAATTTGTTCGCGGTGCAAAGGCAGTTGCACCATTAGCTGCTAAAACCACATCCCAACCTAAATCTTGAAAGCCTTGTATTTGAATTTGTTGCGGTGATGGTGCGTAGCTGGGCAACTTGGCATCTTTAAATGATTTTCCAATTGCTTCCTGCTTCGCACTCAAAAAGATTTTATCTTCAGCGTCTTCAACATAATATGTTTCACCAGCATTAGCGTAGTTCTGAGCAACACTACTCAAAGCTTTAATAGGCATCTGGGCTACAACCACTGAAGTAACTTGCTCGCTTGAAGAATTCTGGATTGGAGCCGCAATGTAAATATTAAAGTTATTGTTAGACGTAGGAATCGGTTGACTGATAAAAGCTTTGCGATTTTTTATAGCATTCTGAAAATAATTTAAATCACCTTGTGAGCTAAAGCTACTTCCTTGGGATTGAACAATTGCATCCCCATTCAAATTAAAAACTCCAATACCGTCATATTCCTTATAGGTATTGACGTAATTATTTAATACAGCTCTTTGCTGGGCAGTTTGATTGTTGATAGTTGGCAAATTAATAGCTATTACTTGAATATCTTGATACCGTTGAGACATAAAACGGTTGATTCCATTCGCCAAAGCCTTTGTATCAGCCTCTTGTGCCTTAGAAACCTTGCCTTGCAAAGATTGACTTGCAGCAATCAAAGCACCCATACCAATTACCAAAACTGGAACTGTCACCATTGCGATCGCGGCAATAGTCGTTTTGGTACTCAAGCTCAATCTTTTGAATCGAGCCATTAAAGCATTGGAGGAAACATTGCCGCTATTTCCTACAGTCATTTGAGTAGAGGATAGTTGTATTGCATTATCAGTCTTACTAGCAGATGAAATAAGTGATGCCCTATCTTGAGCATCACCACTCTTAGCCGAATCAGTTTTATTAAGCATAAATTAATTGCCCCGGAGTGGTAAATTATTACACTAAAAATCCATCAAATTTGTATTACACCCTACTCACTGCGGAGATTAGAAGAATGCACTATGGCATGTGCATCTAATACCAGTAATATTTCTTTTTCCTGAACAATACATCCGCGTAAATAAGGAACTAAACTAGATGCAACCTGCCCAACAGGAGAACCAATTTCATCACTGTTAAACCTCAGCGTGCCAATAATCTCATGCACTACCAAACCCAAAACCATCGATTCAGTCCGAACAATTATTACGCTGTATTGTCGGGGGCGATTCTGCGGGGATTGTAAATTGAGTATCTTAGGTAAGTCAACTACCCAAACGATACTACTTCGCCAATTCATTAATCCCAAAATACCGAAAGGCATATTGGGCATAGCCGTTACCGACTCTACCGACACAACCATCGCTTCTTGTGTCTGCTTCATTGACAAAATAGCAGGAGTCCGGGGATTGACAAAAAACTTAAGATACCCATCTCCTAAGTTATTTTGATCTCGATCCCGTATATTGGCTAATGTGATACTTGAATTATTCATGGATTCATATTGCTACTGATTTAATGGCACGTAAAAGTTCTTCACGAGTATAAGGCTTCGTAACATAGTAATCAGCCCCCTGCCTCATTGCCCATAAACGATCGATTTCTTGATTCTTTGAACTACAAATAACTATAGGAACTTTTTGAGTATCTGGATTTTTTTTCAAAGAACGACAAAGTTCAAAACCACTCATTCCCGGCATTACTACATCAGTAATAATTGCATCAGGTTTTTCGGATTCTAATTTTTCTAATGCTTCAGTTCCACCTGTAGCCTTTATTACTTTATATCCGCTTTCATTTAAAAAATGACTTATCAATTCCAATTCACTAGGAGAATCTTCTACGACTAAAATGGTTCCGAGTAAAGTAAGACTCATCTTCATATATCCTAAGATAGTTTAATCAACATCTATTAAATTAGGTTACTATTATTCGCGGTAAATATTGATATCTTAACTAATATGTTTGAAGACTACTTTTAACAACTCTGATTGTGTAAAAGGTTTAGTCAAGTAACCAGAAGCCCGCACCATCTTTGCTTTAGCTCGATCTATAAACCCAGTCCTCCCAGTTACCATAACAATAGGAATATCTTTAAAAGCCGAATGTCTTCGTAATAAAGAACACAGCTCGTAGCCATCCAAATTTGGCATTTCTACATCCAATAAAATTAAGTCTGGTTTACTACGAAGTATCTGCATCAAGGCTTTTACAGGATCGTTAATCATAACAACAGAGAAATTATCTTCATCTAAAAAACGTTGAATAGATTTCAAGATAGTTAAACTATCATCAATACAGGCAACTGTATATAATCGTTCTTTTGTGTTTTTTGAAATATTTGTATTGTTGTTATCTTGACTATTGCTAACGGTTGATAAATCTATTTGTTTGGGTAATTGTTTTTCAACCTCCGGCAATGGTTTAACTTTTCTAGGTAGTTCCGTCGCATTATCAACGACAGGTGGAACTGTTGGCGACGTATCTTGTTGTTGATTAACTCGACGATTCCTTAACTTTTTTTGAACACTTTCTATTAAGGAACGTAAATCTAAATAACAAAATGAAGGTAGATTTGACAGAGCATGTTCGCTTCTGAATTCGTAACTCCCTTCTTTTATTTTAAGGAAGGATTGCAAAACTTCTTTTGCTAATTCATTTATTAAAGTTTCTGCTTGAGGATAAGTAATATAGTCCCCATCAACTAACCAGCAAATTGCTTGATAATCCGCTTGAGAAATTGGTTCATCCTCATTTTTTTTCTCAAAAATCATCCGCATTTGCACCCGCGCAGAACTATTGAGAGTTGGGATTTGCTGGTTCAATCGTCGCAAATAAGTATCAAGCCGTTCAAATAAGCTTTCCGAACAAGAAGCATAGATAAGTTTACCTTCTTCCATGTAGATAGACCAAGAATTAAACTTAGTAAATACTCTTAAGCAACCTGTAGCACGACGACTGCTAATTTGTGCTAATAAAGATAGCGGATGAAGTTTCTGAAATAATTTGTAACTATCTATTGGTGTTGTACTCATCTTGCTGTTACCACTATTACATTCGATTTAATTCAGTCAAGCTGTTACAGATTTTTCTCGTTATCCCAAAAAAACTATTTATATCTATTAGTGATAAATAAAACCATACATTTTGTTTAGATATCTAGCATTAGCTTGGCAGATAAAAGCTTATTGATAGTTTAATTGTTTTCTATATTTGACTTATAGCAATACAGCTTACTTGTACTGAGACTAACAGAGATTCTTTGATAACAAGTAAAAAAAGTATGAAGACTACTTAAAGGTACTAAGTATTTTCCTTTCATGAACCTAATTATTAAACAAAAATTGTAGCTCTAAATCGTATATTTAAATATATTTTAAGTATTACCACCTAAGTATAATACAGCTATTTGATGAGAGTGTATAGTCGTAATTCTAATAGCTGACTTGTTGAATTAGCAGGACTACTTGTATAAAATATATCTATTATGTTCTCTTTTAAACTTTGAAACCTATTTAAAATTGTTCTTTAACACTAAGCATTACAGCCTTTATATTAGAGGAGCTATCAGTAAATATAAAGTTTAACTTTATACATTATAAAAATTTATATTGTTTGGTTTGCCTACTTTAATTTATTTATAGAGTTAATTACGAACATCGACAGGTAAAATATTACGAAGATTCGCCAATAGTGATAGATTAAATTTTAATTAAGAGAATTAGTTTTAGTTGATTTGTGTCTGTGTTTATAAAGCTTATCCGATCGCCTAAATACCTAACTTGCTAGTTATAAATATACATCTATCTTAAGTAAGAAAAGGTTGTGAAAGTCTGTTATGCCATTTATGGGAATATTTATTTACTGCATATTAAACTTCCGAGGAAAAATAATATTTATTGAAACTATGGTTAAAAAATAATCTTTTCTATCGACATTTTTTGCTTTTGTCTAATTCAGACATTCAAATCCATGCTAAAAATGACTACTCTAATTTTCTGTTAGAAAGTTCGCATATCAGGTAATCAAAAATCAAATTATTTGACTCAAGATACTCCCGCGATTATATGGAAATTCTATTTGGATTTTGCAAGAAATGTAGGTTAGGCTTTCTTTTAGTGTAGATTTTACCCTAATATTATTGTTCCTGTTAGCGCTACGTAAGGCAGCAAAAATAGGTTTTTCAATCAAATCGCATTCTTATAGCTTTAGCTTTACGCAATTCTAGTAATGTCGAATAATTACCGAAAAATTATAGGTGCTTGTTGGGCTTCATTAAAGTTATCGAAAATTGGTCAGACTTATCCAAAATCCACTTGTTAAACAAGTCAACTCGGATGCTTTTTGGCGGCTTAACCCAATATCTTGGGTGAAAATAAGATTATTTAAGCCGCCAAAAAGCGAAGTCGGACCAATTTTGGACAGGTTTTTTCCAAGGGCAAGGAAGCAATACAAAATGCTGAGTAGCTCTGAGAAGCACTTTGGATACAACTCATTTCAACCTAATCTAGCAAGCAATTATAAAAGTCAGGAAGGTATTAAACTAAGTAACATTCACACAAATATCTAAATGCAGCAACTCTAAACTGTAGCTATGACACGGAGACACTACAGCCATATACTAACCGAGCAAAAAGTTTATTTCTATTTATATAAATCTTGATGATGAGAAAAGTACGATCGCACCTTCTTATGGTTGCCCATCTCAGTCGCACTCTAATAAATTTTATAAATAAAAAATGCGGATGAAAGGACTTGAACCTTCACGCCCGGAGGCACTAGAACCTAAATCTAGCGCGTCTGCCAATTCCGCCACATCCGCATTAGCTTATATACTATACCATGAAAAACATTTTTTTCAAGAACTCTTTTTGAAACGGTGTTAATAAACTGTTGGTGACTTGATTATGGTGGCTTGGGTATAGAAAATGAATACCAAAACTACCAATGGCGGCGTTAAGTCTAAATGATAGTTTTGGCTAGATTTTATCGAGTGGCTAAGCAAACCTAAATTTTGAGTAATGCCTAAAAAATATTTGCCAATCAAATAAATAGTCGGAAAGCAGCTTAGAACCATTCACATGATATTAATCCGAGGCAAACGATGTTTAAAAGAACAGAGGATTTCCCAAGAAATTGTGTTTAATTTATGCGCCCAATCCTCAGCAGTAATTTTTTCGTTACCCTCATTGCCAAGAATTGTGACGATTTCATTTTCCTGTACATCAGAAATGCTGCTGACATCTAACATTATCTGATCCATAGTAATTGCACCAATTTGAGGTACTTTTACTCCTCCGATCAAAACTTGCATATTGTTAGAAAGATTGCGGGGTATTCCATCCGCATAGCCAATTCCTACAACAGCTATACGCATCTTTTTAGAAGCAATAAACTTATGTCCGTAACTAACACCAGCACCTTTTTCAATCGTTTTGACGTGAGTGACTCGTGCTTTAACTTGCAAAACCGGCTGTAAATCAACAGTATCTTGTAAATGAACTGATGGATAAAAACCATAAATTGCTAACCCTACCCGTACCATGTCGTAATGTAAAGAATTATGACTGAGAGTACCAGCGGAATTCGCTAGATGTAAACAAGGTATTTCTATGCCAATATTTTTGATCGTAGCGATCGCGCTATCAAAACGCCGATGTTGCCGATCCATTACAGTTTTATCGGGACTATCGGCGGTTGCTAAATGAGAATAAACGCTTCCTATATTAAGATGAGGCAAGCTTGCCACTAATTGAACAAATTCGCCGCAATCTTGCCAATTAGTCCCCAGTCGAGACATTCCAGTATCTAATTTGAGATGTACCGTTAAAGTAGAATCAAAATTGATAGTTTCTAAAACATCGGAAAATATTAAAGCTTGCTTAGCGCTACAAATTGTAGGCTCAAGTTTATTTTCAACAATTGCTTTAACTTGCTCCGGAGTGTTAGTAGCACCCAAAATTAGAATTGGTACTTTAATTCCAGCTTCACGTAATTGAATACCTTCGGGCACGGTAGCTACACCCAAGCAATTAGCTCCCGATTTTAAGGCTGTTCGTGCAACACTTACTGCTCCATGTCCGTAAGCATCTGCTTTTACTACAGCCATAAACTTAGTTTGTGGCTGTAGCAACTTTCGTATTTCAACTATATTATTTGCCAATGCTGCTAAATTAATTTCAACCCAAGCACGCTGGGTTACCCAGTCATAAGTATGCCCCGAAGCAATAGAGCTAACAGTTTTATTTTGTTCGTGACTTAACATTGATTCTCTCCAATTCACACCACTTCCACGCAGCAACGTTTAGCTACATATCTCGAGTATTAATATATTTCTTATCTCAGAAGCTGCTCGGATTGATCTGGAAGTTTACCGTTTCCTATGGAGAGAAAACAAGTATTCTCAAATTGCGTGGTAAATATGCAATTATTTATTCTTAATATATTCTGATTTGTTGATGAAGGCTTTTCGCCCTCTCCCTTAGTGCCAAATACTGCTATTACTTTAATTCGGTTGCCTAATAACTAAAAACCTGTAGCCAAGTATTAACCGCTTTTTAAATGACTTTACACCACATTTCTGCCTAGTATAAATTAAATACAGACAGCAAACCAGATTCAATTTGTGTTAATATATGTAAAACTAATACCTTGAGCGACTATCAATGGGAAAGGTTTTAGTCCTTAACGCTTCTTATGAACCGCTCAATATAACGAGCTGGCGACGCGCTGCAATTTTGCTAATTAAGGGAAAAGCAGAGCGAGTGGAACACAACGGTAAATTTATTTACTCTGATTTCCCGCTTCCGACCGTTATAAGACTGCGCTATTACGTGCGCGTTCCTTATAAAGAAATCCCCTTAACTCGTCGAAATATATTGCATCGCGATGGTCATACTTGTCAATACTGCGGTTATAAAGGCGATGACTTAACACTCGATCATGTAATCCCGCGATCGCGCCGTGGAGGCGATAGCTGGGAAAACATCGTTACTGCCTGCGTTCGCTGCAATGTCAAAAAAGGGAGTAGAACGCCTAAAGAAGCTCAGATGCCATTGCATCATGCTCCGCGCCGACCTTACAGTAGCCTTTATTTTGAGGTCAGCAAGCATCTTAAAAGTGGTTTGCATCAGGAATGGCAAAAATACGTAATAGGACTTTGACCTTTTTCTCAACTGGTCATAGGTTTCTGTTCTCTTAACACAATTAAGATGTTTGGGTGAAGCAAGCTTCCGAGCTTATCAAATTAACGACAATTTGGAAATTGCCGTTCAGTTTTTGCAGTGAAATACCAGAATAAATTAGCATTAATAGCCATCAAACAACTGCAGCAGCAGTTCTATGTAAGGTTATTCAATACAAATTTATTTCGTCCGACAGATTTCGCTACATGAACCTTAATATTTTACATCATGTTTACAAAACGGCAAGTAGGGTGCATCTAAATTACCGAAAAACATTAAATCATATGTAAATTTCGTATTAAATTGCTTTAAAACGATTGATATTTTAGAGGCTACGTAACATAAGATACGTAGCCCTATTTAAGCAAAAAAAGATAGCATCACATCCGATGAAAGTTATTGCATAGCCCGCTATTGGCACTTTGTACGAAAAAGTGTAATATCGTATAGCTTAGTTAATATATACTATACAAATAGTAAAAGCTTTTCCAAAAAAAACTGCTGTGCCATCAACTTTCAGAGAATAGATTATTTTCATTGAGGCAGAAAAGTGTCGCAATATATTTATATATTGCTATATATTGGCACTTTGCTACATAGAGTGCGAAAGTTATAGTGTGTAGCAGGTAAAAATATTTAGTTTTCTAAAAAGCTTTTGAATTATCCCGCTCGCGCTACAATCCACGTTCCCTATGCAAAGAAATTCTTCTAAAAAGCAGGTTGAAGATTTGCAATCACAGCTAGATCCAACCTTGAAAAGTGTTGAAATCGATCCGGATGCCTTAGAAGTATCGCTTCGATCTGATAAATCTGTCGCTACGGCAACAAGCAGTAGCAACAATAGTCGAGCAGTTTCTCGTGCTACCACCTTGGCTGCTCAAAAATCGGAACAATTATTAAATACGCTTAAAGCACACAAACACGAGCGGCAAATAATAATATTACAAGATTTTCCAGACCCCGATGCTCTTTCTTCTGCTTGGACATACCAGTTGATTGCAGAGCAATATGATATTAAGTGCGATATTACTTATGCTGGTACTCTTTCCCATCAAGAAAACATTGCTTTAGTAAAACTTACTAACTTGCCAGCAACTCGTACTCCTTTACAAAGTCTAAAAAATCGCGATCTATCATCATATCAAGGCTATGTACTGGTTGATAACCAAGGAACGACTTCTACATTACTAAATGCAATCCAAGAAGCCGGAATTCCTTTGATAGTAATTGTAGATCACCACAATTTGCAAGGCGATTTAAAGTCAGAATTTGTTGATATACGTCCTGGTGTCAGAGCAACTGCGACAATTTTTACTCAATACCTACAAGCAGGTTTATTGCAGTTAGATAGCAGCATGAGCGAACATGTGAATTGCGCCACAGCTTTGATGCATGGCTTGCACTCAGATACAAATAGACTGATGCAGGCTAGAGAAGAAGATTTTATGGCAGCAGCCTATCTAAGCCGTTTTTATGATGGTCAACTGCTTAATACAATACTACAAGCAACTCGTTCTAAACGAGTCATGGACGTTATTGAACGCTCCCTGAGAAATCGCATTGTACAAAATAATTTTTCAATAGCTGGTGTTGGTTACTTACGTTACGACGATAGAGACGCAATCCCCCAAGCTGCTGATTTTTTAGTGACAGAAGACAACGTTCATACAGCAGTAGTTTACGGTATAGTTCACGATGAAGATGAAGAAGAGTTAGAAGTTGTGATTGGTTCTTTAAGAACTAACAAACTGACTTTAGATCCTGATGAATTTATTAAAGAAGCTTTTGGACAAGACAGCGCGGGTCGTTTTTTTGGTGGTGGTCGTACCAGTGCTGGAGGTTTTGAAATTCCAATGGGTTTCTTATCCGGAAGCAACGAAAATTCACCTTATGCAAAAATGAAATGGGAAGTTTACGATGCTCAAATCAAACAGAAGTTGTTGAAGTTAGTTAATCCTAAAGATAATCTCATTTCATCTGATGATGAATAATTATTAGTTGTTAGTTGCTTGTTACAGAATTATCAACTGTTCGCCATTCATTCAAAATCTAAAATCTAAAATTCAGGGTTGTGGAATTATATTTAATCCGGCATGGTATTGCTCAGGAAGCTACAAGTGAAATTAGAGATGAAGACCGAAGCTTGACAGAACAGGGACGCAAAAAAACACAAAAAGTAGCTCGGCGTTTCAAAGACCTGGGTTTGAGTTTTGATTCGATCCTAACGAGTCCCTTAGCGAGAGCGCAGCAAACGGCAGAAATTTTAATTTCTACAGAATTAAGTTCGCAATTAGAAAAATGTTCCTATCTTGCTCCTAACGGTAGTATTAAGGACTGGGTTGAGAAATGGTTAAAACCCAAACAATATTCACCTACAGCTTGTTTGGCATTAGTTGGACATGAACCTTGCTTAAGTAATTGGGCTGAAATTTTAATCTGGGGTGAAGCTAAAGACGGCTTAGTTCTAAAAAAAGCAGGTACGATAGGAATAGAAATACCAGAAACTTTACCTATTTTTGGCAGTTGTCAAATGTTTTGGTTGACACCACCTAGATACTTTATTTAATAGCAATCTAACTTTTCATTAAAGTTATTTTGTAATAAAGGATACTGTTATGGTGGTAAAACTTTCTGGTAAGTTAACTCTATAAAATCTTTCAAACATTCGTATGGTATTGCCATGATGGTTTGCGAATTTAAGCCCGGATTGGATGGTGTTCCCGCAGCTCAATCCAGTATTAGCAATGTTGACGGGCAGAAGGGAATACTAGAATATCGTGGCATCCGAATTGAAGAACTAGCAAAAAAGAGTACTTTTCTGGAAACTGCTTATCTGTTAATTTGGGGCGAACTCCCGTCTAAAGAAGAATTAGCATTATTTGAAGACGAAGTACGTCAAAATAGAAGAATAAAATATCGCATTCGGGACATGATGAAGTGTTTTCCCGAAAGCGGTCATCCAATGGATGTTTTGCAAGCTTCAGCAGCAGCATTGGGTTTGTTTTATTCGCAGCGCGATTTGAATAATCCGGTTTATATCAGAAATGCTGTCGTCCGCCTGCTGGCAAGTATTCCGACAATGGTAGCGGCTTTTGATTTGATGCGACGAGGTGACGATCCCGTGCGTCCTCATGATGATTTAGACTATGCTGCTAACTTTTTGTATATGCTGCATGAAGAAAAACCAGATCCGATAGCAGCGCGGATATTTGATGTCTGCTTGATACTTCATGCCGAACACACGATGAATGCTTCTACCTTTAGTGCTAGGGTAACAGCTTCAACTCTTACCGACCCCTATGCGGTAGTTGCAAGTGCAGTCGGAACTTTAGGAGGTCCTTTGCACGGTGGAGCTAACGAAGAAGTCATTCGGATGTTAGAAGAAATTGGTTCGACCAAAAATGTCCGTCCTTACGTTTTAGACTGCATTCAGCGTAAAGCAAAAATCATGGGTTTCGGTCATCGCGTTTACAAGGTAAAAGACCCCCGTGCGAAAATCTTGCAAAATTTAGCAGAAGAATTATTTGCAAAAGTTGGGTATGACAAGTATTATGACATTGCCCAAGAAATGGAACGAGTGGTAGAAGAAAAACTCGGTCATAAAGGAATTTATGCGAATGTTGACTTCTACTCTGGGTTAGTGTATAGAAAATTAGGAATTTCTACAGACTTCTTTACGCCAGTATTTGCGATGGCTCGCGTCGCTGGTTGGTTAGCGCACTGGAAAGAACAGTTAGTGCAAAACCGCATTTTCCGTCCCAGCCAGGTTTACAATGGTCGCCACAACGTTGATTACGTGCATATAACCGAACGCCCTTAAATTAGGAGTTGGGGATTGGAAATTAGGAGCGAGCAGTGAATTATTAATAGTTATCTCCCCGCTCTCCCCCATTTGCTCCTCTGCCCATTCCCTATTTAATCCCTAGCGTGAGGAATCTTTATCCATAAAATAAGTAGAAACTCTCGGACGAGTGAGAGAACAGCAAGCCTTAGAACGATATACTAGGCATGGTCATTTTAAATATCTGAAATTTTGCCTTTTTTAGGTAAAGATATTGTTAGATTACTTTACAACTATTAATAAGTGTCAATATTTGTAAGTAACTAGCGAATTGATAAAGGATGAAAAATTTTATGTAGTTTTTCATACTTTATTGTTTAAATCTCAGAAGAGTGCTTTTTGCTCTTTTGGTAAATAAGGCAATTGACACCGCCTATAGCTCTACGGATTAAGTTTTAGTAAAATATTTAACCTGTAGAGGCCTGGGAGATATCTGAATTTTGTCATTTGTCTCCTAAGCGATGAAGAATCCCGTGCTGTATCGCGGGTTGTGTCAGGCTTGAGTTAACTTCAAGAGTATAGAGATGAATTCAGGAATTGATCTGCAAGGAACTTTTATTCAAAGTTTGATGGATTTGGGACTGCCTGCGGGTACGGCTAAAGCCATTTGGATGCCCTTGCCTATGATTTTAATGCTCATTGGTGCCACGGTAGGGGTACTAGTGTGTGTTTGGCAAGAGCGAAAAATTTCAGCAGCAGCCCAGCAGCGGATTGGTCCGGAATTTATCGGACCTTTGGGTTTGCTTGCACCAGTTGCGGATGGTTTAAAGTTAGTCTTTAAAGAAGACGTAATACCTTCAAAATCTGACCCTTGGTTGTTTACCCTTGGTCCCATCATAGTTGTCTTGCCCGTATTTCTGTCTTATTTAATTGTGCCGTTTGGACAGAATTTGTTAATAACTAACGTCGGAATGGGGGTATTCTTATGGATTGCTCTTTCTTCTATCCAGCCAATTGGTTTATTGATGGCTGGCTACGCATCCAATAACAAATACTCTCTCTTAGGGGGGTTGCGAGCAGCAGCACAATCTATTAGCTACGAAATTCCTTTGGCGCTGGCTGTATTGGCAGTTGCCATGATGTCGAATAGCCTCAGCACAGTTGATATTGTCAACCAACAATCTGGTTACGGTATTTTAGGTTGGAACGTTTGGCGACAACCAGCAGGTTTCGTGATTTTCTGGATAGCAGCCCTGGCAGAATGCGAACGTATGCCTTTTGACTTACCAGAAGCGGAAGAGGAACTAGTAGCAGGTTATCAAACCGAATATTCTGGTATGAAATTCGCTTTGTTTTACTTGAGTTCCTATGTAAATCTAGTATTGTCTGCTTTACTGGTATCTGTTTTATATCTAGGTGGTTGGGATTTTCCGATTCCGATCAACTTAATTGCAGGTTGGTTGGGAGTAAGTGAAGTTAATCCGGTTTTACAGGTAGTTACGGCTTCATTAGGTATCACAATGACCGTACTAAAAGCCTACTTCTTGGTATTCCTAGCAATCTTGTTACGTTGGACAGTACCAAGAGTTCGTATTGACCAACTATTAGATTTAGGTTGGAAATTTTTACTGCCCATCGGTTTGGTTAATTTGCTGTTAACCGCAGCCTTGAAATTGGCTTTTCCCGTTGCCTTTGGTGGATGAATCAAAAGTTATGAGTTATGAGTTATGAGTTATGAGTAAATAAATATTTCTCAATTCTTAACCCCTAACTCCTAACTTTACTTAAGTAAAAGGAGAGAGAGACAATGTTGAAGTTCCTCAAACAAGTTGTTGATTACGGAAAAGAAACCTGGGAAGCTACTCGTTACATAGGTCAAGGTTTAGCCGTTACTTTCGACCACATGCAACGTCGTCCCGTTACGGTACAGTATCCCTACGAAAAACTGATTCCTAGCGAACGCTTTCGGGGTAGAATTCATTTCGAGTTCGATAAGTGTATTGCTTGCGAGGTTTGCGTTAGAGTTTGCCCAATTAATTTACCCGTAGTGGATTGGGAATTTAACAAAGCCAGCAAAAAGAAAAAGCTCAATCACTACAGTATTGATTTTGGAGTTTGTATATTCTGCGGTAACTGTGTAGAGTATTGTCCGACAAACTGTTTATCAATGACAGAAGACTACGAGCTTTCTACCTACGACCGTCACGAGTTGAATTATGATAGCGTTGCTCTAGGTCGTCTGCCTTATAAAGTCACAAACGATCCAATGGTAACGCCGTTGCGTGAATTAGTTTATCTTCCCGAAGGTGTAATGGAACCTCATGGTTTACCAGAGGATGCACCCCGTGCAGGTGCTTTCCCAGAAGACTTTGTGGAAGAAGAAAAAGAAGATGTTAAAGGTTAAAAGTTCTACAGACGTAGCATGGCTACGTCTGTAAGGAAGTTGTGAGTTAAAAAGAAATTAACAATTAACAACTAACAACTAACCCTTTGGGTACTCTTCGAGAAAGCTGAGCCGCACGCTCTACGCGAACGCTTACAGCAGTAGCTTATGGGGGAAACCCCCGATATCTTGCTGCTTAACAACCAACAATCAACAACGAAGGACGAAAAAAGTGGATTTAGCGGGTGGAATACAGATAGTTTCGTTTGCCATACTGGCAGCGATGATGATTGGAGCAGCCCTAGGAGTTGTACTATTTAACAACATAGTTCACTCTGCTTTTATGCTGGCTGGCCTATTTGTTAGTATTGCAGGATTGTACTTATTACTGAATGCTGACTTTGTCGCGGCAGCCCAATTACTAGTTTATGTTGGAGCGATTAATGTATTGATTTTGTTTGCCATTATGTTGGTAAACAAGCAAGAAAATTTTGTACCTTTGCCAAATGCTTGGGTAAGGAAAGCATTAACAGGATTAGTAAGTTTAGGATTGTTTGCACTTCTAAGTACAATGGTTCTAGCTACACCTTGGAGCATTTCTACAGCAACTCCTGTTACAAACTCTATAGTTGTAATTGGCGAGCATTTCTTTACTGACTTTTTGTTACCTTTTGAATTAGCTTCCATTTTATTATTAATGGCGATGGTAGGGGCAATTATATTAGCGCGTCGCGAATATTTACCTCCTCAAGAAACTTCAGACCAGATGCCACAAACTGTTTTAGAATTGCCAGAACGTCCAAGAGAATTGGTATCGGCAGTCGGTGAAGACAAATAACAGTTATCAGCTAACAGTTATCAGCGAACAGTGATAATTAATATTTGATAATTGATTTAACATAGGAATAGTAAACAATCATGCAACTTCAGTACTTTTTATTACTAGCTGCTGCTTTATTTTGTATCGGCATTTATGGAATTGTCACCAGCCGTAATGCGGTACGGGTGCTAATGTCAATTGAATTGCTGCTAAATTCGGTGAATTTGAATTTAATGGCTTTTTCTAATTATTTAGATTCAACATTAATTAAAGGTCAGGTTTTCGCCGTATTTGTTATTACTGTAGCGGCAGCCGAGGCAGCAGTAGGCTTAGCAATTGTATTAGCAATATATCGCAATCGCGATACTGTAGATATGGAACAGTTTAATCTCCTTAAGTGGTAGTTTCGTGGAGCTTAAGCAAGTAATTATTGCCTACAAGGCACGAGACCCCCAAAGCAAACGCTGGGCTGAAATCTGTGCTAGCCAGTTAGAACATCGTAAATGCCATGTACTGATGGGCCCTAGCGGTCCGAAGGATAATCCATATCCAGTTTTTTTAGCATCGGCAACCCAACAAATTGACTTAGCTATAGTGCTTGGTGGTGATGGTACGGTTCTAACTGGTGCAAGACATTTAGCCCAGGCTGGGGTTCCTATTTTGGCCGTGAATGTAGGAGGTCATTTAGGATTTTTAACTGAATCGGTAGAAGAGTTTCAGGATACCGAATCGGTTTGGGACAGACTTTTAGAAGACCGTTATGCCGTACAGCGACGGATGATGTTGCAAGCAGCAGTTTATGAGGGACAGGGTTCTGATTTGGAACCAATAACCGAAAACTATCTTGCTTTGAACGAAATGTGTATAAAACCCGCTTCCGCAGACCGGATGATAACGTCAATTTTGGAAATGGAAATTGATAATGAGGTCGTCGATCAATATCAGGGAGATGGGTTAGTTATTTCTACCCCTACCGGTTCTACTGGCTATACTGTTTCAGCAAACGGTCCGATAATGCACGATGGAATGGAAGCCATTACTATAACTCCCATTTGTCCCATGAGTCTTTCGAGTCGCCCAATTGTATTACCTCCGGGTTCGGTGGTTAGTGTTTGGCCTTTAGGAGATTTTGATTTAAGTACTAAATTGTGGACTGATGGTGTTTTAGCAACTTCCATATGGCCTGGGCATCGTATAGATGTACGTATGGCGGATTATCGTTCTAAGTTTATTATTTTACGAGAAAATTATTCGTACTATCAGGTTTTGCGCGAAAAACTGCTTTGGGCTGGCACCAGAGTTAGGTATAACAGCAAACATAGTGCTAATTAAATGTATAAAGGTTTGTAGTTTCGCTTTAGCGCTATCTAAGGTTTGGGCGATAAAGCGCAGCTACGAACTAATCTAAACAAACAGCATCCACTTCAACTTCAATTAACATTGCAGAATCTATCAGCGAATTAACTTCCAGCATTGTGGAAGCAGGAGGATTCTCAGCAAAAAACTCTTGATGTGCTTTTCCGAATTCAGCCCAAAGAGAGATGTCTGTGACATACATTCTTGTTCTGGTTACGTTATGAATATCGGCGTTTAAATTTTGTAAGGCTTGTTTAACGATTTCAAAGCAGCGTTTCGCTTGAGCGTAAGCATTGCCGGGAGCAAAAACACTACCATCTTCGGCTACTGCTGTGGTACCCGATACATAAATATGATTTCCTGCTTTGATAGCACGACAGTAGCCAACGGTAGACTCCCAAGATGCACCGGAAAAAGTTCTGGTGATTTGCATTCTGAATATTCGAGGTAGATTTTCAGGACTAAAGTTTTTGCTACGAAGCTATTTTAAAATACTATTAAACACTTTCGAGTAAGGGTAAATGAATTATTTGAAGTTGTATTTTAGCAAGGAGATTAGCAGATGGAAGATATAACCAAAAACCCGGCTATCATGAACCGGGTTCTGTGTTTCTTGCAAATGATTTCAATAAAACTATAATTATTGCATCTGTAATAATTCTTAATTCTTGAAAGCTTACATAAGCTTAGAATTTGCAACTTCTTCAATCAACTTTTCTTAAGAAATAGCTAATTACGCTAGTAACTATTGATAGTACTATTGAACCGAATAAAGCTGCTAAAGGTCCACTAATTGTGAAACCGTAACCCGGTGTAAAAATAGTTGCTAACCAAAGGGTAAATCCATTGACAACAAATGTAAATAATCCAAAGGTGAGCAAGGTTATAGGAAATGTTAGAACGCTCAGAATTGGTCTGATAATAGCATTAACTAATCCAACAACAATAGCTGCAACCAAGGCTGCGACAAAGCTTTGTATAACGAATCCAGGAACAATATGAGCGGTAATTAGCAGTGACACCGCAGTGCCAAGCCAAGTTAATATAAAGTGCAGCATGGGCTTTGTTTGGGAAAAATATTGATTTGTCTGAGTAATTTACAATAAACTTTTCGGTATCCGCTCATGAATGAAAGCTGAGAAATAATGCTTTCCGAGTAATGGCATCTAATGATACCTTATTTTTTTGGATATATATTATCTTATTGCGGGTTCTCGTTGCGACTTTAATTGAGTTAATTACTTAAATATAGAATCACTCGATAGCATTATTAATTGTTATGTAGGCAAGGAATATTGTACATCTTGTTCGGCTTTTTAGTCGTGCAGCGAATAAATTTTATACCACGATTCGTTAAGAGTTTAGTCTTTTTCCCAGAAATGGGCAATATTGATTTTTATTTCGTAAAACTACATACTTATTTCGGGGCAAGCTTTGAAACATTGTGCGTTCTTAGTCTAGTGCTGTAAAAAGACTTGGGTTGGCTTGCGGAGAAATAGATTTAAAGTATTTGGATGAGTCAGGGTTTTGTATGTGGAGTGAACCCGGCTATACTTACTACTTCAAAGGTGAGCAAAAACATTTAGAACAAACAAAACGTCGTGGACGCAGATTGAGCATTATTGGTTTTTTTCAACCTCTAATCAGCTTTGTCTACGGTTTGGTAATAGGCGGTGTTGACCGTAAAGCTTACATTCAAATAATGGAATATGAAGCTGCTGATGCCGAAAAAACTGGGCGTACTAGAGTAGTTGTACAAGACAACGGACCGATACATCGATGCCGAGAAGTACAGCAATTATGGTCAAAATGGGAAAAACAAGGCTTGTATATATTCTTTTTACCCAAGTACTGCTCAGAAATGAATCCAATTGAACTTGAGTGGCAGCATATCAAAAAGGATGAATTATCTGGTCAAATGTTTGATGATGAACTAGACCTTGCCGGGAGCTGTAATGAATGGGGTTGAAGCCAGAGGGGAGAAAGGAGCTTATAAAACAGAACGTGTTAAATTTTACTCAAATACCTCATCTTAACTTTTCGTTACATAGCTATATTTTTTTTCGCCGACTTACTTATATGATGTCCGGCAATTACCGATAATACGTCATTGCGAGTGGAACGGAGTGAAACGAAGCAATCCCAACCACTGCGATGATCCGCAGCTTCGCTGAATGCTTCTTATGGTTGATTTAATTTGCCAGTTCAAGGTTAAAGTCCTAGGTTGGGTTAAGGAACGAAACCCAACAATCAAAAACTATAGCTGTGGTATTGTTGGGCTTAACTATGTCCTTGCGGACACGCTGCGCTAACGTTCAACCCAACCTACTAATTTGCACCAATTTCGTTAAGCCTGAATTCCCACCTTGAAATCAATTTCTCTGCGAGAAAGCCTCCGGCTTACAAGGCTCATACACAAAGTACGTTAAAACGCACTGAAAAAATTACCCAGTCTGATTTATCAGACTTTGTTTTTTAGCCTGGGAATTTATTCCAAGGCGGTTGTTGAAAATATTGCCAGTTATAAATTAAGCGCGATCGCGATCCTACCATCCCTAGCATTAAAAATAATAATGGTGCCGTACTCTCATAGTAACGACACCCGATAAAAATTGGATATTAAATTAACTCACTATCAATTAACGCTTATCTAAAAGTTGCCAAGTAGCTCCTCCGACAACTCCATCGGCTTCTAAACCATTACGTTTCTGAAATGCTTTTACTGCTTCTAATGTTACAGGACCAAAATCTCCATCAACACCTTTGAGTAATCCTAGAGTAGATAGCTTTTCCTGTAATTTTACTACCTGAGAACCTCGCATTCCTGGACGTAAAATTGGTAATCCGGCTGCGGTGTATTGTACTACAGGAGTTTTTCTCTTGGTGGTTGTACTGCTTCTACGATTAGTTGTAGTTTGACGAGTTCGCGTAGTTGCAGCTTGTCTTTGTGCGGGTTTTCGTTTCCTAGTGGTGGTTTGACGAGGTTTGGGTTTTGCTGGCGTTGGTTCGGGATTAGTTGCTCTTGGTGTTGAGGGTTTTGGCTCTGGAGCCGGTTGCACAATCCGAACTGGACTATTGTTTGCAGCGGTTGTTACTCTTCGTTGCTGTGTGGAATTGTTTACGACTCTAACGCTACTGAAGGATTCAGTAGGCATGGGAAAGGTATTAGAAGGTGGTGGTGTAGCGGTACTTACAGGATTTGATGATGTTGATGCTGTGGATGTACCGGTACTAGGAAAAAGGGTTTGCCAAGTATTGTTATCTACTACTCCATCGGATTTCAAACCTGCTGCTTGCTGAAAACTCGAAACTGCTTGTTTAGTTGATTGGCTGAAGATACCATTAACTTCACCTTTATAAAAACCTAAAAGTTTTAAAGCTCCTTGTAATTCTCTTACAGGTACTCCTTCGCTACCTATTTTGAGGCTAGGGCGATTCATCGTAGCCCCTACAACTACTTGAGCAATCTGTTTTTGGGGTGCTGCAATTGAGACTCCAGCGCTAGCTCCAAAAAACAGGGGACTAGAGGAAATTAGAAGTAGCCAGTAGAATTTATTTCTCGGAAGGAAACGAAACGATATGAGAGAGCGTAAGTACTTGATAATACTTAGTTTTTTACTACCTATCATGGTTTGTGCCCCCGGCAAGTCTCTTACAAATACACTATCTATTAACCAGTATAAAATTAAATTGCGACAGCAGTGTAAATGCTTAAAATAAACCGCAAACTGTAAATAATTGATTCTAAGTAAACGTCGCTCACTGCTGCTAGGCAATTACACTGCTAATTGCTTCTTGTTGACCGATTATAGACACAAATGGTTCCTGCAAATATTCGATAGCTGCTTTGGTAGTATCTGCACTGCTTAGGGCTGCGATATCTTGTTGAAATTTTTGATCGAAGCCTATTCCCAAACCGATAATTTCATACCAACCGTATATCTGGGCGATTTGTCCGTTGGTTTGTTTGCCCAGGGCGTATTGTCCGAGTACTTTGTTTTTTGCAGCTTGTAAGACGCTTTCTTCTAATTTATTGCTTGAAAGTAAATCTACTTCTTTTCGCAACCCTTTCAAGGCTCTAAGGGTATTTTCTGGTGCCGTACCCATATAAACAACAAAAGAGCTTGAGAACTGCCTGGTGGGGTAAAATGCCGATACATCGTAAGCTAAACCAAGCTTTTCTCTTAATTCAATAAATAAGCGACTGGAAAGCCCGTTTCCTAAATAACTGGATAGTAATTTTAAAGCAGCGTAGTCATTGGAGTCTACCGAAGCACCTAAATAACCCAACATAAGTACTGATTGCTGTGTTGCTTGGGGGGTAATTACTTGTTGTGGCTTGGTTTGAGGGATTGACACATTTGTAATCGGTAGTGTTTTGTCTACAGCTGGTTGCCAATCGCCGAATAATTTATTGATTTGTTGTTCTGCATTTTCAGACGAAATACGACCGGAAATGCTAATAACTATATTATCTGGACGAAAATAAGTTTGATAATATTCAACTAAATCTTGCCTAGTTAAACTGCTGATAGTAGTTTCATCCCCCAATCCCGAAGATGCATAAGGATGATTTTTGTACATAATTTGACGTAATTGCTCAAAAGCAACGCTAAAAGGCTGTTCCTTTTGTAAACGCACATCTTGTAGAGAAATTCGCTTTTCCATCTCCACTTCAGCTTCAGGAAAAGTAGGCGATCGCAATATTTTTGCTGCTAATTCTAATATCTGGGTAAAATCAGCAGTTACGGTTTTCAAGGATAAAACAAAATAATCTGTAGCAGTATCGGCACTTAAACTAGCTCCAACAGATTCGACACGCTCGGCAATTTCCAAGCTCGTAAGTCCATCACATCCTTTAGTAAGTACAGCGCCAAGTAAATTTGCCAACCCTGCTTTTTCTGGATTTTCATAACAACTTCCAGCACGGATAAATATTCTAGTTGCAATCACATCGGCAGCAGAATTTTCTGTAACTAGAAGTACTATCCCATTTTTCAACTGAGTACGATAAAGATTCGATAATTTTGGCAAGGTTGTCATTTAAATTGTTGAGTTTAGATTTTAGATTTTAGATTAGCAAGCAGTCAGTGGCGAGTTATAAATTCATTTCCTCTTGTCTTTCCTTCTACCCCACCCCTTATCTCTTTATTCGCCCTTTACGATTCTAATATCCCTTAATGTTCTGGTTTAACTACCGTCACGGCGTAATTATCGGGAGAAAGATATTTATATGCTATATTTTGCAGTTCTTTTGAGTCAAAGGATTGAATTTCCTGGGGATAATTTACTGAAAGTTCGGCTGAAGCGATGGTGTTGTAATATCCATAAAGTCCTGCTAATTGATTTGGCGTTTCTGTAGAAAAAGCATAGTCATTGCACAGCATACGTTTCGCACGGTTGAGTTCTTGCTCGGTAATTTCTTGGCTGATTAATTGTTCTAAATGAAGCCGGATCAATTTTTCTACGCTCTCTAGTTGTTTTGATTCTAGCCAAGCATTGATAGTAAATAAACTGGATTGCTGTTGCAGTGAAAAACTGCTGCCAATGGAGTTAACTAATTGGCGATTTTCCCGTAAATCAGCGATTAATCGCGAAGCTCTTCCTCCAGCTAAGATTACTGAGAGTAAATCTAAACCATAACAAATGCGAAGTTTGTCTACTCCCGGAGCTAACCATGCCATTAGCAAGCGGGCTTGTTCTAACCTAGGTAGTTTAATCTGTTCGCGACAAATTCCGTTAATACAAGGCTTTGTTGATGGCTGTATCGCAGGAAAATCCGCAGATGGTGGAGAAAAATCATTAAAAGCCTTATTTACTAATTCCAAAGCTTTCGACGCAGAAATTCCTCCGGCGATCGCTATTGTCATATTTTCTGGTTGATAATGAGCGCGATGAAAACAACGCAGTTGCTCTACTTGATGTTGTGCTATGTCTTGCTCGCTTCCTAAAATTGAGCGCCCATAAGGATGCTGCGGATAAATACTTTGACAAAGTGCTTCAAAACCCATCCAATCGGGACTGTTATATGCTTGCCGAATTTCTTCTAAAATGACATTACGTTCGCGGTTTAGTTCAATTTCGGGTATGGCAGCATTAAGTAATAATTCACCCATTAAAGGTAAAGTTTCTTCGAGATAATTAGAAGCTGTAGTCAGCGAATAATGAGCATAATCATAACTGGTAGCTGCATTACTTACACCACCAAGAAATTCAATTGTTTGATCGAATACTCCAGCTTCTAATTTTTCGGTACCCTTAAATATCATATGTTCTAGGAAGTGAGCCATTCCGCACCAAGACTCTGGTTCTAAATTGGCTCCCGCTTTAACCCACACATCTGCCACAGCAATGGGAGTGGTAGATATTTCCTGGTGAATCAATGTTAACCCGTTGTCTATTTTGAAGACTGAGGCTGGAAACACGGTACTATTTTGTTCTATAAGAATATTAAAGATTTTATCAGTTTTTATTGATATTAAATTCAATATGCTAAGTCTTTTTCTAACAAAAAAATATTTTTTTTAAACCAAGTTTTTCATCTAATCATACTAAAATCTAATTCTTGAAAATCTTAGCTAAAATCTATACCATTGATATTGCATTTTTGATTGCAAAACTCGATCCTTAATTAAGAATTGTTGCTATTGGAATCGCTAAAGTTATTACAGATGTCCACCAATAAAGACTATAAGTTGATGTATAGCTAAATCTTATAAAAGGCAAAGGTGTACATTACTGTAGTGCGGATGTTCTGCGTTTTCCTGTACCTAAATTAAATACGCAACGGCTTAACAAGTATTGTTCTTGATATTACTTATAATTAATTTCTTGCTTTTTATCTACTGATTTCTATGACAACTTGACGTATAGTAAGAATTAAAAAATCAAAAGAAAGCTCCTCAAACCGAAAAGTGATTTAAGGAGCTTTCAAATTTTAGTTCACCGCAACGCCGTTTTACCTAAGTTTATGACCTGGTTAAACCAGGGGGGAGCCTAATACCTCGCTTAAAGTTTCCGGATGCAAGTCCGGTTTACTGCCACGAAACTCTTCGGTTCCCATATCATAAAAATCATAGATCACAAAACTGTATGGCAGTCACCAACGTTGCAGTGCAACAAACCTATTATAACTTTCACTTAAGATGTTGTGTAGTAAATTGAAAATTTTTATTTTCGTTTGCTACATTCATTAATCAAGAATACCATATAGACTCTATATTTTTGGCAATTGTCATCGCTTCATCACGATTTAATTTATCTAATAAAACTGTAATATGCCCTAGTTTACGTCCAGGACGAGATTCGGATTTACCATACCAATGGACGTGCGCTCCAGGAATTTTTGCTAATGCAAAGCGCTTATCAATATAGCTACTTTTTTGGGTTTCATAACCTAATAAATTTACCATAATAGCACAAGGATTTTTCATGGCTGTGTTGCCTAGAGGTAAATCGCACAAAACTCGCAATTGCTGCTCAAACTGCGAAGTAAAGCAGGCATCAATAGAAAAATGCCCGGAGTTATGGGTTCTAGGTGCAATTTCATTTACTAACACTTCACCGTTATTAGTCAAGAATAACTCTATGCCGAAAACCCCTATAACTTGTAAATTGTCAAGTATGGTAGCAGCAATATCTTTTATCGTATTTTCTGTCTGGAGACTGATGTCAGCAGGCGCAATTACTCGCCGACAAACTTGTTGTTCTTGTTGAGTTTCTACTACTACAAAAGTGGAAACTTCACCAGATGCGGAGCGTGCTGCAATTACGGCTAATTCTTTCTGAAAAGGGATAAATTCCTCTAATAAAAAATGAGATTCAATTAAGTTATTTGTTTGATTTTCTTCCGGATTATCTAAACAGAGTTTTTGCTTTAAACTAATTAAATCTTTAATGATAAAAGTTCCTTGTCCATCGTAGCCGTGACGGCGAGCTTTTAAAACAACTGGAAAACTCAATTCCGACTCATTAAGTTTATTAACTTTTGTATCTTGACCTGTAGAAGAAGATGATATGGCGAATAATGATTCTGGTAATTCAAATTTAGGAACTGGTATATTCAAATTTTGCAGAAAACAACGTTGATGGTATTTATCTAAAAGAGGAGATAATGCTTCGATCCGAGGACGAAAACAAACTTTTTCTGTAGCGAGTTTGGATAAAGCTTCTAGATCGACAAATTCATTCTCGAAAGTAATAACATCACACTTTCTTGCTAATTCGGCTGTGGCTATAGCATCATCAACTGCGGCGAAAATAGTATCTTTCGCAATACTGACTGCTGGATCGTTAGCTTTAGGAGTTTGCACAATTAGTTCCACTCCCAGCTTTTGAGCCGCAGTACCCATCATTAAAGCTAATTGCCCGCCACCAATTACACCAATACGCTTCATTTGCATCCTAGAGAATAACGAGTTTCTACACCTGTTTTAGAATTAATACCGTCAGCTTTTTTACAAAGTTATTTGACTTGCGCTCCGTCTAAAATTACATCAGTAAAATCGACACCATTAACGTTTGTATCAACAAATATTGCGCGGAGCAACAAAGCTTCTACGAGTACGGCAGTTCATATCTGTTCCTGTTAAGTTTACTCGATTTACTATCGCATTAGTTAAAACTACTCCGCGAACATCGGCATTAGCCTGCATTAGTCAGTTCTATATTTGGGTTGAAAAATAAAGATGCTTGTAGGCTTTCACCCGCAAAATTTCTTCCCGAAAGTTTTGCATTGCTAAAAGATAAAGGATGAGTCCAATCAACCATCGCCGATCCAGTCCAAAATATTGCCAAAAAATAGATAATAGATGCAGCTTATAAAGTTTTAAACAATCGGTTTAGCATGTGTTTAAGATCAAATTAGATATCTTTAGACTAAATTAAGCTTACACTATTTATACCTTTAAACTTCTAAGTTATATAAACAGTGTTGGACGTATCTCACTTGAATTATAAATTAGATTTATTAGTCGCTTTATATGATAAGACATGACTCTCTAACTGTTGAGAAATGATTTTTAGCCTTGATTAAATTAGATAACTAAAAAGTTTACATTTCTTCAATAAAAATCCTGTTAAAGCTGTTGAAAATGTTGAGAAAAATTTACTTTCAAGGGAATTGATAAAGTTTATTATCATTTGACGAAATAACTCGGCGATTGCTGTTAGTCTTGTAATTAGTGAAAGCCCTGTTTTACTGCTTTATAAACAATAATTCAGTCTTTACAAAGCTTCACACTTCCTAGTTACAACTTTTCTAGTAGAGAATTGTTAACTATGAGTATTAATCGAGATATTTCTATTTATTATTATTGAAAAGTTATGCTGAAGAATTTCAATCGACTTGTTAGCAATCCTATGAGACATTACAAAGATGAATGGATTGATCAATGGTGCCAAGATAATGGCTGGACGGATCTATATATAGAGCGCTGTAATAACTTTTGGGCTTTTCCTCCAGGCGCAGTAATGCCCGAGCCAATCCCAACAAAGGTTCTTAGAACAATTAAAGCAGAAAGAGGTTTGACCTGTGAGGAAAGGATTTGGTCTATTACGGCAGTAGTGGCAACAATGATAGCAGCTGGTGTTACCTACTGGTTGAGGTGTCCGATACCTATGGTTGCAGCGTTTGCTTTTAATGCTGTAACTGTAGCCCAATTGGAAGTTGAAGATGCTTATTAGAATTGAGGAGCAGAATATTCATGGGGAAGCTTTTCCCTATGAATATTATAGATAGTATTTTTTTTTATAATTATTAAGTTAATCTTTTATTTAATCGTTCTAACTTGTGTGGCATGATTGTTACGTTACTTAGGCTCAATGGTATATAAGGTTGAAAAAGGCTAAGTAAAACAGCTTGTTGAAAATTTTATTAATTATTCCGTGCGATTATATTTTTTAAGCTCCCCTTTTGTTATGGGGATTTTTTAGTATATGCATGAGTTAATACTGCTCGGTTAAGGGGAGATCCTCCCTAACCCTGCTTAAAAAGGAGGGAATAAAAGCCCCCAGATTAGCGGGGGTTGGGGGATCTGAAAAATGAGTTTGATTGCTTAACTGAGTAGTATTGATGCATGAGTTTATGGGCAACAGTAAATGTTCGTATTCTTACAGTTTTGGCAAATAAGTAAAACCGTCTCGCTGCATCAGGTTTAATCCTTAACGAAACTTTCTCATTATTCTCTCATTCACCAAAACTTTTAAAACTAAGGAAAAAGGTTGAAATTACGCAATGGGGATTTCACCCACATATTTAAGTTAAAGCTTATGCCGTTTAGCCATGTTGCTTATTTCGTAGCTAATCGAGCGCTACGCTAACATCTTGCATCAATGTTAATAGTTTAATAGCTGTCTGAAAATAAATTCCCAAGCTCATATTTAGAGTTACTCTTTTCATGAGTGTAAAAACTTGAGTGGGTTTAAAATGATATTTCACTAGTGAAGCTTGACTAAAAAAAAGTCCAGAATGTGAATTAAAACAAAAAACACGAGATTAGTGAACTAACGAAGTATTTTTTACAAGTATAAAAATACGTTTATCCACCTAAGTACTTTTAGAGATAATTGTTAATTTTTTATATTAGTCAGTCAAGCTTAAAATCAACTTTTCCGTAGTTATCCGGTAGAGAAAGACTGATGAATGAAGTTAAGCTTTAATATGAATGATATCTCTTAAATCATAAAATATTTATGTTTAAAGAGATGCCATGCATAAATAGTTTATGTTTTCAAAATAATTCATACTTTTAAAATAAATTTTAAATTATATATATCATTTAAATAATCATGGAATCTAGGGAATCGGTAGATTTAGATTTAGAAAAATTTTGGTACATAATCAAGCGGCGCTGGTTGTCTGCTGCATTTATATTCACGATTTGTGTTGGAGCAGCAGCAGTATTAGGCTCTTTTAAAAAACCAGTTTTTGAGGCTCAAGGTAAACTTTTGATTAAAAAAGTAAACCAGACTTCTGCTCTCACAGGATTAGGGCAAGAAATTGGGCAGTTAGAAGGACTAGATCTCAAAAGTAGCCCTATAAATACCGAGATAGAAGTAATTAGTTCCAAGCCTATTTTAATTGAGACAATAAGGAAATTAAAGCTCAAAGATGATGAAGGTGCAACCTTAGAGGCAAAGGAACTAGCAAAAATTATTAATCTTAGAGCAATTCCGGCAACCGATGTTCTGCAAATTTCTTATGAGAGTAAAAATCCCAAAGAAGCAGGAGATGTTGTTAATGAGTTGATGAATCTATATATAGAAAATAATATCCAAACGAATAGAGCGGCGGCTGTTGCTGCTGGTGATTTTATTGCCAAACAATTGCCTGAAACTCAAAATACCGTCAATGAAGCCGAAAGAAAATTACGTCAATTTCAGCAAGAAAACAATGTAATTTCTTTAGAAGAAGAATCGCGAAACGCTATAGTAATCCAGAAAGAATTAGAAACTAGAATCACTGAAACAAGAGTAACTTTAGCAGAAGTTACGGCTCGCTTTCAAAGTCTCCAGAGCAAAATCGGCATGAATTTTCAGGATGCGATAAATAGCGATTCTCTGAAAAGTTCTACTGGAGTACAGCAGGTTTTACAAAATTTGCAACAAGTAGAAAACGATTTAGCAATAGCTCAAACTCGTTTTTTTACAGCACATCCAACAGTACAAAGTTTAATCGGTAGAAGAAATGCTCTACAGAGATTGTTGAATAGGAGAGTAGCTCAGGTTAGTAATACTACTGGTTTTAGTAGAGGAAATTTGCAAATTGGTGAAGTCACTCAAAAGCTAACAGAGGAACTGATAAAATCTGAAGTCGAAACTGTCGCTTTAAAAAATCGCCTCAATTCTTTATTAACAGCATTAGAAATTCACAAACAAAGAATTAATCGTTTACCTAAGTTAGAGCAAACAGAAAAGAAATACGAGCGACAACTAGAAACAGCTATAACAACTCATGAAAATCTTTTACAAAAACTCCAAGAAGTAAGAGTTACGGAAAACCAGAATATTGGTAATGCGCGGATAATTGAACCTGCTTTTGTCGCAAATAAGTCTATTAAATCAACCAAAATTCTCTTTCTGATTTTGGGAGGTGCTTTAGGTACTTTAATTGCAACTGCCATGATTGTATTGCTGGAATTAAAAGATAGATCCGTTAAAACTCTTAAAGAAATCAGAAAGTTATTTGGGTATACCTTACTTAGTACTATACCTTCGTTAAAAAAGAAATCCCATGTTCATAACAAAGATGCGAACACCTTACCCGATATACCTGTAAGAGACAATCCCGATTTACCAATTGCAGATGCATATAGAATGCTTCAAGCGAACCTGAAATTTATTAGTGCAGATAAACCATTACAGGTAATTGTAGTTACAAGCTCCGTTCCTAAAGAAGGTAAATCAACCGTCTCGGCAAACTTAGCAGCTGCGATCGCGCAATTAGGACAAAGAGTATTGCTTGTAGATGCAGATATGCAAAGTCCTCTACAGCATAATTTATGGGGTGTAAATAATGTCAAAGGTTTAAGCGATATTATTGTCGGTCAAGTAGAATTTGAAACCGTTGTCAGTGGCGGAATGCTTAGTTTAGATATTTTGACTGCAGGAGCTACTACTCCTAATCCTTTGTTTCTACTGGATTCTCGCAAAATGGAAACTTTGATTGAGGATTTTAAAAATACATATGACTTTGTGATTATTGATGCACCATCCTTAGTGATGAGAGCGGATGCTTTGGCTTTAGGAAAAATGGCTGATGGTGTTCTATTAGTAGCCCGCCCAGGAATACTAACTTCTGCTGATGCTGCTACAGCTAAAGAAGCTTTAGAACGTTCCGGGCAAAATTTATTAGGCATGGTAGTAAATGGTGTAATTCCAGAAAATGAATCTGAGAGTTATTTTTATTACGCTAAGGACTACTCTGATAAGGATAATTCCCATCCAGAACCTATGAAAACAAAATCATTTTAAATCGCTGTTTCCTCTCTACTTTTTAAGGGTGCAATTTATCAATGGAAGCATTACGCAAGCTATTAGGAAATTCTTTTTCCTTGCTTTTGAATCGCTTAAGTCAGAGTATTACAACTTTCATCTTAGTTGCATCAATTGCTCGAATTTTGGGAGCTTACGAACTAGGGCAATATATGCTTGCTTTTAGTTTTTATTATGTCTTTATGACTTTAGCCTCCCAAGGATTCAAAACTCTGTTTACACGAGAACTCGCACGCAATCCTTCAGAAACTTCAGTTTATTTAATTAGCGGTACTTTTTTGCAGTTTTTGTTTAGCATCATTGGCTATTTGGTGCTGGCAATTATAGTGTATTTTCTTCCCTACAGTTGGGATACTTCTATAGTTTGTTATATCTTGGGTGGGGCTATTATTCCATTTTCTCTTTCTAATGTAACTGAATCTATTTTTCAGGCACAAGAGAAAATGCATATCATTGCTATTAGTACGGCACCAATTTATATTCTGCGCGTACTAGTAATGATTTTGGCTATGAATCTAAAACATAATATTGCTATTGTTGCAGCAATTATGGTGGCTTCGGAATGCCTAATATTTGTAATCGAATGGTGTTTTATAGTCCAATTAGTTAAATTTAAATGGCGATTGGACTGGAAGTTTATGTGGCATACAACTAAAGCTTCTGGTGCATTTATAGTTATTGAAGGTATATCTGTTTTAGGGTATAGACTTCAGGTTTTTATTCTTTCTTTATTAGGTGGCGAATTAGTTGTAGGGCTATACGGTGCGGTTACTCAATTAATGCAGCCTTTTCAAATTATTTCCCACAGTGTTGTTTTAGCTGTTTTTCCCAAAATGTCTAAAGCTATTAACTCGGGAAAAGATAGTCAGCGTCAAATTACGCAAATGACTATAGAAATATTATTAATGGTTGCTTTACCGTTGATGCTTGGGCTTTTATATTTTGGTAAAGAGTTACTTATATTGCTATACCACGAACAAAGCTTTGCTGAAGCCAAATTTGCTTTGAATGTATTTACTTTTGGTTTAATTTCGTCATCGTTTATTCGACCTTTGAGTTATGTATTAGTTGCAAATGGTTTAGAAAAAGTTAATCTTAGGCAAGTTTTTATTACAACTATTTTAGATTGTTTAATAAGTATAGTGCTTGTTGCCCAATATAAGTTAAATGGTGCTGCGATTACAGTCATATTTACCGACTATGTAGCTTTGTTAATTTATTATATTGAATCTCATCGAAGATTATTTCATTTGAATTTATGGTCTACTGTTTATCGTCCTCTAATCATAAGTCTTTTGATGTTACCTGTCTTGATAATTTTACAAGAATTAAATTTTCATATTATATCAGTTTTAATAATTTCAAGCTTATTTTACTTTCTTTTTGTCAGCATTTTAGGGGTTTATACAGTTTACAATTCTAATGAGGAATGGGCAAAATTGTTACTTAAACGTAAATAAAGTGAAATGTAAAGTTGTGGATTCTATCAATGAGGTGCAATTATGAATCCAGAAGTATCGGTGATTATTCTTGCGTATAATACTGAAAAATATATTGCACAAGCAATAAATTCAGCATTGCAACAAACTGAAAAGAATATAGAAATAATTATTGTAGATGATGGTTCGACAGATAATACTTTAGAAGTTATTAACAGTTTTTTTGATAAGCGGATAAAGGTATTAGTCAATCAGCGAAATTTAGGACAAAACTTTAGTACGAATAGAGCCATAAAAGTAGCTAAAGGCAATTGGATAACTCGGCTTGATTCAGATGATTGGTATGCTGTTGATAGATTAGAGAAACTATTAAAAATAGCTAATTCGCAAAACGTAGATATAATTGCCGACGATATATATTTTATCCAAGATGGTAAGAACTTGCCCTGGAGTACATTATTAAGTCAAAGTAAATACAAAATAAAAAATAATACTGAAATCTCTTCGATTGATTTTATTGAAAAAGATGTACCTGGAATGTGGGGTTTACATTTAGGTTTAACTAAACCATTAATTAAAATAAATTTTATACAAAAACATAATATAAAAAATCACGACAATATTTTGATTGGCGGAGATTTTTGGTTTTATCTAATATGTTTGGCGCATGGAGCAAAATTTTTGTTTGTCCCAAATCCTTACTATTTCTATCGTTCTCGTCCTGGCTCATCAGTTGCACAAAGTAGGATAAAAAGACTTGAAGCATACTGTGAAGCAACAAAATATTATCTACAGCAAGATTACATAATAAATAATCAAAAATTACTAGCTGCTTTACAAAAACGTTTGTATCTGATTGAAAAAACTAGACCTTATTTTTTAGTTGTAGATTCTCTGAAGCAGACTGATTATTTAAATGCTTTAATAAAAATGAAAAACAATCCTTATTTCTTTTATCATTTATCAACACAGATACCAAGAATAATCCGGCGTAGATTATCTTTATATTTTAATCAAATACCTATAAGCAAGTCTAGGTAATTTTAAGTATATGTTATCCAGTTTAATTTTAAATTAGGGAATGAATATAAATAATGAAAGTCGCTTTATTGCATTTTTGCTTTTACGAGTATACCGTTCAACTAGCCAACGCTTTAGCTGCTCAAGATATCGAGCTAACTTTAATCCATCCCGAACAATTAACTAGACAAACACAAGACTTATTAGATTCAAGAATTAAGATAATTACTTTTACAAAATATCGCATTCGCGACCCGCGTAATTTCTCTGCGATGGGTCAATTAATAAGTATTATTCGTAAAATCGAACCCGATGTATTACACGTCCAAGAAACAAATGACCCTTGGTACGATTTAACTTTATTGCTTAATAATATGCCTGCCTTGGTGACAACTATTCACGATGTTTTTCGTCATCCCGGAGACAAAGATAATGTCATCGGTTCAGAATATACAAGACAGATTGCATTTTGGCGATCGCAGCAGCTAATAGTTCATGCAAATTCCCTCAAAACTGCTCTAGTGAAAGAGTTTGCAGTTCCTCAAGAAAGGATATGTATTCTTCCTCATGGAGAATTAGGTAGTTTATATCAGCGGTTGGCAAAAGACAATAACACAGTCAGAGAACCTTACACTCTTCTATTTTACGGACGTATTTGGGCTTATAAAGGTCTGAAATATCTGCTTCAAGCAATGCCTTTAATTATAGAAAGCATTCCTCAAGTTAAATTAATTATTGCTGGAAAGGGAGACAATTTAAAACGATATTTTCCTGATAGCTGGGATGAAAAACATTACGAAATTCTCAATAAATATATTCCATCAGAGGATGTTGCAAGTCTTTTTGGGCGTAGTACCGCAGTTATTTTACCTTACATAGAAGCATCTCAGAGCGGTGTCGCATCTCTTGCTTATGCGATGGGTACCCCAGTGATTGCTTCTGAAATTGGTGGTTTGGCTGAAATGATTTGTTCCGAGCAAGACGGGTTATTAGTTCCCCCTCGGGATGCTACAGCTTTAGCCGATGCGATTATTCGTTTGTTGAGCGATCGCAAATTACAGCATCAGATACAAACAGCAGCACTATATCGTTGTGAAGATGATTTGAACTGGTTAAATATTGCCACTCAAACAATTGAAATTTATCGTAAAGCAATTTATCTCAAAAATATTTCTCGGTGAAATTAATGAAGAAACTTTTATTATTTACCGAAGAGGCATTTACCGTCGTATCTTTACTGCTGTATTCTGGAGGACCATTAACAGTACTTTTGTCTGGCGGAGCAAGTGAAGGTGATGATTCTGGCGAAACAAACACTTCTTTAATTTTAGTTTTATTCTTCTTCAATTATCTAGTAACTTTTTTTCTACTTCTTCTTAGATGGAAAAAAGTCATACATGTAATGAAGAAAGAAAAAATAATTTTATTATTAGTCGGAATTGCTGTATTTTCTTGCGTATGGTCTTCTCTTCCTAAAAAAACTTTGACTAGGGGAATTGCCATAGTTGGAACTAGCTTGTTCGGCTTGTATTTTGCTTCACGATATACCATTAAACAACAGTTGAAGCTTTTAGGCTGGATGTATGGCATTGCTGTCATATTCAGTTTTATATTTATTGCAGCATTACCCAAGTATGGAATCATGGGTGGGGTTCATACAGGAAAATGGCGAGGTATTTACAACCATAAAAACACTCTAGGTAAAGTCATCGTTCCAGGAATTGCTGTCTTTTTATTATTAGCTAATAGCTCGAAAAAATATAGTTGGCTACTATGGATGTGTTTTAGTTTAGCTTTTATCCTTTTACTACGCTCTGGATCGACAAGTTCTTTATTAAATGGCATATGCTTAATTGCTGCCTGCATATCTTTTCGAGTTTTTCGATGGCGAGATAATATAATGGTGCCTAGCACGATTGCAATTGGAAGTTTCGGCGCAATTTTCTATGTTATTGTTTCGGTAACTACAGAAGCCATTCTCAAAGCACTTGGTAAAGATACTACCCTTACCGGTCGTGGAGATATGTGGCCTTATATCTTTGAAATGATAGGGCAAAAACCTATTTTGGGCTACGGATATGGGGCGTTTTGGTCTGGCCCAGATACTCCTTCTTTCTACATTTGGCAGGCAACTGGATGGACTCCTCCTAATTCCCATAATGGCTTTTTAGACTTGTGGTTGCAAATAGGTTTGATCGGGCTATTAGTATATGTCTATGGATTCTTAGCTATAACTATACCCAAATCATTTTACTGGTTGCGAACTACTAGAACCTCTGAAGGGTTTTGGCCGCTTGTTTATATGACTTATATGTTGCTAGCAAATATTAGCGAAACTACATTAATGATCCAAAATGATTTGTTTTGGGTTATTTATGTAGCAATTGCCTTTTCTGTAAAAATATCACCAGAAAATCATCGGTCAGAATATATAAATCAGTTAAATACTATTCCCCGCACTCATCGTTAAATAATTTAATTATTAAGTATATTTTCTAAAGAGTTAAGATAATATTTTTGTTAAAAAAGAGATATCAGCTACTGCGTATTTAATTTGTATACTAGATGCGGAATTTCCTATTCGCACTACAAAAAATACCGAATAATTTTAAATTTACCTTTTATACAATCTAGCTGCACATCAGCTTATTAGTAATTATCGCATCTTCCACATAATATATATTATGCTTAATAAAAATTTAGAATATTGGCAAAATAAACTTAGTAGAGTACCGGTTTTAGAATTAACTACAGATAAACTAAGAACTTCCAATCAAGAATATGATATTGGTATAGAAACTTTTGTTTTTCCTCGACAATTATGCGAATCAGTAAAAACCCTGAATCAAAGCTCCGAGAATGGACTATTTATAAGTTTGCTAACGGCTTTTAAATGTCTGCTACATAAATACACTGCTCAAGAAGATATTATAGTTGGTTCTTGCATTCCTCAAAAAAATAATTTAGATTTTAATACATTAGCTTTTAGAAGTTCTATATCTAGTCATATTTGTTTTTCCGAATTATTAAAGCAAGTTAATCAAATAGTAATAGAAGACTTTAAACATCAAGATTTTTCTTGGCAGCAACTAGTCGAAAAATTATCAGCAATAGGTTTTTATAAGGATACGAGTGTCTTTCAAGTTATGTTTAGCTTACAAGATGCTTTTGTAATGGATACACCATTACCAATTAATGTTGATGAATTTAAATCAGATTTATCTCTATTTGTTGTAGAAGCAAGAGAAGGGTTAAAAGGAACATTTACATACAATCAACAACTATTTGCACCGCAAACGATAAAGCGGATGATTGCTCATTTCGAGAATTTACTTAAAATTGTTGTTGAGAATCCCCATACAAAAGTCGGCGAAATCGCAATTTTAAGCGAGATCGAACGCTATCAAATCTTAGTAGAATGGAATAATACAGAATTAGATTATCCTCACGACAAATGCATTCATCAACTGTTTGAAGAACAAGTAGCTAAAACGCCAGATGCAGTAGCGGTTATATTTCAAGAGCAACAACTAACTTATCAACAGTTGGATAATCGTGCCAACCAACTTGCAAACTATCTGCAAACTTTAGGAATTAAACCAGATACTAAGGTTGGTATTTGTATCAACCGCTGTTTAAATATGGTAGTAGGTATACTCGGCATTCTCAAAGCAGGTGCTGCTTATATACCTATAGATCCCAATTATCCTCAAGAGCGTTTATCTCATATGCTGGATGATTCGGATGTATCAGTACTATTAACCACAGAAAATTTACTATCGGGATTGCCAGCAAACAAAGCCAAACAAATCTGTTTGGATCGAGACTGGGAAAGTCTAATTTCCCATCAAAGTCAAGAATCTCCTACCAGCGATGTCAAACCGTCACATTTAGCTTACATCATCTACACTTCTGGCTCCACTGGTAAATCTAAAGGAGTGATGATTGAGCATAGTTCTTTAGTTAATTTTACGATTACTGCCACAAAAGAATACGCAATAAATCATCGCGATCGCGTTCTGCAATTTGCATCGATTAGTTTTGATGTGGCTGTAGAAGAAATCTATCCTTGCCTTACTAATGGTGCAACTTTAATACTGCGAACCGATGAATTTTTAACTAACGGTCATCAGATGCTGCAAAAATGCGAACAATGGGGAATAACTGTATTAGATTTACCTACAGCATACTGGCATCAATTAGTTTCTGATTTAGCTACAGCAGAATCGGAAGCACCTCAAAACTTGCGATTGGTAATTATCGGTGGGGAAGCAGTAATTCCAGAAAAAGTTAGAACATGGCAAAAATCTTTCAAGAATAATCAATATCCTGAATTGATTAATACTTACGGACCAACCGAAGCAACTGTAGTCGTTACCAGATGTAAACTGTCTGAATCTATAAATAAAGATACTGGACTTGCACAAATGACTATTGGAAAACCTTTCGCTAACGTGCAAATTTATATCTTAGATTCTTGCCTAAATCCTGTTCCTATAGGAGTCCCTGGAGAATTGCATATTGGGGGTTTATGTTTGGCACGCGGTTATCTTAATAGACCAGAATTAACCGCACAAAAGTTTATTCCCGACCCCTTTAATCGCGGCATGAGAATGTATAAGTCTGGAGATTTAGCCCGTTTTCTCCCCGATGGTAATATTGATTTTCTTGGACGCATCGACCATCAAGTCAAAATTCGCGGTTTTCGCATCGAGTTAGGAGAAATTGAAACCGTTCTCAATCAACATGCTGCTGTCAAACAAGCTATTGTTATTCCTCAAGAATACGAAGCTGGAGATAAACGTTTAATAGCTTATATCGTTCCTAGAAGTACTCAATCACCTACAAATAAACAATTAAAAGAGTTTCTGAAAAGTAGGCTACCAGAATACATGATACCGTCGGGATTTGTCAGTTTAGAAGCCTTACCCTTAACCCCAAATGACAAAGTAGACCGTAAAGCCCTTCCCAAACCTGATAAAAATAATCTGAATTTAGAAGAAGAGTATTTATCTGCTCGTAACGATGTGGAAAAAAAATTAGTTACTCTTTGGGAACAAGCTTTCCGCATTCAGCCAATTGGAATCAAAGATAATTTCTTCTCCTTAGGTGGTAATTCTTTAATGGCTACGTCAATGGTAGCTGAAATTGAAAAGATATTTGATAAAAAACTTAATCAAGGTGTCTTTTTTGAAGCATCCACAATTGAACAGTTAGCTGCTATTCTCCTTCAAGAAGAAATCGCCACAGAAAGCGTTATCAAAATTAATTTTAGTGGCAACAAACTACCTCTATTTATTATTGCTAATAATGGTTTTTTGTATCAGCAAATGATTGAGAATTTAGATACAGAGCAACCTGTTTATATAGTACAGGAACCGTTAGATAAAGCTTCAGAAATGGCATCACGCTGTATCCGAAAAATACGGGATATTCAGCCACAAGGACCATATAATTTAATGGGTCATTCTTACGAAGGCTTAGTGACTTACGAAATAGCCCAGCAGTTATATTTACAAAACGAACAAATAGCTTTTTTAGGAATGCTTGATACGCCTACACCAGAAGTAGAAAATAGAGCAGAAGAAGCTAGATTACTCTTTAAACGTTATCAACGGCTAAAAGCAGTTTTAGGTTTTTCTTGGAAAGATAAGACCAGCTTTTTTAAAGAGAGAGTCGAATACAAACTTAGCGAATCATTTAAACCATTAATGCCAACTCTTAGTAAATTCATGAATGAATATAAACTTAAGGCATTACCGATAAAATTAAATATTTTTGTGGCTATCTTTGAATTTTATGGACTTGAAGATGCTAACTTTGGTTGGGATAAATGGGCTAAAGAAGTGGAAACACATAAAATTCCCGGCACTCATCGCTCTATGTTGTTAAAACCAGAAAATGCTCAGCTTTTAGCCAATAAAATTAGTATTTGTTTGACAAAATAAAAGACTATAGCGGTTTTGATAAATAATTAAATATAAATTAAGTAGGTGGGTGAGAACATTTACAGCTGTGTCATTGCGAGCGAAAGGCTATAGATTTTCTGAGAAATTATATTGACTTAAAAAATTTAACTTTAAAAATTTAATATGCGGCACAATCTTATATTCAGACTTTAATATAATTTCATTTTTAGCTATGTAATTCTCCGGATGGCAACAGATAATTTTTTTTGCGATTGTTAGAGAATAATATTTTGCATACAACGATCCGGATCTATTTACCGGAAGATATTTAGGTAAAGCACAATTTTTCATTTATTTTTTAATTGTTTTTTAAAGAGATTTTAATACTGAATATTCATGAGCAAATTAAATATTCTCATGCTGGGTGCTAGCTTAGAACAAAATGGAGGTATAGCAACTGTTGAAAAATTGATACTCAAGCACAACCCTGAGGATGTCAATTATCAGCATATTACAACCCATGATGAAGGGACAATCCTCCATAGAATCAAAGTTTTTATCAAAGCCTGCCGCGCTCTGCTATGGAATCTGATGAATGGCAAAGCCGATATTTTACACGTACATATTTCAGATGGTGGCAGCTTAGTAAGAAAAGCGATTATTGCAGTGATTGCTTTTATATTTAACAAGCCTATACTGATGCACGCTCATGGTGCAGAATTCCAAACAACTTACTCTAAACTACCATTACTAGCTCAACTAGTTTTGAGTAAAATATTTCGTTCCTGCGATAAATTTATTGTTCTTTCCAAAAATTGGGAAGAGTATTATACGCATAACTTAGGACTAAAAAAACAACAAGTTGTAGTTTTGCCCAACCCGACTGAATTACCAATTCAAATACCTAATAGAATCCATACTTCATCTATTAAGTTTGGCTTTTGTGGAAGAATTGGTTCCCGCAAAGGAACATTCGATTTAATTCAAGCCTTTGCTACAATGCCGCAAAGCCTGAGAGAGCGCTCGGAGTTGATTATCGCTGGAGATGGAGATATTGAGCCAGCATGTAGATTAGTTGAAAAGCTTGAGATTAAAGATCGCGTTAGATTTCTCGGCTGGATAGACTCTCAAGCCAGAGAAAAACTATTAACTGATATCGATATATTTGTTTTACCTTCCTACAACGAAGGTTTACCAATGGCTCTGTTAGAAGCTATGGCTTGGGGTTTACCAGTAGTAGTAACACCAGTCGGTGGCATACCCGAATTAATAACTTCAGCAGAGAATGGTTTATTAGTTGCACCTGGAGATATTCAGCAACTGTCTAAAAACATGCAGCAATTAGTTGAAAATCAGCCTCTAAGAGTCTCTTTAGGAAGTGCAGCCAGACAATCCGTTATCCCTCTTGATGTCAAAGCTTATTGCACTGAGATGTATCAAATTTACAACTCAGCTATCGACTGTAAATCAAGGAAGCCTTCTATCTTATATCCTTATGGAAATATCTTGCAGCGCCTTTTAGAGATTCGCATCTAATTCCGCGCAATAAATATTGAATCATTAATCTTTACTAAAAGATTAATTATCAAGGCGTGTTTTTTCTTTGGATAAAAATAAAAAAATGTATTTATTTTAACCTTTTTTTTTATTTTTTCTGAGTATATACTTAGTTATACTCGTTTGAGTGATTCCTTAACAGCTTTTGAGAACTTAAAAATCCTCAAAGCTTTCTCAATTAGGGTTTTCTAGTGCATTTACTAGAAGGTGAGGTAATTTCGATGCAGTTTTTTAGTTTAGGTAACGCTCAGAATCAGTTATGAGAGTAAATATTTGTGGAGTCAAAATTGACAATTATAGTTTTAATGAGGTGGTAAAACGTATAGTAGACCATACTATTACAGGTGTTGTTCCCGCCTATGTTGTTACTCCTAATGCACAGCATGTCTTAACCCTTCAGCGCGACACTTATTTCCGCAATATCTATAAAGATGCATTTCTGGCAGTGCCTGATGGTGTCTCATTATTATGGTCAGCGAAATTCCTCAAAACACCTTTAAATGGTCGGGTTAATGGTACAGATCTATTTGAAGAATTATCGGCTGTAGCTGAAAAAAAAGGACTCAAAGTCTTTCTGCTGGGTGGTCGTCCCGGCGCTGCTGAAGCCGCTAAAAGAACTTTGCAAGCTAGACATCCAGATTTAAAGATAGTGGGAACTCATTGTCCGCCTTATGGGTTTGAATCTCAACCGCAGCAATTAGCTTTAATCAATTCCAAAATCAAAGCAGTAGCGCCGGATATTCTTTTTGTTGGATTAGGTGCTCCTAAACAGGAAAAATGGATATACGAAAATTATTTAGAACTAGGAGTACCTGTCTCTTTGGGTATTGGGGTTAGTTTTGAATTAGTTGCCGATATGGTACAAAGAGCGCCTTCATGGATGCAAAAATGGGGTTTGGAGTGGTTGTTTCGCTTAATTGTTGAGCCAAAACGCTTGTGGAAGCGTTATATCATGGGAAATCCTCAGTTTATGTGGTTAGTAATTCAACAAAAGCTAGGTTTTCGTAAGCTAGCTTAAGAAGTGATTATGCTAAAAAAAAACTATTAAATAGACGAGCTTTTTTAGCTGCTATAGGCGGTTTAACAGCAATGGGTGCAGTGATTATAGGTAAAAAAGAATTAAAACGTCAGCAGATACTTGCTTTAGACGACCCACATTGTGAATGCATTAAATATCCTGGGGACAAATCTTTAAAAGAACGTGCTGCTAAGAAAAAAATACTTTTTGGTACAGCTATACGGCATCCATTGCTTTCAACTGATAAAGAATATGCTCGAAGTCTAATTGAAGAATGCTCGATATTAGTGTCAGAGTGGGGATTTAAATGGCACGTTTACCCCAAGCCATTGCGTCCAACACCCCAATCCTTTGATTTTGCTGCGGCTGATGTAATGTATAATTTTGCCCGCAGTCACGGGATGAAAGTTCGGGGGCATACATTGGTATGGTACATGTCTTTACCTCCTTGGTTTGAGAAGACAGTCAACCGTCAAAATGCTAAAGATATCCTTGAAAAACACATCAACACAGTTGTAGGACGTTACCGAGGAAAAATGCATTCTTGGGATGTGGTTAATGAAGCTATCGAACCAAGAGATGGGCATCCTAACGGTTTAAGAAAAACGCCGTGGTTGGAGTTTATAGGAGAAGATTATATTGACCTTGCTTTTCGTTTAGCTCATAAAGCCGATCCAGAAGCAATGCTAGTTTATAACGATTATGGTTTAGTTTACGACAGACCCCAAGACGAAGCCAAACGACATGCCGTTATTAAACTCTTAAAGCGTTTAAAATCTCAAGGAACTCCCATTCACGCTTTAGGTTTACAAGCTCATCTAGATGGCAGCGAAACTAGATTTAATCATCAGATATTAAAAGATTTTCTAGCCCAAGTTGCCAACCTGGGTTTAAAAATCATGGTAACGGAACTTGATGTTACAGATAAAGATTTACCCCTTGACATCAAAGTGCGGGACAGAATAGTTGCTAAAGCTTACAGCAATTATTTGAAAGTTGTGTTGGAAGAACCAGCAGTAATCGCGATTTTAACTTGGGGATTAAACGATAAACATAGTTGGCTCAACGAATTTCAGCCTCGAAAAGACGGCGCATCGGTTCGACCTTTGCCATTAGACGCAGGGGGAAAACGTAAATTTGCTTGGAATGCTATGGCTCGTGCTTTTGATACCGCACCAAGCCGTTAACTAATAATTTACTTAAATGTAAATTGTGGTATCTCAATATTAATCTAGTTATAATTATTTGCAACAATAATGTTGTTATTGTTGCAAATAGTCATAATTAATTACCACTAGTTATAAAACTTTAGCGAATATGTAACTATAGTTTTCAATATAGAAAACAAAACTATGATTATTCTATTTTTTTGTTTTATAAGCATTCACTATCTAAAAAAAATATGCAGTTTTTGATGAATTTTTATCTTTTATTAAACGCTGAATGTAGTTTTATTTACAGATATACTTAGAAGCTTTTAAAGCTAATAAAAAGGTATGAAATATTTGATTATATTTCCGTAAAATAACTGTAGATTTTACGGCTATTCATTTTTTAACGTGTCACAATGATGTCACGAGTTTCAATTAATATCTGTATATAAATAACCAACAAGTTATTAATAATTATGTCTTTTGTTAGTGAATTATCAGGGAATAAAAGCGTCTTGGATTTACGCGCTCCATCTTTAACACAATTACGTAAAAGAGTTGGCGCAATATGGCTTCGTAGAATAACTCTTGCTCTAGTAGACGGAATATGCTTGGGAATAGCTTGGAAAATAGCAGAATTACAAAGTTTAAACTCTAATACTAATTGGTTTGAACAAGGCAATTTATTTTTTATCCTGTCAACTATTGCCCTTCAAATTTGTCTGATTGCAACTCAAGGATTATATGAAGCAGGAGAAAAAAGGCGCGATTATTATAGTCTCAGCAAAACAATAACATTCTCCTATTTTCTCCTATTACTTTTTGAATATGTTTACTTGCAAAATAATTTATTCCCAAGAGGTGTATTTCTTACAGTATGGGTTCTGAGTATCGCATTTACAAGCTTGGGAAGATTTACTGTAAATACTGCTATTGTGCGGCTCAGGAAGCAAAATATAATTACTTGTCCCACATATATCATCTGTTCTCTAGCAGAAAAAGAAAAGGCAATAAAATTATTAGAAAAACAAAACTGTTACAATCTTGTAGGTTGGAAAAATGTTAACTCAATTTCAAAGTCGCTGAAGAATTTATCGGCTACGATAGAAGAAATTAGTAGTTTAGGAGTAGCAGAAGTATTTGTTTGCTCTTGGCAGTCAATAGAAAGCCGAATGTTTCTTTACTGGAAGTTAAGAAATGCTGGCGTTATTTTGCATATTTTGCCAATTGAGTTGCAAGCAGTAGAACAAAGATTAGAATTAAAAATGCTTGGTGGCATCCCAATATTAAACTTTATGCCCCCAGCAATTACAGGAAGTGACTTCTGGACAAAACGGTATTTTGATTTTTGCAGTTCGGCATTGTTCATTTTATTGGCATCACCAATTTATCTGTTGATTGCGTTACTAATCAAATTAGATTCTCCCGGTCCAGTATTTTACAAGCAAACTCGTGTTGGTTTACATGGCAAGGCTTTCCAAGTCTGGAAATTTCGCACAATGGTGACGAATGCAGATGAATTACAGAAACAGTTAGAAGCGCAAAACGAAACCGAAGACGGAATTCTCTTCAAAATCAAAGATGACCCACGCATTACCAGAGTGGGAAAGTTTCTTCGTCAATATAGTTTAGATGAATTTCCTCAATTATTTAATGTTCTTTTTGGAGAAATGAGTTTGGTTGGTCCTCGTCCTCTCCCTGTAAGAGACGTGCAAAAGTTTTCCAACCACCACCTCATCCGTCAAGAAGTTCTTCCCGGCATTACCGGTTTATGGCAAATCTCCGGGCGTTCAGATATTATGAACTTCGAGAAAGTGATTAATTTGGATAAAACCTATATGGAAAATTGGTCGCTTTCTTTAGATTTACGGATTATCCTGCAAACTATCAAAGTAATTTTGGAAAAGAAAGGAGCTTACTAAATCGAGAAGTATCGCTGTAAATCCTTTTTTAAAACTAGATAATACGACTATCAAAAGAATAATTACAAATAATGTAGAGATGGATTTCAACAACCTCTCTACATTTTTTCTTACAAATTATTTTGACTTTGGGTTTTATCAAAACTCCCCCAAAATCTAACCGTTAATCTCCCTGGGGATACTCATCCCATAAGGGTGTTATTTCACGCAAGCTCTGGAAATCACCATCACCAAGTATTAAGTGATCTATCAAAGGAATCTGCAAAAATTGCGCTCCACCTAATAACTGCCGGGTTAGTTCGATATCTTCTGGGCTAGGCTCTAAATTTGCTGAAGGGTGGTTGTGTGCAATTATTAAACGAGTAGCACCTTGACGTATAACTTCCCGGAATATCTCGCGAGGAGGAGCTAAAGTTTCTGTTGCGGTTCCAATAGTAATTACTTGAGTTCCTAATAAACGGTTTTTCACATCTAGGAGCACTACTGCAAATTTTTCTTGCTGTTGCCACATCAAATCTTGACTCAACGCAGCAGCAGCAGCGGCTGGACTATCAATTAATGTACCTTCTCCAGGACGTGCTTGAAAACTACGCTTGCCCAATTCTATCGCTGCTAATATCGCTGTTGCCTTTGCCGGACCGATTCCGGGGATTTTGATTAACTCGGCAGCGCTGATATCTCGCAGAACTACTAAAGGTTCGCGTTGATGTTTGCTTAATTCCTGTAAAATAAATTGTCCCAAACCGACAGCAGAAAGCTTGCCAGCGCCTTGACCTGTACCGAGTAGAATTGCAATCAATTCAGCAGTCGCTAAAACTTTTGCACCATGAGTTAACAAGCGTTCTCGCGGACGCTCGTTTTCAGCCATGTCGGCAATTCTGAGGCAATAGGTCATGGATAAACTGAGGAATAATCATAGGTGTACCTATTTTTATTTATCCCAGTTTTAACCGCAGAATTTATCAAAAAAGAAGTAAATATTTAGTAAATATTTTAAATCTCGGTACAGGAAGCGAGAGGGGGAAAATAAATTACCATCTTTCCCCATTCTTTGTCTAAACCTTTATTTGTAAACCTTCTTGAGATATTTGTGTGGCTTTAAGCATGTGATAAGTAATCAAGAGTTGAGTCAGAGCTAGGGGGTAACTTTGAATACTTTCTCCTGTCGTTCCAGCAACTTTACCTAACTCTGGGTTGCTTTCGCGATCGCAAACGTTTTTTAAGTTGGGCATGTCGGAACAGATAATTTGCTCTAACCTATTTACCTGCTCTAATGTCGCGTGCCCATCGACCTCTAAAACGTCTACAGGTTTGCTCATATCTCTATCTAAATCCAAGCGAATAGCTGACATGGAATTACCATTGCCAGAGTTAACTATTTGCGTAAAATCTGGGTGGGGAATTGTCGGACGCAGTACTAAGCGTACATTCAAGTGTCCGTTACTTTCTTGCGAATCATCCTTGGGAGGATAGAAACTTACAACAATATCCGACCATTGACGTTGGGGACGAATAAAGCTCTCTGAATCTGGTTCCCGCTGTTTGAGTGCCTGTAAAACTTGTTCTTGGGTGTATCCGCGCTTTTGAGTATCCCGTTTAACTTTCCAACTTGCACGCAAAGATTCTGGAGGAGCTAGATAAACTTTGACATCGTAACATTCTCTGGCTTTACGAGTCGAATAACCCAGCAATCCTTCTATTATCACGAATTTTCTGGGTTTTATATATTCAGGTGCATCTAAATTACCAGTTGCATGATTGTAAATAGGCTTGAGAATCGGTAGCCCATCACGCAACAGTGAAAGGTGTTGCTGCATAATATCTAAATAATTGCAGTCAGGATCTAAAGCAGTAATCCCAATTTCCGCACGCTGCTTGCGGTCGTAACGATGATAATCATCCGTACAAATAACGGTAACATTTTCCGGACCTAATACTTGGGCGATACCTTTAGTTAAAGTTGTTTTACCTGCAGCACTATCACCTACAATACCCAATATAATCGGACGAGTCATTTTACCCCCTTTGGATAGCAGAGAACGTAATTTAAAATTGTGTTCTAATTTACTGATTGTAGGGATTAATGAGAAACAACTCAATAAGTATTAAGAGATGCTTCGGTAATGGAAGCAATCGCTTGATAGTTAAGCGAGAAAATATTAAGCTTGTTTATAAAATGTAAATATTTTTATCGAAGTGTATAAGTTTATTAATTATGATGACATCAGCGGGCAGGAATGCCCGTACAACAATAATTAAACTTACTTTCTATATCCCCTCGGTGTTATCATCCATTCCCCGTAACTACGAGTACTTTGATTGCCAATTAAAATAGTAGTTAACATGTCCACCGGTACATCTAATAATTTCTCTAAAGTGGTTATAGTAATTTGTTCATCTTCGCGATAAACCGAACGTACTACGGCTACCGGTGTATCGGGATTGCGGTACTTCAGAAAAATTTCCCTAGCTTCAGTTAACTGCTGAGTACGGGTTTTAGATTTAGGGTTATACAAAGCCGTGACAAAATCTGCTGCTGCTGCTGCTTGCAAACGTTTGACAATTACTTCCCAAGGAGTAAGTAAGTCGCTTAAACTGACAGCGCAAAAATCGTGCATCAAAGGCGTACCTACTCTTGCGGCAGCAGATTGAAAAGCGCTAACCCCAGGAAATACTTCTACGCTAGGACTTTTGCCATCCCAGCCGCTTGCTTGTAAATCTTCCATAACCAAGCCAGCCATTCCGTAAATTCCACTATCTCCTGAAGATATAACAGCTACAGTTAATCCCCAATTTGCTAACTCGATTGCACGAGTCGCGCGATCGCGTTCTTTTGTAATCGGTAAAGCCTCTACAATCTGGTGTTTTTGGAGAATAGGAGCAATCAAATCAATATATAAGCTATAACCAATAACAGCATCGGCGCTAGCTACTGCCGTTTGTGCCGCTGGGGTCATTTGTTCGAGGTTTCCCGGCCCGGTTCCGACTAGGAGTAATTGACCGACTTTACCGATGTATTCTTTTTGAGATTGAGCTATAGCAACTGTGACTGCACCTGTTAGATTTTGGTTTGAAGGGCGGTAAATTTGTTTGGATATTTGTAGAGAGGCGATATTTTGAGAAGACGCATTATCAGATTGTTGATTGGCAGCAACGATTGCAGCAGCTTCTGCAACGCTGGCTGTTCCTACTTCTTTTTCCACAACTTGGGAAGGATTGGGTACCGTTACCGTGCTGAGAATTTTAGATGAGAAGGTTATAATCGGTAAATTTCGTTCGCGACAAAGTTCTAATAAACCAACTTCATCAGACTTAATATCAATCGTGGCAATACCCGCTATGGCAGAGAGTGCAAGTTGATTTTCTAGAAATACTTTATCGATAGCGTCTGCAATTACCTGTTTTGAAGTACCTCTTTCGCAACCTATTCCTACCCACAAGACTCGGGGATGCCAATTTATGAGAGGGAGGGGGAGAGGGGGAGAGGGGGAGAGCGGGGGAGAATATTGTTTGTGTGAAATAAAAATTTTGGCTTTGGTGGTTGGCGATTCGTTGAATTTGAAGGGATGCAATTTAGGTAAATTATTTTGCCATAAAGTTGAACCAACTTCTTGAATTACTTCTACATCTTCACCTCTGGCAACTGCTGCACAAACGGCATTCCAGTCACCTTCGCCGCGACACCATCCAAAAGTAACACCCAAGATATCAACCGCTGGTAATTCTAAACCGTTGGAAGCGCCGGTTAAAACTGGTGTTGCTCCCAACTGCACAGCAATTAAATTTGCTAATTTATCGGCACCACCTTGATGTCCACCGCATAAACTAATTACAAATTTTCCGGTCTCATCTATTACTACTACTGCTGGATCTGTAGACTTGCTTTTTAGTAAATCTGAAATCAATCTAACTACTGCACCTGTAGCCAAGCAGAAAACAAAAGCTTGATGAGTTTCCCATAATTTAGCTAAGTGGTTTTTCAGAGAATCTTTATATATCTTGGCGTTACTAACTTCTGATAAAGATTCTGGAACCCACAAAGCATTATCTTGGTTTTGGCAAAGGGTTTGAAGTTTCTTTGCACCAGTGGGAGTAGTAGCGATAAAAGCTATGGGAGAGAATTCGGTGGGGAGCAATTTAGGTTTCCTGTTAGCTGATAGAGGTTAATATTAGATTTAAATATCATCACATAACTGAAAACAATAATTTTTCTTAAATAAATATGATTTGCGTACTTGTTCTACAAGTATGTTGTATCTAATACTTTTCATTAATCATTGATTCGTAATATTTAACATTTACTTTTTTAACAGAGTCCGATTTTAAAGACTGTGCTGTAATAGCATAATTTTGGATGTAATTCATCCACCAATACGTACACTCTTGAAATCATAAAAAGGAAGTGAATAGTTATGAGCGCAATCTTTTCAAAGCTATCCTTGATGGTGGGGATATTAGCTTTGACTGTCAGTTGTACCACAGAAAATGCTCGTGAAAGTAATCCTTCGCAATCTGCAACAGAAGTTGCAAATATAACAACGACTGAAATTATCAAAATAGATGGTTCTAGTACGGTTCATCCTATTACTGAAGCTATAGCTAAAGACTTTCAAGCAGAAAAACAAACGCCTGTAAATGTAGAAATTTCTGGTACCACGGGAGGATTTGAAAAGTTCTGTAACGGTGAAACTGACATTGCTAATGCTTCGCGTCCAATTTTGAAAAAAGAATTAAAAACCTGTACTGCTAACGGTGTAATGTTTACTGAATTGCCCATCGCTTTTGATGCGGTGACTGTTGTGGTTAATCCGCAAAATGATTGGGCTAAGGATATTAAATTAGCAGAATTAAAGAAAATTTGGCAAAAATCAGCAGAAGGTAAAATTACTAATTGGAATCAAATACGTGCTTCTTTTCCGGATTTACCGTTAAAGTTATATGGTGCTGATAATAAATCGGGTACCTATGATTACTTTACAAAAGCAGTAATAGGAAAATCGGGAAACAGCCGTAACGACTATACAGCAAGTGAAAATGATGATGATTTAGTTGCAGGTGTGAGTCAAAATAAGAATGCATTAGGTTATTTTGGCTATGCGTATTATGAAGAAAACAAAGATAAATTGAAACCACTTGCAATAGATAACGGCAAAGGCGCGGTACTGCCTTCGAGAGAAACAGTTGAAAAAACTCAATATCAGCCACTTTCTCGCCCTCTATTTATCTATGTAAATACAAAGTCTGCTCAAAAGAAACCAGCATTAAGAGACTTTGTAAATTTCTATATTGAAAAAGCACCGACAAAGGTTAGTTCTGTGGGTTATGTACCTTTACCTGAAGATGCTTATTATTTAGATAAAGTTCAATTCAATCGAGGTAAATTAGGAACCGTATTTGAGGGTGAAGCCCGTCTAAATTTAACTATTGATGAAGTTTTGAGGAAACGAGCAGAATTTTAAAGATTATTTTTCCCTTGCAGATAATTTAATATTGGTTTGCAAATTATGTAGGGACGTAAAAATTTATTTCTTTCAAAATTTGACTATAAAAAAATGGTGCGTTGCGCTGCGCGACAACACACCCTACAGCAATCAGTTTTAAGGAAAAAATCAGCGCATCTGCGATTTTCTACGGGGTGGATTGTTTTCTGGCGGTGTTTCTGGAATCTCTGGAGGTGGCTGTGGAGCCGGAGGTTGAGGGGTTGTAGTATTTATAATTGCGCCTCGATCAATTAATGCACCTAAAGTATTTAACTTAAATCCCCAGCCTTGAGGTAAGTTTCCGTCATCGTCATTTTGCCCTAAGTCTACATAAATACGCGGTGGTATAAAATATTTGGCATCAGATGAACCTACTAATTCATCTGCTTGCTGCATAATTTTATCGATTATAGAATCAAGTTGGGCGTAGCTATCGTAGTTCTGTTTTAGTTGCGATTTAATAAAAGCGATAAATTCCTTTACTGCTTTAACTTTCTCATTTATCGCTGTGGTTGCTTCTTCCGATGCTTCAGTATGAGGATTATCAAGTCCTAATTGTTTAAGAATTAATGGTTCTAAATATCCAAACAGCTTTACTTGTGATTTGATAATTGTGGGATTGTTTACGTCTTTGTGACGTGGTAGCAGAGTGCGGAAAGCGCGACGCAATATTTGAGAAAGTGTAAAAGGTGGAAAAGGAATACTGTTGGAATCTATATTAATTCCTTTTTTTGCCATCAATACGTCTAAAGGTTGTAAATCCTGCGGTATGACTGGCATCTGGATATTAAAAGCTTGAAATTCTGGGTTGGTACTGCGGTTGCTGAGGATATTCTCTTGTTTGCTATTTTGCTGTTCTTGAATTGCTAAAATTTGCTTAGCTTTGACTTCATCGTTTAATAGTAAAGTTAAACCTTTGAGATTAAAAGGGTAAATAGGCGTATTTAAGGCTATATAAACAAATTCAGCGCAATAAGCTTTGTTGTTAACATCGTTGAGAAATCCGATTGCACTTTCATCGCCAAGACTAGCTAAAGCACAATTTTTCAAGAATTCTTTAAGACTAGCTTTATCGATGACACGGGTTGGATCTCCGCCGTTAAAATCGTTTTGGGAAAACTTTACAAAGGGATTCATCAAAGCCATCCAGCAGATAATGCTGTCGGTATAACCCCTTTGCTGTTGTGAGTTGACAAATTCGGGAAAAACTAAATTTTGCGCTACTGCAATAAATCCGCTTTCGCCATATAATCCACGATGATAGCTATCAGGCTCGTTAAAAGATGCAAAAGCTTTTTTTCCACCTTCCCTAATCGCCGGTACAATTGTTCCAGAATGGTGACCTTCATTTTTGATAAAGATTTCCATCAAGTCATTGATTTCAGAATAACTTTGAGGACTGCGGCGTAAATCAATTTCTTTACCATAACGGTCTTTATTGTACTGATAAGTACAAACTAATAAACCATATCGTTCGAGAAACTTGGCAATGTCCTCATGCCCTGAAACTGTCTGCCCTTGTGGGTTTATAACTATTTCCTCATCTGCAATACCAATAAAACCGGGTACTTTAATTGTTTCAGTATCTAGTAAGACATCATCTTCCACGATTACCTGTTTGTGAAATAATCGTTTCATATCTTCTACAGGTTTCCCTTCCTTATAATCGGGACCTTGGATAGAATTAAAAACTTCTAAATCTACATCTGTGGCAGAACGCAAAGGTAAATCCGTATCTGCTTGCAAATTAATATTCCCGTTCATTTGATGAACCACGGTATAAAACACTTCGTATTATGGAATACTTTTATTTTTAATAGGCTTATTTGCAGAAGAATTTTATATTTTAAATAATCTAAATCATAAAAATCAGAAGTTATGCTGTCGAGTCTTTAATTAGATAAAATACTAATCTCGCTCATTTCTGCGGAAAACCCCTCTCCTTAGTAAGAAGAGGGTAAAGGGGTAAGATTTTTTGAAACATATCGGAATCAATTGAAACCGCTATATTAACACCACCTTTAACTATTTCTTCCCTAATCTCTTTCTTCGGCAGCTTGTAAAATTTTGACAATACTGGGATAACCGTTAAATTCTGCAAGCATCAAAGCAGTGTAACCACCTCGATTTTTCAGGTTTACATCTGCACCAGCTTTTAATAATACTTCGACTACTTTAATATAACCTAATGAAGCTGCCCACATCAATGCTGTAGCGCTGTTTTCATCCTTACAATTGACATCAGCACCATGCGCTAATAATTCTTGAGTAATTGTTTTAAAATTACGTTTGGTAGATTCTATTAATAGAGTTTTTCCATCTTGTAATTGAGTATTTGCATCTGCACCATTTTCTAATAAAACTTTTACTGTTTCTACGTTTCCTTGTATAGCGGCTAAAGTTAGCGGTGTTTGGGCTAAATTTATGATTTCGACATCAGCACTTTTTTCTAAAAGTGCTTTGATTATCTTGCTATAGCCTTGTAAAGCTGCCACAAGTAAAGGTGTATCGCCTAAATTATTTCTCTTATTAACATCTGCACCAGCTTTGAGAAGCAATTCTACAATTTCAGAAAAACCTTCGACAACTGCAAAATGTAGAGGTGTTTCTCCATCTTTATCTTGAAAATTTACATCAGAACCTTTATTTATTAAAGTTTCTACTACAGAAGTATGTCCTCCTGCGACAGCAATTAATAATGCTGTGTCTCCATCGGTATTTTTTTCATTTACATCAATATTTGCGCTTAATAGTGCCTCAACGACTCCTAAATATCCTTGTTCTGAAGCTAACATCAATAAATTTTCGCCTTCTTCATCTCGGATATTTACATCAGCACCTGCTTTAACTAAAATTTCGACTACGGCAAAATGTCCTTGCTTCACTGCCAATTGCAAAGCTGTATCATTGTCTTTATCTTGAAGATTTATATTAGCTCCAGCATCAACTAAAGCTTTGACAACAGGAATGTAATCTTTGAGAGCCGCTATCATTAAAGCCGTGCTGCCGTCTTCATTAACCGCATTTACGTTAGCACCTTTTGATATTAATATGCGTACAATATCTATTTGTTTTGCAGCACAAGCTAACATCAAAGCCGTTAAACCATAACGTTTTCTTTTGCAATCAATATTTGCACCCGAATCGACAAGCATTTTAACAATTTCTGTATAGCCAGAATTTGCTGCAAACATTAACGCTGTAGTGCCATCTCCATCATTGACACTTGCAGAAGCACCCGTACTTAAAAAAGTTCGCACCCTTTTGATGTCACCACTTCTAGCCGCTTCTAGCAGTGAAGCATTGTTGTTGCTCATTGTTAGCTGTTGGTAATTGGTAATTGTTAATTGGTAATTAGGAATTGGGGAAGAGAGGGAGAGGTAAGAAGGGAAAGATGATTAGTAAGTCTTAATTATTGACTTCTAAATCAACTCCTAACTTATCGATTCATTCCATGCCCCATTCCCCATGCCTCATGCCCAATGCCCAATTTCCAATTCTTATTTTCCCATCCCCTACTCCCTATTACCCCGACGCGCTATGCTAATTTTTATGAAGATTTAAGTATTGGGGGAGAACACAATGGAACTTTCGCCAGAAGTTAAATACTGGATGCAATTTTTTCATCCCGTACTAATGTGGGCGCTGTTGCTATGTACGCTTTATGCGGCTTATTTAGGTTTACAGGTACAGCGTACTAGAAGTGCTAAGGGTGAAGAGAAGAAAGAACTTATCAAAGGTAAGTACAATATCAAACACTTTCAAATAGGTTCTTTATTATTAGCACTAATGGTATCGGGTTCCATTGGTGGGATGGCTGTTACCTATATTAATAATGGTAAATTATTTGTCGGTCCCCATTTATTAGCTGGGCTGGGAATGACAGCTTTGATTGGTTTTTCTGCTTCTTTGTCTCCTTTTATGCAGAAAGGAGCAAATTGGGCAAGAATGACTCATATTCTGTTAAATTTTACTATTTTAGGACTTTTTACGTGGCAGGCTATCAGTGGCGTGCAAATTGTCCAAAAAATTCTTAGCAATGCCTAAATTTTGGGATTGGTAAATATGAAGTGTGAAGCATGAAGGTAGAGTCATTTCAACCTTTATGCTCCATCCTTCATTTTTCATACTTTTTTAGATTTATATGAAAAAGGTATGCCTAAAGATTGATGAAAATCTTCTTGAACTTTGCGTGTTAAACGACGAGATACCTGACGAACAATTTGGTTAAGCAGGCGATCGCCGGTTGTTTGAATTAAGGATTTAGGTAAACGTTTTATAAAATTTGGAAATTGCACGTAAACGGTTAAATACAATTGCCACTCAACTCTGGTTATGGAAGTTGATTGAGCGGTATTATCTTCTTTGCTTTCGACTAACTGTAGCGATGCACGATAATCTACGTCGTAGCCAGGTGCTTGGTAGTCAGGAATAGGTATGGTGCGAATGCAGTAAATACCCTCTTGAGGAGGCAATAGTTCCAAACCGATTTTCGGCTCTACGTCATAATTGAAAGCACCAAAACGGCCGATAATGATTTCATAACCGTTTTCTCCCAAAGGCTTAACTTTCATTGGTTGAGCGCAGCGAGAAAACCATTCTGAATGATTGTTAAGATATTCGGCAACAGTTTCTGCTGGTGCGTACAACTCCATACAGTCGCTGAAAGTACCGTAAAATTTGGTTTGTTGTTCCAAATCTACCTGTAAATCTATTTCCAGAGGAAAACTTTGGCTGTCAGATATATCAGATATATCAGATATATCAGATATATCAGTTATAGTTGATGCCACAGATATAATTTTTTCCCTCTCTCGATCAGATTTACACTTTCGATTGATTGAAACCATTAGTGCATTCCTGTATACTCTTAAGTTTAGATAAAATAATATTTCCCATCCTAGATGAAATGTTTCGCATCAGTAAGGTAAATTCATCGAAACATTAACAATCCGATATAAAGTTCACCTAATCTCTACAATAGAGAAGAAAGAATGATGATATATGTTTCCGGTGGTAGAGAATTATCATGAAAGCTTTTGTAGCAGGGGCAACAGGTGAGACGGGTAGACGGATTGTGCAAGAGTTGATGGCGCGTGAAATTCCGGTTCGTGCATTAGTAAGAGATTTAGATAAAGCTAGGAGTATTTTGCCTGCTGATGTGGACTTAGTGCAAGGTGATGTTTTGCAACCAGAGTCTTTATCTGCTGCTTTAGGAGATAGCACAGTGCTGTTATGTGCAACCGGTGCAGCACCCGGTTTCGATCCCACCGCACCTTATAAGGTAGATTACGAAGGGACAAAAAACTTGGTGGATGCTGCAAAAGCTAAAGGTATAGAACATTTTGCATTTGTTTCTTCTTTATGTACTTCTAAGTTGTTCCATCCACTAAATTTATTCTGGCTGATTTTGGTTTGGAAAAAACAAGCAGAGGAATACATTCAAAAAAGCGGTTTAACCTATACAATAGTACGTCCCGGTGGATTAAAGAATGAAGACAACAGCAATCCCATCGTTATGCAAAGTGCAGATACGTTGTTTGATGGCAGTATTCCCCGTCAAAAGGTAGCCCAAGTTTGTGTCGAATCACTTTTTGAACCAGCTTCGCGAAATAAAATTGTAGAAATTGTTTCTAAAGAAGACGCTGCGGCGAAAAGTTTTGCAGAATTATTTGCAGCAGTAGCTTAATTTGGTAATTGGTAATGGGTAATTGGTAATTGGCATTGGAAATGGGGCATTGGGCGTTGGAAAAGGTTAGAAGTAGCAAGTCAAGATCCTTACCCATACGGTGTACACACATTTCGTAAGATCCCCCTAAATCCCCCTTCTTTAGAGAGACTTTAATTGCAATCCCCCCATTACTCCCTTCCTGGTAGAAGATTTCCTATGACGTAGGTTGGGTTGAAGGTCGTGTTAGCGAAGCGTGTCCGATAGGACATAACCCAACGCTGGTGTTGGGTTTCGTTCCTCAACCCAACCTACAATTTTAGATAATCTAATAAGCGGAGTGGGAGTAAAAGAGAGACTTTAATTGCAATTCCCCCCTTCTCAAGGGGGGTTAGGGGGGATCTAAGCGTTGTGAAACAAATTTGAAAACTTCTGTGTAATTAATTATATTTAACTACTTATCCCCATCTCCCCGCTCTTTCCTTAGTCGCTTAAAAATAATCGTTGCTAGAATTAAACTTGTTCGACAATCCGGTTTAATTAAAATTTTACTTTGCCGGAATAGTTCTATCTATTTTTGTTGTTATCTATTACGTGGCTATTTTAATTAATATTGATGAGTCAAACTCTTAAAGGTTTTCATTTCAAAGGCATTGAAAAAATTATCGGACCTGTAGCCGCCCTTCTTGCCTTTGTCTGTATGTTTCAGTGGTATATTCACGGCAGCCTTGAGCCGAATAGCGATCCGGTATTTCAAAAAAGACAGCCACCTCTAATTATGGAGGGAGGAGACCCTTATATACGGGCTTTGATGAGAACTATTTCCGCAAGTGAAGCTAATAGTAAGCGTCCCTACTCAATTTTGTATGGTGGGGAACACGTTAGCGATTTAAGTCGCCATCCGGAAAAATGCGTCACAATTCCCATTGGACCGAACAAGGGAAATTGTTCTACAGCAGCCGGAAGATATCAGGTTATTAATACTACTTGGTTTAATATTGCCAAACGCTATCATCCAGAACAGCCGATGCCGATGATGTTTTGGGCTACCTACAGTTTTGAACCCCAATATCAAGACCAAGTGGTTCATAGTTGGTTGAATGATTCTAAGGAATGGGGAGTCAACATTCCTCAGTTGTTGCGAGAAGGGAAAATAAATAAAGTTTTAAAGACACTTTCTCCTACTTGGACAAGTTTGGGTTATGGCATAGAAACCAATTCCATAAGTAGTAGTTTACCGAGAATCTACCGGAAGGTTTTGAAAGAAGAATTAAGCGCGGTGAGTCAAGTTAGCGAATAATCTGTTATCAATGAGCTTTGGTGATTATTGTTTATATCGCAATCAGTATTTTCAAATAAAGTCTGCTCGTGTATTGTTACAGTTAAAAAAAATTGCGAATATTTTCGATAAATATGAATGTATTCTCTAAATGAATGTTATGAGCCGCCTTTTTAATGATTTTTAATTTACACAATTGATTAACTGCAAACATTTTTCTATTTATTTCAACAAACTTGCTATCGTTTTCTCCTACTAGCAAAAGTATGGGTTTTTTGTTTTCCTTTAACTTATCCCATAAAGATGGTTGAACTCCCGTACCCATTAACTGCAGGGACTTGGCTAATTTTTTAGGATTATTTTGTAGGCGATTTTCTATCATCTGCTCAAAGTGCGGATGATTTTTGATATTGCCAAAAATCTGCTGATTGTACCAATTATCTAAAAATTTTCTGAAATCATCTTTTTCAACACTTCTGGCTAACTTTCTAGCTATCTGTTCGTCCCGTTTAACTCTTTCTAGTCTTTCTCTATCCGTGATTAAACCGGGGGAAGCAGATTCTAAAATAATTTTATGGAAACGTTGAGGAAATTTTAATGTTAAATATAAAGCTAATCTTCCACCCATAGAATATCCAATTAAAAAACACCGTTCAATTTGTAATTCATTTAATAAATTGATTAATGCATCGGCAATTTTCGGCATTTTATAGCAATCATCATCTAAAATTTTAGTTTTCCCATGCCCCGGAAGGTCGATATTTAAACAATAAAACTCATCTGTTAATAAAGATATCGCTTCATCAAATTCGTGAATATTTCCCATAAAACCGTGTAAAAAAAGAATCAGCGGTTTATCCGATTTACCACTGAAACGATAATGAAATATATATTTATGAAAACTCATTGAAGCTATCTAATTTATTAATAATATAGATACCATTAGAATGACTGATTCAGCTTAATTTTAAATCTTCAATTATTTTTAAGGCAAAAATCTATCTAAAGCTGCTTTTAATTCTTCCATTTCAGCATCGATATTGCCATCTTTTGCCGCTCTAGCAACGCACTCCGTTAGATGTTCGTCTAAAACAATCCGCGCTACCTTATCTATTGCACCTCTAACAGCAGCAATCTGCAACAAAACATCAGGACAAGGAGTATTTTGCTGCACCATCGATTTTATTCCTCTAATATGACCTTCTATCCGCGATAGGCGATTAACTATCTTTCTTAAAGACTCTTCGCTATGAACGTGATCGTGGGTTGAATGCGTATGATTGTGGTTGGGTTCTGAAATTTTAGTATCATTACTGTCACTCAGTATCGGCTCGTTTTGCTTTGATGTTCCATTCATGTGGTGTTGTTGGGGTGGAGGCAGTAATTATAATCCTAACGCAAAGAGCAAACACTCCGATGGGGTATTTGCAATCTCAATCCCTGGTGATATTGGGCTAATTCGCTTTCTCAGGGAAAAAAATACAAGCCTAATTTTTGCTAATATCATTAATAAATTGAATCGCAGCTAAAGTTTGTTTAACGCCCTATCACTAAGCATTAGAGCTTAAATAAACGAAACTTGAAGATGACGGAAAACGTCTAAATTTACGACTATTGAAAGCATAATGTTTTCAGTAGCTTCACGCAAAATTGTCAAGAATAACTAACAATCAGGCTGAAAACGGTCTTGGTAATGAAATTTACAAATTTTCCTAAGTCTATAAGACAACTAAGTACGCATTTATTAGCAATTATTATGGGAGTCTTGCTCGGTGGTAATACTCTTTTAGTGTTACCTTCTCAAGCAGAACCGGCACCGACTGCATTGGTTGACTCATCGCAATTGGTAGCACAGAAGCCTTCAAATGCTGGTGCTGTTATTGGTAGTAGTAGTTTTGTTACGGCAGCGGTGAATAGAGTTGGGATGGCAGTAGTTCGTATCGATACAGAGCGCACTGTGAGCCGTCGTCTTCCCGAACCTTTTACGGAAGACCCATTTTTTCGGAGATTTTTCGGCGATTTACCTAGAAACTTGCCTCCAGAAGAATTACGCGGTTTAGGTTCTGGTTTCATTATCGACAAAAGCGGATTGGTTTTAACCAATGCTCACGTAGTTGATAAAGCTGATAAAGTAACAGTTCGTCTCAAAGATGGTCGTAAGTTTGAAGGTAAAGTCCAAGGTGCGGATGAAGTCACTGATTTAGCAGTTGTGAAGATTAACGCTGGTGGGGATTTACCGGTTGCAACCTTGGGTTCATCCAGCAACGTCCAGGTTGGAGACTGGGCGATCGCCGTGGGAAATCCTTTGGGTTTCGATAATACGGTGACTTTGGGGATTGTCAGTACTTTGAAGCGTCCTAGCTCTCAAGTTGGTATTTCTTCTAAGCGTTTGGAATTTATTCAAACCGATGCAGCCATTAACCCCGGAAATTCTGGCGGTCCTTTATTAAACGATAGAGGCGAAGTTATCGGTATAAATACTGCTATTCGTGCCGATGCGATGGGTATTGGTTTTGCAATTCCTATCGATAAAGCCAAGCAAATCAGTAGCGAATTGCAGCGTAATGGAAGAGTTGCTCATCCATTTATAGGCATAGCAATGGATGATTTAACCCCCGAACAAGCACGACGTATCAACGCTAATCCTAATTCTCCGATTCAATTACCAGAAGTCAAAGGTATCTTGGTAAGAAGAGTTGTAGCTAATTCTCCAGCAGCCAAGGCGGGTATCCGTATAGGAGATGTAATTCTAGCAATCGATGGAAAAACCATTACTAAAGGCGAAGAGTTACTAAATATAGTTGAGAACAGCGGTGTAGGTCAAAATTTGCAGTTAAAAGTCCGAAGAGGCAGTCGCATTCAGCAAATATCATTACGTACTGCTGATATGAAAGATTTTTCTTGATTAATTGGTAATGGGTAATGGGTAATGGGTGATTGGTAAGTTATTTATCTCTTTGCCCCCTATGCCCAATGCCCCATCCCCCATGCCCATCCTCTTCAACTTCTTCGCACAAAGGGCTTCATGTCTTGCAAAATCGCTTCATGGTGGTGTTCTTGTGGATAATGCCCTACATCGTTGATTCTAACTATTTGAGCATCAGGTGCTGAACCTACAAATTTTTCTGCCATTTCTACATTTAACCAAGGGTCAGTTTTTCCCCATTGAACCAAAATCGGTTTTTGCCATTCTTTGAATCCAGATTCAATTTCTTCCATTGCAGCTTTTAACTGCAAATTCCGAATTGTTGCTAATAAACTTCTTCCCGTCGCAGAAGCTTTTAAAAAAGGTTTGCGATAAATATCTAAATCTTTATCTTTAATTACGTAACGGCAGCCGCCTTCTAGGGTTCTGTCAACTAATAAGGGGTCTTGTGTCATCATTTCCCCAGCTAAAGGTAAACCCATTTGTTGAATTTTCCACGGCAATTTAGCTGTAGATGAAATTGGCGTGTTGAGTATAATTAAACTTGCTATTTTATCAGGATTGCGTAAAGCGTATTGCAAGCCGACTGAACCTAAAAAACCTTGAACTACCAAAGAAAAACTTTCAAGTTCTAATGCTTCGACGAAAGCATCTAGAGCTTTGATATATGCTTCGGGAGTATAAGCAAAATCTCTTTTTTCTGGTTTAGCTGAAAATCCGGAACCAATCCAGTCTGGTGCAACAACCTTGTTGCCTTGCTGTGCTAATCCCGGCATGATATTTCGCCAACTGTAACTTTGCGAAACTAAGCCGTGCAGCATTAGGACTGGTTGTAAATCGCTTCTACCTACTGGTTCTGTTTGTCGATAAAACCATTCTAGTGAATCTACTGTTATTTTGTGTTCTGTTATAGACATTAACAAAAAGCCTGATGCAAATATTTTTGTTATTAATTCCCAATCTAGATTGGGAATTACAACGGAAGAAGTTCTAAAAATTAAACTTCTCCCATAATTAGCATATGCTTTTCGATGCTTTTAACAAAATTAGATTACACAGACGTAGGATTATGAGACGTAGCATTGCTACCTCTCTACATTATTAGATTACGCAGCTTTGAAAAATCGAATAATTTCACGCACGTGTTCTAAAAATTGTCCGTCGGTAGAAAGTTGGGCGATCGCCTGCTTTGATTCTCTAGATAAGCGCTCGTGGTCGATTTTGTTGGTTGCTCGCAATTCTTCTATAGTTGCCTTAATAGTTGCTATTTCTTGACGAGTTTCTTTTGCATTAGCTTCTTGCTTTGCTGTTAAGGAGTCAAGATTTTCTGGTTTAAGTTCTTCTTCGATGAGAAACAATTTTTCTTCAACAGTACTGAAACGATGGCGTAACTCTACAATATCTTCGCGAGGATATTTTAGCTCTTTGCCAATAGTTGTTAACCTTGCGTATAAATATTCGTAAGCGCTAATAGCTGGACGCAAACCCGTCAACAATAACGCTGCACCGGAACTAATATAACCAACAGCACTGATACCAGTTGCGGCTAAGGCATAAAGACCGATTGTAGATATTATATGTAGAGAAATCGCAATTATTAAAGAACGTTTGACTAAAACCTTGACGTATTTTAATTGTTTCTCATCTACGGAAATTTCTTTTTGAATAGATTGTTCTGCGTCGAATAAAGTTTCTTTTGCTTTGAAATGAACATTCCAAGGTACGGTAACAATTACCAAAAGCCACCAAAAACTAGCACCACCAATTACCCAATCAAGAAAGTTACCAGCAGGAATATGAAACCATTGCAATACGCTAAATGATACAAGTGTTACTGCTACTATGCTGATAGTGCTGCTGATAAATAAATTTAAATACATCTAAATTCTTAAACCTTAATTACTGAAAGTATTATTTCAATCATGATGGGGTATAAAAATATAGAATTTAAGCCTTGTGATGGTTTGTATATTTACACAAGATTATTTGTATAAAACAGCTAATAAATTAGTAATTTTAGATAACTTATTAATTTTTGTCATGTGATAGTTTAATAACTTGCATATAGTTGATAGCATTTTGCAGAAAACTATTAAATATCTTAACTTCATACTTTAGCTAAAGTATTGCAAAGTATTGATAAAGGTAAATGTAATCACTTCAGAATATTGGACAATTTGGTATGACTAAATAATTGCTGAGGATATATAATAGCCTTCTACCGACTTCTACCTTCATAAATTAAAAAAACGGGAAATATCCCCATTTGTTTTTGGTAAAGCAGATTATTCAAGTATAAAAAACTGGTATGGAAAAGCAGTTCGAGCGATTGGAACGTAACGAAGTTATATCTATAAGTGCTGAAGATTCTGGGAATTTGGAAATTTCTTCGACTTTTAAAGTTTTAGAATTGCTAGAAGTTATACAGAAATATATGAGTTTTAAGATGCCAGAAGCATCCTTGTTTGATGAAGGTATTAACTGTGAAATTTTAAAGTTAGGCGCTAGAGGCTGGAAAAAGGGAAAGGTAAGAATTTGTGTTGAATTTTGTGCCGAGGAACCCGAATATCCTTTAGAAGACCTTGCTGAATTACTGGAATAAATTTGAACTCAAAGGTCGAAGTTCAAAGGTCAAATTTATCATTCATAATTCCTAACTTTGAATTCCTGCTACCATTCATCATCATCGTAAGTAGGTCTTCTTTCAATGTCTCTACTTCTTTTTCGGGAATAAGATTCGCGCTCGCTGTCATCGTAGTATCTTTGAGTATCCCTATTTCTTTTTCGGGGTAATGGTTCTCTTTCGTCTTCATCGTAATACCTGTCTACGTCCCTACTTTTTTCTCTAGGGTAAGGTTGGCGCTCGTCTTCATCGTAATACCTGTCTACGTCCCTACTTTTTTCTCTAGGGTAAGGTTGGCGCTCATCTTCATCGTAATACCTGTCTACGTCCCTACTTCTTTCTCTGGGTAATGGTTCTCCCTCGTCGTCATAATACCTGTCAATTTCTCTACTTCTTTCTCTGGGGTAAGCTTCTCGTTCGTCGTCATAATATCTATCAATTTCTCTACTTCTTTCTTGAGGTGGACGACGGCGACGATTGCGAGGTATTTCCTCTCTATCATCGCGAACGCGGCGACTTACTTGATTAAAGAAATCTTGACGTAAAACAGGATAATCGCTAACCCATAAATTGCGATTGGGAATATATATATCAGTTATTTCTTCGATTCTGCTTAAATCGGGATTGTTGGACATAACCAGCATTTCTGCTACCTGCCCGGATTGAATTATTTTGTGAGAATTTTTTAACGGTGCTTTAAGTAAAGCGGTAAATCCGCTTTCGTCTCCAACTTCCAAGTTAATTCGTTTTTCTCGGTTTTCTACAATTACTAAATCACCTTTATTATTAACTGTTTCTTGTGTGCCAACTAACTCTTCTGTAACCCACCAGTCCAAGACTCTGCCGCGAAAAAAACCAGCGTATTTGTAACGGCGGAGTTTAGCATTTCGCAAGCTAGCCCATAGTACTGGTCCCCATAACCAGTAAAGTGCCCCTACAAGTCCGAAGCAAAATACAACTGGGCCTAAAGGAAGCCGTAAAATTACCTCTATAAGTAAAATTACAGTCGCAATAATTACAGATATTAATAACCGCTGTAATAAATCGGAAAATTTACCCCAATAGTATTTGTACTGCGAACCAGTTGCAATTAGGGGAATCAATTGTTCAAACTTCTCGCGTGTCAATGGGACAAGCATTTTAGATTTTGGATTTTAGATTTTGGATTTTGGATTGTAGGACACTAAGTTGTTAAAGTTTTTCGCTTCATAACAAGTGTCCGAGTTTCTAAACTTAAGATTTCAATTTAAAGAATCTTCTCTAATCCATATACTAACGACTTTAGCTGAAGAATTTTACGAATTGCTAATAAAACCCCCGGCATGTAGCAAGTTCTATCGCTGGTATCGTGTCTTAAAGTATAAATTTGACCGGATGCGCCAAAGATAACTTCTTGATGGGCTATTAATCCTGGCAAGCGAACGCTGTGAATTCTAATTCCTTCATCGGCTTGACTTCCTCGCGCTCCTGCTATGTGTTCCGTTTCATTCACTATAGCTTCGTTGTAGGTTTTACCTAATTCTCCCAGCATTTGAGCGGTTTTTATTGCGGTACCGCTGGGTGCATCTGCTTTTTGGTTGTGATGAAGCTCGATAATTTCAACATGGTCAAAATATTTCGATGCTGTAACTGCTGCTTGCTGAAGTAGTACCATTCCAATAGAAAAATTAGGAATAATTAGGCATCCGGTAGAAGCTTTATCAGCGAAATCTGCTAAATCTTTCAGTTGTTCTGGACTTAACCCAGTAGTTCCAACCACAGGACGCACCCCATAGGCGATCGCACTACGAATGTTGTCGTAAACGCAGTCAGGGTGTGTAAAATCAACTACAACTCCTGGCTGTTTTCCTTGGGAAGCAAAAGCCAGCATCGGTTCCATTTGATTCGTGATCGGAACTTCTAGAGCTTCGCCCAAGCCAGCCAATTCTCCCGCATCTTTGTCTTGATGTTCGGGACTTGTATCAATTGCGCCTACTAAATCCATATCGGGTGCTTCCGATACAGCTTTTATTACTTCTCGACCCATTTTTCCCGCAGCACCATTAACAACAACTGGTATAGGTCCTTGATTAGCCATATTTCTACTTTGAAATCCACAAACGAATTGTAGACCCTGTTTAGTTTTTGGGGAAGAAGGGGTAGAAAATTAATAACTCCTAACTCCTAACTGTTCACTGTTCACTGCTCACTGTTAACTGTTTATGGAACTTGGCTAATATTTTGGCAGTCGATGATTTAAACTTGCGATAAAATTAGTTCTTGTCTTGATTGGTTGTGAGATGTCTCGTTAAACTGTTTTCACTTCCATTTGGACTGTTAAGGTGTAAAAAATATTCGGGGTGAAGTTTTTTTTTAGGTTGAAGGTTATAACTTATTTTTAGCTTATCTTCCTTATTTTCCTTGCCTACCTAATATTCTCTATTAAAAAACGGCTATTTCTATGTCATGTGGTAGATACGGTCAGCAATGTATAAAATTGACTGAGCAGCTATCCATGAACGTGAAAAAATAAAAGCCGTAAAGCTTTGCTAGTTACAACGGTTCTCAGATACATGAACAAAAAATTTTTTCTTACATTACTTTCGAGTCCGGTATTGTTTTCGTCTATGGTGTCAATGGCGGTTTTTACTCAACCAGCTAGCGCTAACGAAACAGTTGATTCTACGCCCAGACAATTTACTTGCGGACGGAAAGCTACTGTAGCTGTCGCAACTCCTAGTGTGGGTTGTACTCGTCTACGGAGAAATTCTACACCTAATGTTAATGGACAAAAAGGTTTACTTCCTAACGAAGTACCTGAATTAGAATTTACTGACGAAGAAAGTGATGCTTCCGTTACTTTGTTTGGCTGTGATTGTCCGGCTTGCTTAAATGCTTTGCGGCAAATACGAGGTTTGCCTCCCATGACATAAATACATATCTTGCAGCAGTTTCCACAAACCCGGTTTATTTCTGATTTCATGAACAGAAACCTTGTTTATGCAGGGCTTGTTGAGAATTATGCAAGATTTTAGTTTCAATAGTCTTTGGTCTTTTGGCAAGAAAATAAAAATAAAGGTCAGAGGTAATATGATTAATTGCTTCTGCCTTTTTTTTTGCAGTCGAAAGTTGCGATTAGCAATTAGTGAGTTGAGAACAGAAAACTTTTAGTCAAAATTTGGCAACTCGTTTTTTGCAATTGGTAATTGAGAACTGTCCTAATTGCTATGAGATAATTTAAACTCAAAGTGATAGGTTTTTATAGTTCTGTGTCAAAAACTTATAATGAACGATACTTTACCACCGGCTCTTGCTAAAATTGTTAAACGCTTTCAACGTGCAACTGAACCTAAACGTCGCTACGAACAGCTAATTTGGTACGGTCAAAAACTTCCTGAATTTCCAGATTCTGAAAAAACTCCTGAGAATAAAGTTCCTGGTTGCGTTTCTCAGGTGTTTGTGACTGCTTCTTTCAATGACAATCAAGTCACTTTTCAAGGCGATTCCGATTCACAATTAACTAAAGGCTTATTGGCACTTCTAATTGAAGGCTTAAATGGCTCAACACCTACCGAGATTGCTCAACTGACTCCTGATTTTATCCAAGAAACCGGCTTGAATGTCAGCTTGACCCCTTCGCGTGCTAATGGTTTCTATAATATTTTTACAACTATGCAGAAAAAGGCATTGCAATCGCAAGAATCTGTTTCAAATTAAGCTATAACCAATTGCAAAATAGGTGATACATTAAGGCTGTTAGTTAGGCTGAAGGCTACATTTTTTAATCAAACCATGTGCTAACTTTAACCTTTAACTTTTGACTTTTTATTTTTGATTACCAGACGGGAATAATGGCAGAATGACGACAGGTTTCTCATCTATCGAAACGAACGCTAGGATGGGCGGAGTGGTAGGACAATTTGTATGGAATAGGGAAGACCAAGATTTTCGTATAGTTTATGAATCTTTAGGTGCAGGTTCCCCTGTATTGCTCTTTCCTGCATTCAGTACCGTTTCCATGCGTTCGGAAATGAGCGGAATTGCTAAAAAAATTTCCGATCAATATAAAGCAGTAGCGGTTGATTTTCCTGGTTTTGGAGATTCCGGTCGCCCTAAAGCCGATTATGGTCCTGCTTTATACAGAGATTTTATCGAAGATTTTGTATTAACTACTTTTGAAAAAAAACCCGTTTCTGTGATTGCGGCAGGTCATAGCGCCCCTTACGTTTTATGGTTAGCAAGCAAATATCCTCAAGTGTTTTCTCGGATAGTTCTTGTAGCACCAACTTGGCGCGGACCTTTAGCTGTTATGGGTGTGAATGGAATAATCAGGAACTTGGTTAAGCAAGTAGTTAGATTACCAATAATTGGTCAAATTCTTTATAAACTGAATACTTTGCCATCGTTTTTAAAGTTCATGTATCGTCGTCACGTTTACGTCGATGCTGAAAAATTAACTCCGAATTTTATCCAAGATAAATGGGAAAGTACCCAGCAGCCTGGAGGAAGATTTGCTCCTGCGGCGTTTGTAACTGGTTGTTTGGATCTTGTCACCAGAAGAAGCGATTTACTGGGATTAGTTAGAAAGATATCGGTACCGGTTATGTTGGTTATCGCGAAATCTTCTCCTAGATCGTCACGGGAAGAAATGGAAGCCATCGCAAATTTACCAGGAGTTGAAAGCCTTGTACTTGAAGGCTCTTTAGGTATGCATGAAGAATATCCAGATATAATTGCTGAGGAAATTTTGCCTTTTTTAGGAGCTACCGTGAATCGTTGACAGCTTAATAAACAAGACTTGATAAGTGTCACAAAACTCGGGTGGTGCGTGAATATAATTCGTAATTCGTAATTCGTAATTCGTAATTCGTAATTAATGCCCCATAAATAAATTTAGGGGCTTCGACAAAACCTAAAATGACATCCACGGATAAATCCGGGGGCTATGTCCTATCGGACACGCTTCGCTAACAAACCATTAATGTTTTCCTGGTGACACTACAAGCCTTATTATTACCTTCGTGCATTAGTTAAAATGTCACAGCACCCTACAAATTAGGAACTGAGCCTAACGAGTCTAAGAGTCTAATAAATAAAGAAAAAAATAAAATAAATTTTTGAATTTGTACTGATGTCGCTTGCTGATAAACGACTATTAATTTATAAAACAAAAAAATGAGAGCATTGCTTGTTGATTTGACAATGCTAATCTCTACACAACTTGGTTATATAGCTAACAAATTTTATACATCGTTGGAAGCAACATCGATTTTTTTTGTATATTATTTGTGTCTGTCAAACATTCATTAAATAAGCATTACTAGAATAATATGGTTAATACAGCAACAAAGGTAGTACCTGTAACAGTTTTGACTGGATATTTGGGAGCAGGAAAAACAACTTTATTAAATCGTATTCTTACTCATGAGCATGGTAAGAAGGTAGCGGTAATAGTTAATGAGTTTGGGGAAGTTGGCATTGATAATCAGTTGGTTATTGATACTGATGAAGAAATTTTTGAGATGAACAACGGCTGTATTTGCTGTACGGTTCGCGGTGACTTGATGCGGATTATCGGTAATTTAATGAAGCGTCGCGATAAATTTGACCATTTAGTTATTGAAACTACGGGTTTAGCCGATCCAGCACCGGTGATTCAGACGTTTTTCGTTGATGAAGATATGCGCGAGCAATTATTACTTGATGCTGTGGTGACTGTAGTTGATGCCAAGCATATTTGGCAACATTGGGATGCTGATGAAGCCCAAGAACAAATCGCCTTCGCTGACGTAATTTTGATTAACAAAACAGATTTGGTTTCCCCAGAGCAATTGGAAGAATTAGAAAACAGGATTCGGGGAATGAACGCGATCGCCAAAATTCATCGAACCCAAGATGCGAAGTTGGAAATGGATGCATTACTTGGTGTAAAAGCGTTTGACTTGAATCGAGCTTTGGAAATTGACCCCGAATTTTTGGGTGAAGACGCTCACGAACACGATGAAAGCGTTTATTCTATTGCTTTGGTAGAAGAAGGCGAACTTGATGGTGATAAGTTGGATAAGTGGTTGAGTAATTTATTACAAACCCAAGGTCCCGATATCTTCCGTACCAAAGGAATTTTGAGCATTGCTGGAGAAGAAAACCGCTTTGTATTCCAAGGTGTACATATGTTGTTAGATGGTAGACCAGATCGACCTTGGAAGGAAAGCGAAACTCGTAAGAATGAACTCGTTTTTATCGGACGTAATCTTGATGAAGCGAAGTTGAGAGAAGAATTTAAAGCTTGTGTTGCGTAGATTTGGAATTAGGCATGGGAGGATGGGGAGATAAGGAGACAAGGGGAGAAGGAGAAGTTTAAAATACTAGTTCTTAATTCCTCACTCCTAACTCCTAACATTTGACCTGTTACCTTTAAGCTTTAACCTTTTCACCATGAGTCAATCTACCGTCAACTCGCAGGAATTTTCCCTTATCTCATCGCAAACTCTTTCGGATTACGTTACCGCGATTACTTTCTCGCCGGAAGGTGAAGTTTTAGCCGCAACTTCTGCTGCTGGAGAAGTTGTACTTTGGCAAAATAATAATTTAACAACTTTACAATCTGGCAATGGTGAGTCTGTTGATTGCGTCGCTTTCTCCCACGATGGTAAATTCTTAGCTGCTGCCGGACAAAATGGACAAGTAAAAATCTGGCAGGGAAATGAGTTAATTACAACTTTAGAAAATTCTGCTTGGGTTGATAAACTCGCTTGGAGTCCTAAATGCAATCATTTGGCTTTCAGTTTGGGACGTAAGGTACAAGTTTGGGATGCTGATTCAAAAAAATTGGTTGTCAATTTAGATTTTGATAATTCTTCTGCTCTGGGTATTGATTGGCGAAATGATGGAAAATATCTTGCCATTGGCGGACATCGCGGAGTCAAAGTTTGGAATACTCAAAGCTGGAATGACGAACCATATATTTTAGATATTCCTTCCACGAGTTTAGCAATGGCTTGGTCTGCTGACGGAAAGTATCTTGCTTCCGGTAACATGGACAAAACTATTGCTGTTGTAGAAAGTGAATTATTATTTTCTGATGATGACCCCCAAGCATGGATTATGCATGGTTTTCCCGGTAAAATACGTCAAGTTGCATGGTCAGAAATAAATTCCGATACTGGTGCGCCTTTACTTGCTTGCTCTAGCATGGATGGAATAGTGTTGTGGGAAAAGCAAGGGGGTGAAGATTCCGATTGGGAAGGGGCTGTTTTAACAAATCATGCTGGTATCATTCAAGCTATCGATTTTGCTCCTGAAAGCTTTTTACTTGCTTCTGCTGGTGACGATGGTTGGTTATGTTTGTGGCAAGATGCTCAAGAAGTTTCCCAAATTATTACAGGTGTTGCCGATGGTTTTACCTGCATGGATTGGCATCCTCAAGCAAATAAAATTGCCGCAGGGGGAGAAAATGGCGAGTTGTTAATTTTGGGAAAGCAGTATTAAACAGCAAAAAAGTAACAGGATAATAGTTAAAATTATTTTCTAAGAATATTGTAATTAATTACCTGGGATGAATATTTCGGAAGATTTGCCATCCCTACTAGGTAATATTTTCGGTGGTGTTTGTTTCGTCACAGCCCTTAATTATGGACAAATTGCACCTGAAAACAATCATGAAAGACATTCCCGGAACCAGTAATTATGTTTTGCCATCTAACATTTTAACGCCTGTTAACTTGATAATTCTCAAGATATGATAGGTTTAAGCGGACAATGTAAACTAAATAAACTATAAATTATGATAATCGCGAAACTTGTTTTACTAGCTTCACCTTTAGTTATTGCTTCAATGTTGTTCTTCGTAAATCCCGCAGCGGCATCCCCCATTGATACAGCATCGGCAGAAACACATGTTAATTCAAGCTCAGCAGAATCGGTTCATGGCTTAGCGACTTTGAATCAGGCAGATCAATCTAATCCTATTAGAGACTATCTTGGCTGTAATTGTGCTTATTGCGTTGGAGCTGAATCACCTTTGCAAGGTAAATTACCATTTTCGGGTCTTTTGTAAAATTAAATACAACTTTTAAATAAATCATAAACCCGGTTCTTTTTAGAAAACCGGGTTTTTTAATCTTTATCGATTTTTCCGATAAATCAAAATTTCTATATATTATATTTACCTATTATTGCTATCAATAATAATCATCTTTAATTCTTGTTTAAAATTGGATAAATCTAACTAAATAAGACATGCAGTCATATATTAAAAAAGATAATTAATACACTTTATGCGATTATTTACAACCAACTAAAATAAATTTTATTACCAAAAATAATTACAATTTTTGTTGCAATATTACTTTTAATTAAGGTAGCGATAAATACCTTGTCGAGAATGATTATGATTGTTTGCGGCAATCATTTGTAAATTATTTGACTCAAGAGAGAAAAGCAAAATGACACCACAAGCTACTGCAAATCTTATTGAGCAAGATTTTGTCGTTAATTCCAAGAAATCATTATCTGTAGTAATCGAAGGGGAACAAGCTACACCTGTTAATCAACTTCCCCAATCGTGGCAAGATATTTTTACAGGTAAGTCAAACACCAAGCTTTCTAACACCGAAGATTATGTGAAAATGGCACAGCTATTTCTTCACAAGATGTCTAAAGGTGATGTTGATTTATTCAATCAATCTGATAACTTACAGCACTTAAAACCTGCTTTTTGTGAAATTTTTGGTACTTTGGCTTGGGAAGCTCTTGATTTTTACGGCAAAGATTTCGATGTCGATAGATATCCCGATTTTGAGCTAATCGAAAAAGAACTTTCCCCAGAGGAAGACGAGTATAACGAGCGCAAGCAAATTGTCGAAATCGGCAAAGCTTTATTTGCAGAATTCGGTTACGATTTACCAGCTTCTTTTTATCACGTACATTTGGCTCCCGTTTATAGAGAAGAAGTTTCGGAAATTCGTCCGCTCAGATTCTCTGAGGAAGACAAGTTAAATGCACGGGCTTGGGATGCTTCTTTACACGGGCAAAAGGTATTTCCCATTCAGTTGATGGTGCAAAGTATCTCTTCCAAGCATGGGTTTTTCCAAGAGCATGGTTGTGGTTGTAACCATGCAATGACTAGAGTTGGCTCAACCGATACTTCTTTTGATTATCAAATTCGTCCAGAAATGCGTAATACCTGGATTCGCGATTTTATCTGGACTGTATGGTATGAGTATGCTTTCTTTAAATTTACCCCTGTAACTCGTTTTTTGGTTGATTAAACCTAACATATTTGATTATGTTGTAGTTCCCAGGTTTAGCCTGGGAGCTAATGTCTATAGATTACGCTTCTAAATTATTGGCGCAAAATGTAACCTTAACCAAGATTATCTGAAATTTAATCGGACTTTAAGCAATCATAAAAGTTAAAGATGGCACTATTATTACTGCTATCTAAGTATTTTTTTGTATAAAAATAAAAAATTTCTCTTTCTCCGGCTTCAACCCATCCATTAATAGAATGAGATGTTATGATTTGTTGGGAATTCTTTTTAAGATGGCAGGAGCAATATTATGAGCAATTCATCGCCACCAAGTTATCCAAGCAACTCAAAAATGTTGCAGAACCTTTTTTCGGAAGCTTTTAAAACAGCAAAACAGGGATTGTGTGGGGATAGAGTTCTTGCTCACAACAGTAAAGTCGAAGAAAGATTAGAAATTTGTTCTAATTGTGAAAAGTATAATGCAGAAGCTAAGCGCTGTACTTTATGTGGATGTTTCATGTTGGTAAAGGCAAATATTGAAACTTCCGAATGTCCGGATGGTAAATGGTAAGTTGCTGTTATAAAGAATATTTATAGTAAATTATATGGTTGTTAAACCTCTCGTTTATCATCCCAATTCTTTGCTTAGAGAAGTATCAAGTAAAATTGATGTTTTTGATTCAGGCTTGCAAGTTTTGGTTGAAGATTTGATTGATACTATGCTTGCAGAGGATTCTATGGGATTAGCTGCGCCTCAAATTGGAGAATTGAAGCGGGTATTTGTTTTAAATAAGAAACGTATTGCAGGAAATAAAAGCAAAAATTATCAACCTGAAGATATATTGTGTATCGTGAATCCCGAAATAGAGCATCAAGAAAATCTTATTGACTCCAGCGAAGGATGCTTAAGTTTTCCAGGAAGACGAGAAACAGTTAAACGCTTTAATAATATCAGATTAAAGGCTGTAAATCGAGAAAATCATCCTTTTACTCTTGATGGTGATGGAATGCTGTCGATTCTTGTTCAACATGAAATCGACCATTTGAATGGAATTCTTTTTATTGATAGGTAATTGGTAATTGGTAATTGGTAATTGGTAATTGGTAATTGGGCATGGGAAATTGACGATAACTGTTCACTGTTCACTGTTCACTGGTAATTGAAGAAATAGAACTATCTATCTTAATTTCTACCCGATTAATTGCGCTTCTTTGTTAAAAAACTGATGAGAAAGAGCTTTAGTAAGCACAATTGTTGTTAATAGGTTGCTGAGTGCTACCATAAACATCAGTAAAATTTGGTATGATGCGGCTTCTGCTGCAACTTGAAATGGTTGTTTGTCGTAATCAACCCCACTAATTATTAATCCACTCATGAATCCGGGTATTGTTACCATTCCGATTATCATCATTTGATTGATAGTAGGAATCAAACCAGCACGGATTGAATCTTTTTTATACTGCTTGATAGCTTGTTGCGGAGTTGCTCCCAAGCTCAAATGAGTTTCGATTTCAGTATGGCTGGCATTGATTGTACTGACAAAACGCTCTCCTGCGATCGCGGCTGCATTCATGGCATTACCCAATACAACTCCAGCTAGGGGAATCACGTACTGCGGTTGGAACCATCTATCGGGTTGGATTATCAAAAAAGTTGCGTAGATTAAGGTAAATGCAGTACTCAAGAACATGGAACCCCACACCAAAGGCAAAATTCTCGGCATTTTTTGAGTAATGCGATTTTTGGCGACAACTGCCGCAAGAGTCAGCATTACTGCTAAAATCGCCAAAACAGCCCATAAATTATTTAAAGCAAGAACGAAGTCTAAAATGTATCCCAAAACTAGCAACTGGAGTATAGTTCTGACGGTGGCAAAAGCTAAATTTAGTTCCAGCCCGATTTTTTGCCAAATAGATAAACCAATTGCTATAGCCATTAATCCTATTGCAATAGCCAAGTCTAAAAAATCTAGTTCTATCAATTCTGACATTGAAATTAATTATTGAAATTACTTCTATTTTGTCACTATCAATTAATATCGATTCACTACATCGGGTTTGATTTTAAGTACTTATTCTTCAAAATATTACATTTCTTTTCCGATGCAGTTAGCAAACCGATGTATCAATATACGAAATCAAACATTTTAGAACATCATATAACTAAGATGTTATATTGCCGATAATTAAGTGAAACTCTTGGTGATGGGGTATTATGGGCGACAGTATAAAACACTAAGTATGATTCAAAATTTAACAAGTCATTCAGCACTATCATCGATATTTATATAACAAAACTCATGATCCAAAGTGTAGATTCTATTCCAGCTTTTGATAACAAACAGCAATATTCTACAATCGCAGCAGAAGTTAGCGAGGCAGTTTTAAATGTTCTATCTTCAGGGCGTTATATTGGTGGTCCTTTAGTTGAAGAATTAGAACAAAATCTAGCGGCTCATACGAATGTCAGCGAATGTGTAGCCTGTAATTCTGGTACGGATGCTCTTTATTTAGCTTTAAGAGCTTACAATATCGGTGCGGGTGATGAGGTCATTACTACACCTTTCACCTTTGTGGCAACTTGTGAAACTATTAGTGCAGTAGGTGCAAAGCCTGTATTCGTGGATATTGATGCAGCTACTTTCAATTTGGATTTACAGCAAGTAGCAGCAGCGATAACACCATCAACTAAAGCTATTATTCCGGTTCATTTGTTCGGACAACCGGTGGATATGACATCCTTAATGGCAATAGCTAAAGCCAACAACTTGTTAGTAATAGAAGATTGCGCTCAGTCAACCGGAGCAATGTGGGATAAGCAAAAAGTAGGAAGTATCGGAGATATCGGTTGCTTCAGCTTTTATCCGACAAAAAATTTAGGCGGATGCGGTGATGGTGGTGCAATTACCATCAATAATGCAGAAATAGCTCAAAAATTGCGAGTCTTAAAAGACCACGGTCAAAAAAGCAAATACCACTACGAAGAAATTGGTGTAAATAGCAGATTAGATTCTATTCAAGCAGCTATTTTGCTAATTAAATTGCGTTATTTAGATGTTTGGAACCAACAAAGACAGAAAATAGCTGCTCGCTACCACGAACTACTTAGTAAAGTTCCGGGTATCGTAACTCCTGAAGAATTGTCTGGAGGTACCGGAGTCTGGAATCAGTACACCATCCGGGTTAAGAATGGTAGAAGAGATTTATTACACCATCGGCTAAAAGAAAAAGGTGTAAATACAGCAATTTACTATCCTCGTCCTTTACATTTACAGCCAGTTTATCAAAGTCTGGGTTATCAACCGGGACAATTACCGGTAGCAGAACAAGCTTGCAACGAAGTTTTATCTTTACCAATGTTCCCAGAATTATCTGAAGAACAGCAAGATCGGGTAGTTTATAGCATCAAGAAAGTCATGGGTTAAACAATTTAGAGACGTAGTAATGCTACGTCTCTACAGATTAAGTGGGTAAATACAAATATTTACCGTCATTGCGAGTGAATGCTACGTTTCACTCCATTCAACTCGCAATGACATTGTGTAATCAATTATGTTGAACTACTTATCTAGCTCAAAACCTTCTTTTCTGTCTGAATCGCTTCAACTAAACTACGTACAGCAGCAATCATGGCAACTTCACTCGACAGCTGGTTGATTGCCGAACCCACTCCAACACCAGCAGCACCAGCAGCAATTGCTAAGGGTGCGGTAACGCTAGAAATACCCGAAGCGCAGAGTACGGGAACCGAAACAGCGCGAGAAATTTCGTAAGCTGCCGCTAATGTCGGAGATGCTTTTTCAATTAATCCTAAAGTACCTGCATTTTGAGGTTTGCTGCTGGTACCACCTTCTGTTTGAATAATATCCGCACCTGCTTTTACTAATTCTTCGGCTAACTGTACCTGTCGATCTAATGTCAGAATATGGGGAACGGTAACGGAAAGGGTAATTCTAGGAAGTAATGCGCGGGTTTGCTTTGTTAATGCTAAAACTTCGGAGGCTTCAAATCTAATTCCTTGAGCGTAGAAAGAATCGAAATTACCAATTTCGATTAAGTCAGCACCAGATGCAACTGCTTTGAGAAATTTTTCGGGTTCTACAGCCGATACACATATTGGCAGATCGGTTAATTTTTTTGCCATTTTTACCAGTTCAGCATCAGCTGCGATATCAAGAAAAGTTGCACCACCTTGGTGTGCAGCTTTCACGGTTGCAGCAACTCGGTTAGTATCAAAGTTATTCAAGCCGCTGATGACTTTAAGTACGCGACGATTGGTAAATGCACGTTCTAGTGTAGAATTCATAATCATAAAAATCGAAGGATGCTGGGCAAATAAAGATTATTTTACCGTTACCATATTACTTTAAGCTGCGGCTATCCTAGATCATAAATGTTAACCGGGAAGCATGAGGAGGGGGAAGAGAGGGTGGAGGGGGTAGAATAATTTTTTATGTTTTCTATACACCCCTTAGAATAAATCAAAAGAACTATTAGGTTTATTTTCGTGAAATATGTTGATTGCATTATTAAACGAAAAATAAACCCAGTTTCTGACGGTGGTGCAAAATGTAAAATCCAGTTTTATTAGTTTGGTTTTTTCTTGGAGTTATAAATATTCATCGGGTATAAAAGAGTTTTTTAATTTTGGTCTACTAAACTAGCATGAAGATTTTTTTGTAACTGATGAATGAGAATATTAAACTGGAATTTTAATTATAAATCTAGCCCCGTTTCCTGGTGAGGTAATACAATCTAAAGTACCGCCGTGCTTTTGGGTGATAATTTGATAGCTAATCGATAATCCCAAACCAGTTCCTTTTCCTTCGACTTTAGTTGTGAAAAAGGCATCGAATAACTTTTCTTTGATTTGTAGAGGAATTCCGGTTCCATTGTCTGCAATAATTATAGTTGCCCAGCTATCATCTTTTTCGGTAGTGATTGTAATCATATTCGGGTTTTGACTCACTTCTTCATAGGTTTTCCCTTGATTCGATTCATCCAAAGCATCAACAGCATTAGAAATCAAATTCATAAATACTTGGTTTATTTGACCGTAATAGCATTCAACTAAAGGTAGTTCGGCATAATTTTTGACAATTTGAATTGCCGGACGTTGCGGTTTAGCCTTAAGACGATGAGATAAAATCATTAAGGTAGTATCGAGACCTTCATGTAAATTAACAGCCTTTTTCTCATCGGAACTAGTACGCGAATAATTGCGTAACGACAACATAATATCTTTAATACGGTCAGTTCCTAATTTCATCGAAGAAATCATTTTAGGCAAATCTTCGGCTAGGTATTCTAAATCGATTGCTTCAATTTCTTCTTCGATAGTATCTCCTGGACTTGGAAATTCCTGTTGATATAAATTTAGTAAGCCAAATAAATCTTTTGTATAATTTTCGGCATGGGATAAGTTGCCGGAAATAAAACTGACTGGGTTATTTACTTCGTGAGCAACACCAGCAACTAATTGCCCGAGTTGAGAGATTTTTTCAGTTTGTATTAGTTGCGATTGAGTCGATTGTAACTGCACTAAAGCTTGTTCTAATTCCCGAGTGCGCTGTTTTAAAGCTTGTTGTGCTTGATTGCGTTCGCGAATATCTCGCGCAATTACCAGTGCATGAAGTTTACCATTGTAAATGAAAGATGTAGCTTTGATCTCGATATCAAACAGCGTACCGTTTTTATGGATAACAACGGCTTGGCAAGAAAAATCCTCACCAGATTTTATAGTTACAACAAAATCATCAAATAGATAAAGACAATCTGAGTGAATGTAATCAGAAGCATTTAGAGTTATAAATTCTTCACTCGAATAACCATACATTTGACATAATGTCGGATTTACAGCAACTGCCTTACCAGTTTCTAAATCAAATATTGATAATCCATCATTCACTGTTTCAAAAATGCTGCGGTATTGTTGTTCTTGTTGTTGTAAAGCTTCTTCTATATTTTTACGTTTTATAGCAGTAGCAATTTCTTTGGCGATGAAACTTAGTACATCAAGAACACTTTGACTGATAGTTTGCTTAGAAAACATTGCTACAACACCCATAAGTTCCGAATCAGCAATTAATGGATATCCAGCAAAAGCTACCATTCCTTCGCGAATAGCCCATTGCTTATCACTTATTCTTGCATCAGTTTGAACCGAATTAGTAATATGGGGTTTATTTTCTGTAGCAATTAAACCTATTTTATATTTGCCTACTGGTATGCGACTGTGAGAACCGTCTATATGCGTATACATACCAGCACTTGCTTGTAATTTTAAAACTTTTTCTTGGGGATTATGAATCCAAATTCTCACAAATGCCATATCTAGATAAGAAAGCATAATCTCCGTACATTTTTGCAGCATTTGCTGTAAATCGCTGCTTCTTGCTAGATTTGAATCGATTTCGGTTCTAAATTTCAGGATGCGTGATTTTTCTTGTTCGCTAGCAAATAAACGAGCATTTTTGACTGCGATCGCAACTTGAGAAACAAGAATTTTAATAGTTTCTTGTTTGAACAGTGTAAATGCATTGGTTTTAAGAGTATTCTCCAAATAAATAATACCAATAAATTTGCTTTGAAAATTTATTGGTATACATAAAATAGATTTAGATTTATGGCGCTCAATATAAATATCATGGCTATAAATAGAATCTGTGGCGTTCTGAATAACTATACTTTCTTGAAAAATGATTGCATGATTAATGATTTCTTGAGGTATATCAACGCAAGTAGCAACGGGCATTGATTTTGCGATTATTTTGTTGCTATCTTCGTTATTCTTTATCGCTTCTATAAATAATTGCTGGTCTTTTTCTAGAATTAAACAACCCTTTTGAGCGCTGGCTGTTTCTAAAATAATTTCTAATGCTGCACTAGGTAGATTTTCTATATCCATTTCGCTTTGTATAGCTTCCGAAGCTTTTACAATCGCATTTAAGTCAAAAAGTTGACTGGTGGTATAGGAAAGCATCTTTTGACCCCTTAATCTAAGTTTGCTTATTATTTATAATTCCCACAATCAAACTAAGAATCGACATCATTTAGTTTTAATCTTTCTTTAAAAGAATATCTCAACTAACGAGCATACTTTCCTAAGACGAAAGTTAATAAAAATCTACGTCCTAATGTTGTATTTAAATGTAAAACTATTAGATAATTATCCAATGCCTGATGACAAAAACGTAAGTGTCTTTAGATACAGATTATTTTTGATATTTTTATCGGATATTACCCACTATCATCCAAAGGCGATCGCTGCCTGTTCTATAGTAAAAAAATAGATATAAAGTAGCTTTTGGGATTACGGCATAATATGGGCAGCATTTGGGAACTCGATTACTACTCGCGTCCGATTTTGGACGAAAATAAAAAGAAAGTTTGGGAAGTGTTGATTTGTGAAACTCCTTTGGATATCAGCAGTAAAACTGATTCCTTATTTCGCTACGCTAAATACTGTTCTAGTGCAACGGTGAATTCTGTATGGCTGCAAACTGCGTTGCAAGAAGCGATAGGTAAAGCAGGAGAAGCACCGGTTAAAATCCGCTTTTTCCGCCGTCAAATGAACAATATGATTACTAAAGCTTGTGAGGAGATTGGTATTCCTGCCCAAACAAGTCGTCGGACATTAGCGTTAAACCAATGGCTACAACAGCGAATGGATGAAGTTTATCCTCAAGAAGCAGGTTACCAAGGAGGTACTAATCCCTCAGTCAGATTGGAATCTCCTTTACCCCAACGCTTACCCGATGCTTTGGAGGGAGAACAATTACAATTTGTGACCTTGAGTGCTGCGGATTTTGCGGATATGCCAGAGTGGAATATTGATTTTGGTGAGGCTTTTCCTTTAGATTTAGCTGGCATTTCATCGGAAAATAAAATTCCTGGTGTTTTGATTTTTTCTAATAGAGCATTACCTATCGCAGCTTGGATGTCTGGCTTAGAGTTAGCCTGGTTAAGATTTGATAGTTCCAAAACAGGCAGGTTGCTTCTGGAAACGGGTGCCACTGAAAGCTGGATTTTAGCCAATATTAAAAATCCACAAATGCTCTTGGAAGCACAAAATTTTGAACAAGCCAAGCAAAAGGCTAACGGGGTTCATTTTATTGGAGTACAGTCAGATCCAACTTCGGAATCTTTTGCAGGTTTTTGGCTGTTAAGAGAAATTTGAGGAGATGGGGAATAAAAGTTGAAAGTTGGGAATTAAGAGTTAGGAGTTAGGAGAATAAAAATTTTAACTGGTCAGTGGTCACTGTTCGCTGATATCCTTTGACCTGTAATTATATTTTCTTTTGAATAATTACTAGTAATTAACTACTAGTAACTAACTACTAACAACTAAAATGACTAATAATTTGGCAGAACAGTTGCTGGAGCTAGCAACGAAAGCTGGTGCGACTGAAGCGGAGGTATATCAATCGCATTCGCTTTCTAAACCAGTTTTTTTTGAAGCAAACCGCCTTAAACAACTTGAAAGCAATCAAAGTACGGGTACTGCATTACGATTATGGTACGAAAATCGTCCGGGGCTTACTGTGGCAAATGGCCCCGTTGCAGCGGAAACTATGGTGGCAAAGGCTATTGCTTTAAGTAAGTTAAATCAGCCTGAAGAAGCAAAATTAACTGGTAATTCTGAATTTGTTTACCCAAACCTTGGAGAAGATGTACCTGCTTCCAAGTTAGCGGAATGGGGAAAACAGACTATTGATTTGATTCGCGATGTTTACCCAGATGTTATTTGTAATGGTGATTGGGAATGCGATTTAGAAACCACAAGGTTAGTCAACACTCAAGGCTTGGATTCTCACTATACTGATACCACCCTCAGCTGCTATGTTTCCGCAGAGTGGGTAAGAGGTGATGATTTTTTAAGCGTTGCGGATGGGCAAACCGAACGCGGAAAACTCAATCCCGATGGATTAGCCCAACAAATTTTACAGCGATTAAATTGGGCAAAGTCCAATGTAGAAATACCATTGAATCGCATCCCAGTTTTGTTTACTTCTAAAGCTGCCGATATGCTTTGGGGTACTTTGCAAGCTGCACTGAATGGTAAACGAGTCTTAGAAGGTTCTTCTCCTTGGGTTGAGCGTGTGGATAAACCAGTGGTTTCGCCTTTGCTTACTCTTTACCAAGAGCCTAATGCTGGACCTTATAGCTGTCCCTTTGACGACGAAGGTACCCCTACCCGCGATTTAGTTTTTGTTCAAGATGGAATATTGCAAAATTTTTACTGCGATCGCGCTACGGGGAATCAGTTAAATATGGATACTACTGGTAATGGTTTTCGCCCAAGTTTAAGTAGTTATCCCACTCCGGGGTTATTTAACTTTCTGATAAAACCGGGAAGTGGAAGTTTGCAGCAATTAATTAAAGAAATGGATAGCGGCTTGATTGTAGACCAAATACTGGGTGGAGGTGGAGGAATCTCTGGTGATTTTTCTATCAATATTGACTTGGGCTATTACGTCCAAAATGGTCAAGTAACCGGACGTGTTAAAGATACTATGGTATCCGGTAATGTTTACACAGCTTTAAAGCACTTAATTAAACTTGGTGGAGATGCTGAGTGGAATGGTTCTTGTTACACTCCATCTTTGATAGTTGATGGATTATCCTGCACTGGTAAAAATAGTTCGTAATATTTAAATATACCTCACCCTTTTATGGGTGAACGTGGTTATTAATTTTTAAAAATTTTAAAAATAGTATTTTAGTTTAACATATAACTATACTATTTTTAGGAATTAAAACTTATTAGTTGAAAGTTTGTGATTCGACTAATATTAGCTCTAGTGGCAGACGATATTTATTGATATTAATATTGCTAAATCTCAAATATATTCTCTTACTTTAAGTAATGAAGAGTCTTATCAAGTAGGCATTTCAAAAATTTGCATCTGCAATGCTTTAGTCGCAGCAAAGCCGAAGGCGCAAATTCGATGTCAGACATGCATCTTTTCAAAAATTGTCATGCTCTAAAAAATAAATATATCTTTTGCCATTTGCGAATTTCCAATGCTCACGACCTAAATCCAATACATAATGCTCCAATATGTTTCTGACTAAGTATTTTCGTGATTTTTGGCAGCCCAGAAAAGGTTTAGCAATTGCAGAAGCTTGTGTTATTGGGGTAGTTGCTGCTTTATCTGCGATATTTCTTAGATTTAGTTCGGGTAGTTTAGGAACATTTCGAGTAAACACCTCTTATGCAATCCCAGCATTGTTTGCTTTACCCTTAATTGGCGCTAGCTTTGGCTTTACAGCTGGCTTCTTAGTAGATAGGTTTGCTCCAGAGGCTTCGGGTAGCGGTGTTCCTCAAGTAAAAGCCAGTCTAGCTAATGTACCCATAAGATTATCTTGGCGAGTCGCTATCGTAAAATTGATCGGCGCTATTCTGACATTGGGTTCGGGAATGACTTTGGGAAGACAAGGACCTACCGTTCATGTGGGTGCAGCTTTAGCGGCGGGAATGAGTCGAGTGTTTCCCACTTCTCCGGATCATCGCCGACAGATGATAGCTGCTGGTGCTGGTGCGGGATTAGCGGCAGCTTTCAATGCTCCAATTACTGGTATCTTATTTGTTGTAGAAGAACTACTGCAAGATTTATCGGGAATCACTTTAGGAACAGCTATAATCGCTTCGTTTATTGGTGGAGTGCTTTCCAGACTTTTAGGCGGTAGAAGTTTACAGCTAAATCTAGAATTAATCGAATCACAAACCACTTTCGCGATTACAGAACTGCCTTTTTACTTAATTTTAGGTCTTTTGGCAGGTTTGCTAGCTGCATTATTCAGACATGGTTTGATTCAAAGCCTCAAGTTCTATCGTAAATTACGGATAAGTCTACCTTTAAAATTAGCTTTAGCTGGCTTAGTTTCTGGCATTTTAATTGCGATGTTGCCCGAACTATTCCGTAATAATACTGGTTTGCGGGAATTTATTCTTGCTGGCAAGCCAAGCGTTTACAGAGTTGCGTTGGTATTTGTAGCTCAATTTATTCTGACATTAATCGCATTTGGCTCTGGAGCGCCTGGAGGATTATTTGCTCCCAGCCTTATTCTAGGTTCATGTTTGGGATATTTAATTGGGGTTATAGAATTTCGCTTTTTGGGTATAAGCTCCCCCGATACTTATGCTTTGGTAGGAATGGGAGCATTTTTTAGCGGTGTTTCTAAAGTGCCGATCACGGCAATCATGATTATTTTTGAGATAACTACAGATTTCAATCTGGTATTACCTTTGATGATTGGTTCTGTCACCTCTTATCTAGTTGCCGATAAATTAATACCTGGTTCGCTGTATGCCAAACTTTTAGAACTTAATGGTATTGATATCGATACAGAAAATTCTATCGATGGCAGAATTACTCAACTAACCGCCCAGGAAGTTATGCAGCGTCAGGTGGAAACCCTACAAGCCCAGATGACTGTAGACGAAGCGATACAGGCATTTTCTCATTCAACCCAACGGGGATTTCCGGTCTTAGAAAACAGTAAGTTAGTAGGAATTGTTACCCAAAGCGATTTGATGAAAATACGGGAAGGCAAATTATCTAGAAATGCACCTGTAAAAGAAATAATGACATCGCAACCGCTAACTATTACCCCCGAACACAATTTAAGCAACGTACTATATTTATTAAATAGGCATCAAATTAGCCGTTTGCCAGTTTTAGAAGGGCGTAGATTCGTCGGAATAATTAGCCGAGGCGATATTATTCGAGCCGAAGCGAACTACCTTAATTGTGAAAGTTTTCCCAACCAACCGAAAATAAAACCTTCCTACAAAGTTTATCAAACTCAGTCACCCAGCGTTGGCAGAGGAAGATTATTAGTTTTAATTGCTAATCCCGAAACTGCACACAAGCTGTTACAGATGGCAGCAATGATTGCCAAACACAACCGTTACGAAGTTGAATGTTTGCAAGTAATAACTATTTCTCGTCATAATAAACCAGCAGAAACACCCGTGAAAACAGCACCAAGTAGAAAGCTGTTATTGTCTGCCGAAGTTATAGGTAAAAGATGGAAAATTCCCGTACATACTCAAATACGAGTAGCCCATGAAGTCGCAAATGCAACATTAGAAACCGTCAAAGAGCGGCACATAGATACATTATTAATGGGGTGGAAAGGCAGTACTCATACCCCCGGACGCATCTTTGGTAATGTTGTAGATACGATAATTCGTCAAGCTACCTGTGAATTATTGCTGGTAAAATTAGGCAATTCTTCAAACCCAATAAACTTCAAACGCTGTTTAGTACCAATGGCTGGTGGTCCAAATTCCAAAATTGCGCTGAAATTATTGCCTGCTTTAGCTACTTACACTCAAAAATTAGAAATTCGTCTGACACAAGTTTTTTCATCGGAAGCTCAAATAGATGTCAAAGTACTGCAAGCAGCTAAGCGCCTGCTTATTGATAGATACAAGCTATCTAATAAAATCAATGCGGTTCACATCAAAGCCCATTCCGTACCCGAAGGCATAATTAACTTAGTTAAAACAGGAAACTTCGATGTAGTAGTTTTAGGTGCTTCCGGCGAGGGAATGTTACAGCAAGCAATTAATGGCAATATTCCAGAAGCAATTGCCTCGGGGGTTGATTGTACGGTGATTTTAGTTCGGAGTATGAGTAGTGAGGAATAAGCAGTTATCCATAAGCACCATTAGGCAAAAATCCCAAAAGTTGCTTCAATCTTGTATCTGCTCCTTCATAGCAATGACTGGGCATTTGATAATTCATAAATGGTGCGTATTTATGTCCAACTAATCTTTTTCCATAGGTAATTTGTGTAATGTAGCGGGTACTAAAAGACGAGTTTCTCGAACCTCTATGCCAAACTTGATTATTGAAACAGACTGCACTACCCATGCCTCCCAAGCAGCTATGAATTCTATCTTCATAACCAGAAATATCACCATCGCATAACTTACCAAATAAATGCGATTCCGGAATCACTTGGGTTGGCCCATTTTCCACAGATAAAACATCTGTCAAATAATAGTTAACTGTAAATGCTAGAACATTTAAGCGAATATTAGTTAGCGGTTTGCCATCGAGAGAAAGAACGTGTGGTGTATCATCCTGATGCCATTTGTTTTGAGCCAATCCATCGGTTTGAGCCGGAACTGTAAAAGAGTTATTGTGGATAACATGAATAGCATTAGCGTTGGGAACTCCCTCCTCTATGGAATAACCAACACCGTTTGCTCCACCAATCAAATTTTCTGCAAATGTCACAATTGGCTCTAAAGCAAATAAATCCAAATTATTTTTGGAATGCTCAAACATTCTTTTCATCATCATCTTTTTCTTTAAAGGATGATAATTTTCAGTTTGAGTTTTTTTGATAGCTGACTCTAAATCATTCCTTAAAAGCTGACATTGCTCGGGTTGTAAAACATTAGGAATTACTAAAAAACCATTAGCATGAAAAAACTCAATCCATTCATTCAACTGCTTCGCAGATGGTCTTTTGCCAGCTAAATATTTAGACATTCTCCTCACCTTCTAGATTTTTTCGCGATCGCTAGGGATCGAGACGATTTGGGTATTCTGGTTAAGCCATCTTAGCAAAACGATACATATGTTCCATTCAAAAAGAGTTTGCTCGCAAAGGTTGAAGCAGGTGAATAATTTATCATCGGATGCGAACGTAATGCTGAGATGAATGTAAAATAAATTAGAATAAGGTTACAAAGTGTAAAGAAACATCATATTTTTTCTTGCCTTTTGAAACAATTTGCTTAATTTCAGTGTTGAAATTTATATAAAAAGCTCATGCATAATAGTTTGTGGCGAAGATTCTTCACCTTTTGTACGGTATTACTTTTAGCTGGCTCGATTTGGACGACACATACGAGTTCTGCCTATGCTTACGACAATCCAGAGTTGTTGCCGGACGAATTTACACCAGTTGTAGATTTAGGAAAATCTTTGAATGTTGTTCAAGAACAAAATTTAGTTCAGGAACTTTACGATTTTGAAGAGGAAACTGGTTGGCAGTTGCGAGTACTCACTCAGTACGACAGAACCCCAGGTAGAGCGGTAATTAAGTTTTGGGGTTTAAACGACCATAGTATTTTACTGGTTGCCGATTCCCGTGGTGGTAATATTCTCAGTTTTGCGGTTGGGGATGATGTTTATGAATTGTTACCGCGTACTTTCTGGATAGAACTGCAAACTCGTTTCGGTAACTTATATTTTGTACGGGAAAAAGGTGAAGACCAAGCTATTATTCAAGCTTTACACACTGTAGAAAATTGTTTGCGTCAAGGTGGTTGCAATGTCGTTCCTGGTTTGCCGCGAGAGCAGTGGATTCTGACCTTAATTACTTCGGTTATCGGTGGAGTTATTTGTGGTTTTGCCGCTCAGCCAAGGGAAGAGGGGCAAGTTGTCGCTTGGCAATGGGCTTTAATATTTTCTCCTTTGTGGGGAATTTTGTTCCTTGCTTTCGGAATTGGTCCTGTAGTGACTCGTACCTCCGATTGGTTGCCTCTAGTTCGTAATATTTCCGGTTTCTTAATTGGAGTTTTGGTTGCTTACTTGACTCCTATTCTCGGTAATTCAACTCCTTCTGAAACATAAATTACATCAAATTTGGTTTTGTTGGAATCATAAAAAACCGCGCCAGAAGCAGAGGAGATAAAAAAGAAGAATAGAAAATGAAATAATCCCGATATAAACGGAAACTATATCACTTGGAAGTTAAGAGTTAGGAGTTAAGAGTTTAACTTTTGACTCTTAATTTCGTTTTTATGGGCTTACAGTTAAACTGCCAAGATTGATAATCAACCCCCTATGGGTGAAAATTGATCGATGGATAGTTTCAGGGAAGTAGAGAATGGAATGGCACATAACGGACGCTCAAAGTCTATCAAGCATAGATAAAGAAATTGGTGGTTTTTTGGCTTCGATGCATTCGCCGGAGAATGCTTCTAAAAATGACGATACTCATTTTTCACCCGCAGAGTACGAAATTATTAGAAGAGTCATTTACGCTACGGGTGACTTTGAATATAAATCAATAATCGAATTTTCAGATCGGGCTTTGCAGGCTTCAGCTGCTGCCTTGGCATCACGCAGTACGGTTGTTGTAGACAATCCAAAAGTACAAGTAGGTATTGCTCAAACAGTACAAAATACTTTTGCAAATCCAGTTTACTGTGCCGTTGAAGCCCAAACCAGACCCCAGCAAGGTAAAACTCGTGCGGCTTGGGGTATGGAAACTTTAGTTAAGCGCTATCCAGAGGGAATATTTGTAGTAGGGCAAGCAGCAACGGCTTTGATAAGCTTGATGGAGTTGATTGAAGCCGAAAAAATTAGACCTGTTTTAATCATTGCTACACCACCGCAGTTTATTAATATTGATGGAATCAAAAAAAGTTTAAAAGAATTTTCCATACCAAATATAACCATTAAAAGTAGAAAAGGAGGCGCTACGGTAGCAGCAGCAATTTTGGACGGATTGATCGATTTAGCTTGGGAAGCTTATGGGTAATTGGTAATTGGTAATGGGTAATTGGTAATGGGTAATTGGTAATGGGTAATGGGTAAAAGTCAAAAAACCCAGTTGATAAAAACCGGGTTTTTGATAATTTTAATGATAGCTAAAACTTTTTACTGGTAAATTTTAAATTGGTAAGCGATCTATGTCCTTATTGTGACCAATTACTACCATTGCAGAACCTTTTTCAAGACGTTTGTGGGGGTCTGGATTGATGATAAATTTTTCATCAGCACCACCATTGGTTTTGTTGCTGATAGCTAATACGTTCAAACCATAACGATTGCGAAGCTGTAGTTCGGCAACGGTTTTACCATTAAATTCTTCGGGTATTGCTATTTCAACGATACTGTTATCGGGGTCGAGGTCAAAGGTATCTAAGATAGCAGGCTTTGTAAGTGTTTGTGCTAAAGCGCAACCGGCTTCATGTTCGGGAAAAACAACTCTGTCTGCACCAACTTTTCGCAGCAACTTACAGTGAACTTCGCTAGAAGCTTTAGCTACCACATTTTTTACACCACCTTCTTTGACATTTAAAGTGGTGATAATACTTTCTTGAATATAATTACCAATTGCGATAATTACCGTGTCAAACTCAAAAATACCTGCTTCTTTGAGTGCGCCTGGTTCTGTTGAGTCTAATTGTAAAGCATGACCGGTAATTTCTTCTGTCAGGGCTTGGGATACCCGCTTTTCTTCAATATCTGTTGCTAGTACTTCATAACCCAATTTGTGCAAAGTCGAGCAAACAGAACGACCAAAACGTCCTAAACCAATTACTGCAAACTGCTGATTGGTTTTGTTTAAAGTACGAAAAAACCCTAACGAGGACAGATTCACTATTTTTATCCTTAATTATTACAGCTTTTATATAGCTTCAGAAATCGGTCATAATAAATACATTATAAATAAATATTATAATTTTTTTACCCGATTGTACTTATTTTATCATTCCAGCTTAATTGTAAATACTTGCTAAAATTGAGTTTCTTTTCTACATATAAATATTATCTAGCTCAATAACAATAATAAATCAACCTTTAGCGATTTACAGTTATAGTTTTCCAGAATATTATACAACTGTAAACCGCTAATTTTGCAACAAACTTACCCTACAAGTAAATCCTCTTCTGGGTAGTGAATTTGAGTAGGTTTGGGGTCGCCAAGTACTGCGGACATCAGCAGTAAAACGCCGACTCTCCCCATATACATAGTTAAAATTAATATCAACTTACCCCAGATAGAGAATTTGCTAGTTATTCCTGTAGAAAGACCTACGGTTGCATAAGCAGAAACAACTTCAAACAATATTTGAATAAAATCAAATACTGGGTCTGTAAGAGAGATTAAAATCGTACAAATAATTACAACAGTGACAGAACCCACTATCACGCCAACGGCTTTTAATATTAAAGATACGGCAATACGACGCTCGTAAAGTAGAACTTCTTCCTTTCCTTGAAGAATTGATTTTGTACAACTACTAAGTACTCGAATCGTTGTAGTTTTCATGCCTCCCCCAGTACCACCAGGACTTGCCCCCACGAACATAAGAGCAATAGTAATAAATAGTCCTGCTGTTGTCATGCTGCCAATCTCAATACTATTAAAACCAGCAGTTCTAGTAGTCATAGATTGAAACCAAGCCGCTAGTAGTTGACTGCGAAAACTAAAATTTTCTATCGTTTGTGTATTTCTGACTTCCACGAAGAAAAAAGCTACCAAACCTAAAACTAGTAAAAATATTGTGGTACTAGTAGCAACTTTATAGTCAAGAGATAAAACTATATTACGGGGTCTTCGACGCAGGCGATCGCGCAGCCAGAAAAACATTTCTAAGATTACTTGGTATCCGATTCCACCGAAAATAACTAAGCCGGAGATTGTAAAGACTAATAAGCCCGAAGAATTATAATCCACCAAGCTATTTGAAAACAGGCTAAAACCAGCATTATTCCAAGCACTGATGCTGTGAAAAATTGCTAACCACATTCCTTTATCCCATCCAAAATCGGGAACAAATACTAAAAGTAGTAAAAAGATTCCTGTGATTTCAAAAAATAGCGTTACTGCAATAATGGAGCGAATAATATTACCGCTACCTTCCATTTCTCGCCGATCTAAAGCTTGTTGAATGGCGATTTTATGCCTCAAATCAAATCTACGCCCAGTCAACATAATTAAAAAGGTTGTAAATGTCATATATCCCAACCCGCCGACTTGTGCGAGCAACAGAATAAATAACTGACCCCAGAAGGAAAAATCTGTACCGGTATCAACTACAGCCAAACCCGTAACGCAAACGGCAGAAGTCGCGGTAAATAAAGCAACAATTGGGCTATTCCAGGTATTCGTAGCTGTGGAAAAAGGCATCATTAATAAAACAGTTCCTACAGCAATTACTGCCAGAAAGCCAAAGCAAATTTTTTGAGGAGCAGTCATATGGATTTTAGATTTTGGATTTTAAGGTTTGGGGATTTTGGATTTTCCTCTGCTTGAGGGCGAGGGCTGGTTTTTAATTTAAAACCCGAAATCAGCAGAATCATATAAAAAGCTATTACAACGAATTATTCCATCTTATTGCGGATGGAGTATTTTTCCTTCTGGAAACAAAACACACGTGGTAGCCTACCAATATATGTTTTTTAATTCTGCGACAGTCTTAACATTGCTCAACTCATGACAGCAACACTAAGCCAGCAAATTCAGCAATTCTACGATGCTTCTTCTAGTCTCTGGGAAGACATATGGGGGGAGCATATGCATCACGGTTATTACGGTGCCGATGGTAAAGAACAAAAAAACCGCCGTCAAGCACAAATTGATTTAATTGAGGAGTTGTTGCAATGGGCACAGGTGCAGCAAGCTGAAAATATTTTAGATGTGGGTTGCGGCATCGGTGGAAGTTCTTTGTATTTAGCGGATAAATTTAACGCTGCGGCTACTGGTATTACTTTAAGCCCCGTACAGGCACAAAGAGCAAGCGAGCGGGCGGCTGAGTTTGGTTTACAGCATAGAACTAATTTTCAGGTGGCAGATGCTTTGGATATGCCCTTCGAGGATAACAGCTTTGATTTAGTTTGGTCTTTGGAAAGCGGCGAGCATATGCCGGACAAGCAAAAATTTTTACAAGAATGCTACCGGGTACTCAAGCCGGGAGGAAAGTTGATTTTAGTCACTTGGTGTCATCGTGCCACCGATGAATCACCTTTAAGTGCAGAGGAAAAAAAGCATTTACAGCAGATTTATGAGGTGTATTGCTTACCATACGTAATTTCTCTGCCCGAATACGAAGAAATTGCTCGTCAACTACCTTTACAAAATATTAGCACTGCGGATTGGTCGGAAGCTGTGGCTCCTTTTTGGAATGTGGTAATTGATTCTGCTTTTAATGCCAAAGCATTGTTTGGTTTATTGCGTGCTGGTTGGAAAACAATTCAAGGTGCAATGTCCCTTGGTTTAATGAGTCGCGGTTATGAAAGTGGCTTGATTAAGTTTGGTTTGTTAACCGGAATTAAGGAGTGATGTAGAAGAGGGGGAAGAGGGGGTTTTTAATTCCTATGCCCAATTACCGATTACCAATGCCCGATTCCCCATGCCCTATGCCCAATCCCCAATGCCCATATTAAATCTAAAATCCAAAATTATTATGAGTCAAGTTTCACAAACGGGGTTGCAAAGTAATTGGCTTTACGCTTTTTGGAAGTTTTCTCGTCCTCATACAATTTACGGTACGAGTTTGAGCGTGTTGGGATTATATGTTGTTGCCATTGCTTTAACAAATAGTAGTTTTCCATTCCCAAATTCTTATTCTTTGCTTTCTCTTATAGCTGCTTGGATTGCTTGTTTATCTGGAAATGTCTATATTGTTGGACTAAATCAACTGCAAGATGTAGAAATCGACAAAATTAATAAGCCTCATTTACCTGTTGCTTCGGGAGAGTTTACGCAACGGATGGGAGAAATTATTGTCATTACTACCGGTATTTTAGCGCTCTCGTTATCTTGGTTTTCGGGACCTTTTTTATTTGGGATGGTAGCTATTAGTTTAGCTATTGGTACGGCTTATTCTTTACCACCAATTCGTTTAAAACGATTTCCTTTTTGGGCTGCAATTTGTATATTTTCTGTACGAGGAGCCATAGTTAATTTAGGATTGTTTTTGCACTTCTCTTGGGTATTGCAAGCTCAACAATCAATTCCACCTGCGGTATGGACTTTAACCTGGTTTATCCTGGTATTTACAATTGCCATCGCCATCTTTAAAGATATCCCCGATATGGAAGGCGATCGCCAGTACAATATCACTACTTTTACAATTAAGTTGGGAAAAGAAACAGTCTTTAATCTTTCTCGCTGGCTGTTGAGTCTTTGTTACGCTGGGATGATTGTGGTAGGATTGCTAGGCTTTGCAAAAGTTAATTCTATATTTGTAGTCGCGGTTCATTCTGTAATCTTAGGTTTCATGTGGTGGCAGACTCAACAAACCGATTTACAAGATAAAATTTCTACTACTAGTGCTTATCAGTTTATTTGGAAGTTGTTTTATCTTGAATATTTGATTTTTCCTATTTCTTGTTTATTGGGTTAGTTGTTTTATTTTCCCACTCACCTGGGACTGCAAGTCCCAGGCTAATAGCGAAAGTCATCTTCAGATGACTGAATTGGGATGCTTACACTAAATAAGGTTTTTAGACATTAAATCCTAATTTCTAATTCCTAACTCATAACTCTTAACTACTCTTAATTATGTTAGAAAATCCGCAACTAAATACAATTATTCCTGCTGTTATCGTTCTTTCAAGTATTTTCCTGCTAATTTATTTTGCTGTTAAAACTTTAAGAACTTCTAATCTTTTTCAGAAAGGACTAGATTTATATCAGCAGAAAGATTATGAGAATGCAGAAGCTGTTTTTCGTCAAGTAACTTCTATCAATGTAAGTAACGATGTAGTTCGCTTGCTTTTAGGCGATTCTTTACTAAAACAGGGAAAGGTAGAAGCAGCTATTGAAAAGTACAAAGAAGTTATTGAACGCGCACCAAAAAAAGCTGATGCTTATTTACGTTTGAGTCGAATTTATATGCAGCAAGAAAAGCAATCGGAAGCGATAGGATATTTACAGAAAGCCAAAGAAGTATTACAAAAGCGTCAGCCGCAGAAAGCGGAAGAAGTCAGTCAGTTGTTAGAAAAGTTGAATAGTTAATAAGGTGTTGAGCATTTAATTAAATCCCTATAGGTATTAACAAACTAAATGGCTCAATCAAAAGGCAAAGTCTACCTTGTAGGTGCAGGGGTAGGAGACGTAGATTATTTAACAGTCAAAGCTTATCGGTTATTAGCTGAAGCTGAAGTATTAATTTACGATGCTTTAGTGGACGAGCAATTATTAAAACTGGTACCGGATAATTGTTTAAAAATCCATGTGGGAAAACGGGGTGGTTTACCAAGTACCCCTCAATCAGAAATTAATCAATTATTAGTTAAATATTGTCAGCAAGAAAAGCTCGTTATTCGGCTTAAATCCGGAGACCCGTTTATTTTTGGTCGCTGTATGCAAGAAATTCAAGCTTTACAAGCTGCTGGCTGTGATTTTGAAGTGATTCCGGGAATTTCTTCTGTAACAGCAGCACCTTTATTAGCAGGAATTCCTCTTACGGATGCGGAGGTAAGTAGATGCTTCGCTGTATTCAGCGCTCATCAACCTTCGGAACTTGATTGGGAAGCGCTTTCAAGGTTAGATACCCTAGTAATCTTAATGGGGGGACAACATCTGGGTGAAATTGTAGATCAGTTAATTAAATATGGAAAAGATAAATTCACCCCAGTTGCAATTATTCGTAAAGCAGGAACTTCAGAACAACAGGTATGGATTGGTGAACTTTCCACGATTGTGGAACAAGTAAAGGCGGTGCGTTTGTCTCCTGCTGTAATTGTTATTAGTGAAGTAGTAGGGTTGAGCAGGTTTTCTGGGAAAATGTAATTAGATGCTTCCCTATCGCATAGATGCTTTGCATTCTAACTTATGTCACTAAATCCATTATCTCAAGCAACAACGGTATCCCAGAATTTGCCTTTAAGTGGAAAAACTGTTTTAATTACTCGCTCTGTGGGGCAATCAAGTCAGTTTACCCAAATGATTGTAGCAGCAGGTGCGAACGCAATTGAAATGCCTGCATTAGAAATAGGTCCCCCTTCAAGTTGGGAGGATTTAGATAATGCAATTGCTAATTTATCAGAATTTGACTGGTTAATTCTCACTTCTAGCAACGGTATAAATTACTTTTTTGAAAGATTAATTGCATTAGAAAAAGATGCGCGTACATTAGCTAATCTAAAAATAGCTGTTGTGGGAGAGAAAACCGCTCAAACCCTTAAAAAACAAAATTTACAGCCCGATTTTATTCCACCAAATTTTATTGCTGATTCTTTAGTAGAAAATTTTCCCGAGCAACTTGCTGGTAAGAAAGTTTTATTTCCCAGAGTAGAAAGTGGTGGAAGAGAAGATTTAATTAGAGAATTTAGAAAACAAGGAGCAGAAGTTGTGGAGGTGGCAGCATATCAATCTTGTTGTCCAAGTAGCATTCCTCCCTCAGCTGAATTAGCTTTACAAAGTGGAGCGGTTGATATCATTACTTTTGCAAGTTCTAAAACTGTGAAATTTTTTAATCAATTAGCACAAACAATTTTTCTAGATGATGGACAAGATAATCAACCATCTGTAGTCTCAAATTATCTAGAAGGAGTTTGTATTGCTTCTATTGGGCCACAAACTTCTAAAGCTTGTCAATCCTATTTTGGCAGAGTGGACGTAGAGGCTTCAGAATACACTTTAGAAGGATTGACTCAAGCTGTTATTGATTGGGTAAGGGACGTGGGGGAATAGGTAATAAGTAATAGGTAATGGGAAATGGGTAATATATCCATATATCGAGACGAAAGAAAATCTTTGATACATAATAGATAGTTACCAATTAAACCCTATTCCTAATTACCTATAATTCATGAAACGTATAATCGGCTTAACTGGAGGTATTGCAACAGGTAAAACTACTGTTGCGGACTATTTAGGCAATGCTTATAATCTACCGATTCTAGATGCAGATATTTACGCAAGAGAAGCTGTTGCTATTGATTCACCGCTTTTAGAGCAAATCGTCAAACATTACGGAGATAAAATTCTACTAGAAGACGGCAGTCTCAACCGAGAAAAATTAGCCGAGATAATATTTAACCAGCAGCAGGAACGGTTGTGGGTAGATAACTTGATTCACCCTTACGTTGGCGATCGCCTTTCTTTAGAAATCCAACAATCATCAGTACAAACTTTGGTGGCAGTTGTGCCTTTGTTGTTTGAAGCAAGTATGACAGACTTGGTAACGGAAATTTGGGTAGTTACTTGTTCCGAAAAACAGCAGATAGAAAGATTGATGCAGCGAAATCAATTAAATTTAGAACAAGCACAAGCAAGAATTAGCAGTCAAATGCCTTTATCTGAAAAAAAGAAAAGGGCTGATATTGTTTTAGATAATAGTTCAACTGTAGAAAAATTATTGCAGCAAATAGATATTGCGATATTTCAAAAGTGAACAGTTAACAATTACCAATTCCCAATTATCAAGCAGCTTCTCCTCCCACTACTACATCTTTTATCCTTAAACTTGGACCACCGCAACCTACGGGTAAACCGTTTTGTCCGCCTTTTCCACAACCACCGGATTCATCCCAATAAAAATCGTCTCCGATGGCTTCGATATCTTTTAAAGTTTGGAATACATTACCTGAAAGAGTCACATCTTTAACGGGTTCGGCTATTTCACCATTTCTAATCATCCACGCCTCACCAGCGCCAAAAGTAAACATTTCGCCGTTAGTCATGCCACCGAGCCAGTTTTTGGCATAAACTCCTTCTTTTATTCCAGAAAATAAATCATTTACGGGAGTTTTTCCTCTTTCTATCCAGGTATTTGTCATTCTCACTATCGGCGCATAATGATAATTCAGACAGCGAGAATTTCCTGTGGGTGTTTCGTTTAATTTACCTGCGGTTTCCCGAGAATGTAATCTTCCTACTAAAACTCCATCTTTAATTAATTGAGTGGTAGTTGCTGGGGTGCCTTCGTCATCATAATAATAGCTACCGCGATGTCCTTCCGGTGCAGCACCATCAAAAATCTGTAATTCTTCGTTACCAAATCTTCTTCCCAGAGTCATTACTTCCAATACATCGGGGTTTTCGTAAGCCATATCAGCTTCAGAAAGATGTCCGAAGGCTTCATGGACAAATAAACCGGTAAGAACTGGATCGATTACTACAGTGTAAGTATTACCTTTGACAGAAGGTAAAGATAAAGCAGATATTGCCCTACGTGCGGCGCTGGTAACTTGTTCGTCTAAATTAGTTAAATCTTCAAAAGCTTTACGAGAGCCTGTAGTTTCTCTTCCTGTTTGTACCGTTTCGCCACTTCTTGCAGTTGCAGCAAAACGCATTTCCATATCTACCCAAGATTGTTCGATTAGCGTACCTTCGCTTGTGGCAATAATGACTTTTTGAGCGCTATCGCCATATCTGACAGAAGTAGTGGTAATCCGATTATCTATACTTTTAAGTAGATCGACGTAATTATCGCACAACTCCTTTTTTTGAATCAAAGATATATGTCTGGGATCTGTACCAGTCAAAGGTAATTCGCACACTGCTTGCACCGGAGTTACAGGAGCTAATATAGTTTCCTCATCACCGACAATTCTCGCTGCTGCGATGGCTTCTTGAATTCGCTCCTCAATGGTGGAAATATGATTGAAGCTACTCAATCCCCATCCACCCTTATAACAAGCCCTTACTTGTCCCCCAACAGAAATACATTCGCTCAGAGTTTCTACCTTATCGCCGCGCAATACTATATCAGTGCCTTCAGATTCTTCAAGGCGAATCATCAAATAATCAACTTTCTTAGAATAACGTGCTATCAAGTCAGCAAGTAAATTTTGAGCGTCAGTAATTAAATTAACCATTTTTTGGGAATCGGCTCTAAGGTTACTTATATCTTCTAGCACGAGATGGGGAGTTATCAGTTAACAGTTAGCAGTGAACAGTCATCAGTGATTCACCAGTCGGGTGTGAATCGTCAGCGAACAATTATCAGTTAGAAGTTAAAAAATAAATCGTAGTGGGAGCATCTTTCTCCCTTATTGTTCCCCTATCTGCAATACTTACTTGCTCACTGTTCACTGCTCACTGCTCACTGTTCACTGCTCGCTGCTAACTGTAAAAACCACTATAATATTTCCATCTTGGAAAATATAAATTAAATTTTCTATCTTCGTCAGGGAAAATGAGGTAGTGACAATTGCAAGAGACTATATCTAATAAAATTCCGAATTCGCGGTGGAATTTATCAAAATTATTTATTTTTATTAGACCAATTCTTCCCATAGCAGGAGTATTCTTTTTTATATGCCTTTTACTGGTATTAAACCGATATTTTAGCTTTTACGCATCTTTTGACCAAGGTATTTTTAATCAGGTTTTTTGGAATAATATCCACGGGCGATTTTTTCAAAGTTCCCTGTCTTCAAGTCTTTCCACTAATGTTGTCCACGCAAATGAAATTCCTACGGTTTTCTACCATCGGCTAGGTCAACATTTTACTCCAGCATTGTTACTTTGGGCACCTATATATGCGTTATTTCCCAACGCGGCAACTTTAGCCGTTTTGTTAGTAACGCTGATAACTGCTGGTGGTTTGATGCTTTACGTATTAGCGCGGCAATATCTAGAACCTCGAATAGCCGTGGCAATTACCGGTAGCTATTATGCGGCAAATGCTGTAATTGGACCAACTTTATGTAATTTTCACGATATCAGTCAACTTCCACTGTTTATTTTTACTTTGCTTTTAGCAATGGAGAAACGCTGGTGGTGGCTATTTTGGCTGATGGCTGGATTAATAGTCATAGTGCGAGAAGATGCAGGGGTTAGTTTATTTGGCGTAGGTGTTTACATGGTGCTAAGTAAACGCTTTCCTCGGACTGGATTAGCAGTTTGTATTTTTAGCTTCGGGTATATGCTGCTGCTAACTAACTTAATTATGCCGCTGTTTTCTGATGATATTTCTAAGCGGTTTATGTTGGAAAGATTTGGACAATATGTTGATGCTGATGAAGCTAGTACTTTAGATGTGATTTGGGGAATAGTCAGCAATCCGGTTCGATTAGTAGTAGAACTAGTTACTCCATTTGATAGAACAATTCGGTATTTACTCGGTCAGTTATTGCCTTTTGCATTTATACCCGCAATTGCTCCAGCATCTTGGAGTATTGCCGGATTTCCTCTACTAAAATTGCTTTTGGGTAAAGGTGAATCGGTATTAGCAATCACCATTCGTTACGCATTAAGTGTAGTTCCGGGATTGTGTTACGGTGCAATACTTTGGTGGGCAAAACATCCCAAAACATTTAAACCATCGTTTCGGCGTTTTTGGATATTTTGTATTACCCTATCTTTAATTTTTAGCTTTACATCAAATCCAAATCGTACCTTTTATTTTGCTATACCTGATTCTGTAAAACCTTGGGTATATGTATCTTTACCAGAACAATGGAATCATGTAAACAAAGGGATTCGTCCTTTATTAGCGCAAATTCCATCGGATGCCAGCGTATCTGCAACTACTTATTTAGTACCTCATCTTTCCAGTCGCCGCCAAATTCTCCGGGTACCGATGTTGGAATTGCGAAACGATAACCGAGAAGTTGTCAAAATGGATTATGCGATCGCTGATTTATGGCAACTACAAAAGTATGCACCAGCATTCAGAGGAGACAGGGGTTTATTAAAGCAACTAGTAGCTTTCGTTGATACAATCACCAACAATCAAGAATATGGAATTATTGACTTCAAAGAAGGCGTAATTCTATTGAAAAAAGACGCAGTTTCTAACGAAAAAGCTGTTGAAGAGTGGGTAAGGTTTCGGCAAGGAGTTAGGAGTTAGGAGTTAACAATTAAAACTGATAACTGATAACTGTTCACTGTTCACTGTTCACTGTATTTGTCACTGAATTGTTACAACGAGCTAAAGTTGAGTAATTATACTCCCGTCAAAACTAGCGATCGCACCTTTAATTATTTTAATTGCTGAAATAATTAAACGATTTGTAACGAGTTGGGGTCAATATATGAAAATACTGGTATTAAGTTGGGAATTTCCCCCTCGTATCGTTGGGGGGATTGCTCGTCATGTAGGTGAACTATATCCTGAATTAGTAAAATTGGGACATTCTGTTTACTTAATAACGCCCGAATTTGGTGAAGCACCACTTTACGAAGAGGTAGAAGGAATCAAAATACACCGGGTACCCGTAGCTGATAGTAATGATTTTTTCCACTGGATAGTCAACATGAATGAAAGCATGGGGCGGCAAGGTGGTAAGTTGATGTCAGAAGAAGGTACTTTTGATTTAATTCACGCCCATGACTGGTTGGTAGGAGATGCAGCAATTGCTTTAAAACATACTTTCAAAGTTCCTGTAATTGCCACCATCCACGCCACAGAATCTGGAAGACATAACGGTATTCACAATCATACTCAAAGCTATATCCACCGTAAAGAATGTCAACTTGCTTTTGAAGCTTGGCGAGTTATAGTTTGTACTAACTATATGCGTCTGGAAATAGAAAATTCTTTAAAAAGTCCTTGGAACAAAATTGACGTAATTCATAATGGAATTCGTGCCGAAAAGAAACGGCATCATAATCAGTTTCATAAGCAAGATTTCCGCCGTCAATTTGCAGAAAATAACGAGAAAATAGTTTATTATGTTGGTCGTATGACCCATGAAAAAGGTATATCTGTATTATTAAATGCCGCACCCCAAGTACTTTCCCAAATGGGAGGTAACGTTAAATTTGTAATTATCGGTGGTGGTAATACCAATCAGCTTAAAAAACAAGCTTGGGATTTAGGAATTTGGCATAAATGCTATTTTACCGGCTTCATGGCTGATGAATACTTAGATAAATTTCAAACAATCGCCGACTGTGCGGTATTTCCCAGTTTATACGAACCCTTTGGTATAGTTGCATTAGAAAGTTTTGCGGCTAAAGTTCCGGTAGTCGTTTCGGATACCGGTGGTTTACCGGAGGTAGTTCAGCATACAAAAACAGGTGTGATTACTCACGTTAACAATCCTGATTCTTTAGCATGGGGAATTTTAGAAGTATTGAAAAATCCCGGTTATTGTCAATGGTTGAAAGATAACGCTTACCAAGATTTAGAAAAAAGGTTTAATTGGGCAAAAATCGCCAAGGAGACAGAAACAGTTTATCAGCAAGTGGTTAAAGAGAGGAAGCAGGTTAGTTGGGAATAAATAATTGAGAGGGGGAAGAAATTAATTGCTAACTCTTAACTCTTAGCTCCTCAGTTCCTTTAGCGCGTTAACATTATGTTGATAGCGAAAAAATATTTTAAATTGCTCACTAACAAGCAACAACTAACAAACTGCTATGTCTGACGCAAAAAATGTCCTTGGTGAAAAGCTTGAAGTTTGCTGTACTTCTCCGATGACTGGGTATTATCGTAATGGTGTTTGCGATACCGGAGCGGGTGATTTCGGAGTACACACTGTTTGTGCCGAGATGACGGAAGAGTTTCTCACCTATACCAAGTCTATGGGAAATGATTTGAGTACGCCAAGACCAATGTATGAGTTTCCAGGTTTGAAACCTGGGGATAAATGGTGTTTGTGTGCTTCTCGTTGGAAGCAAGCGATGGATGATGGAGTTGCTCCGAAAGTAGATTTAGCGGCTACTCATGCATCTACATTAGAGCATGTATCTTTGAATGACTTGAAGGAACACGCTGGGGATTACGATTAAAAATTGTAGAGACGCGATATATCGCGTCTCTACATTAGTGATTTGTCGTCAACGAATTTATTAATTTCTGCTTTTAGTCATCTGTATTCTTGCGGGGTTAAATTATTTTTGATTGACTTAAGCGTCTTTTTAAATTGCTTTTTATATACTTTCCTTTCAAATTGTAATCAGCTAAAAATGAGAAATAAGCAAACAAATTTGCCTAAATAATCTATTTTCATTTAATAACCGACCTCTGTTCTGGTGAATAAACTTTCAACTGCAACGTCCATTAACTTAAATGTAGCAGTTTTACCATTTCTAAAATCAACAAACCAGCCATGCTCCGAATATTGAATTAACCCTTTATCTGTCAGTACTGATAGACAATCATCAAACAATTCGCTCAAAATTACAGTTAATTCTACTCGTTCCAAAAACTTGATTAATGAAGGCTCAAGGAATTTTAGGTAACTTTGCATTTCCCAAACCGGGTTATTTTCTTTCTGAGAATTTTCGTCTTGCGGTTTAATTTGATTTATTGAAGTGTTTTGGCGTATCTGTTCTAAACGGGCAATTTTTTGTTCAACGTCTAGTACTTGGATAATATATCTACCTCGGATGGAAGCTAGCTTAATTAATGTTTTTAATCTTCCAAATAGTCGCTGCAATTTTTTGGTTATGGTTGGTAATTTGTAGAAAATCATGTTTATTCTCCGATTGAAATTAAAAACGTCGTAGCTTCGGGAAGCACGACGTTAAGACAAATTATTTTTCGAGTTATCTGACGAACATCACCCGTTTTGATTAGCTTTCTTCCTCATTTCAGCTACTGCTTCCTCAGCACTCATAATTCTCTTATTTGGGTTCTCTTCTTCGCTTTTGTCCACGTAAGCATGGAAGAGTTCGGTGTTTTGGGGATCTTTCAACAGCGCGGCTCGCAACTGAGCTTTACTCATATTAGAATAATTTGGGTTAGTCAATTGTTACTGCTCCGTTTTTCCTAATTTGTATTTCTATTGTTTCACCGATTAATAAAACCAGGCGTTTTGTACGTTCGTCCAAGCGAACAAGATTAATCGGTACTAACATATTGCTTGCTCCTACCGATATCCGGTAAAAAGCCTTTAGTTGCTCAAACGTAGGCTGCATTCCCGGTTGATTCAATTTTCTTGGTTCGGTAAGCTTAGTCGCTTTAACTGTTTGTATGACTAATTGTATGACATAGTGCGTATTATGTCATACTAATCTATAAAAAACTTACAGCCCGTCTTCATTGGAGTGAAGCGGGCTTTTCTTGACTATTTGAGAGATTAAATTATGTTGTTGCCTAAGAGTCTTATTTTCTTCTCTTAGGCGGCTGATTCCCCCATGACCATTTCCTCTACCTTTTTCAACCTTGAGTTTAACTCTTCGACTTCAATTCTTTGATCCGGTTCGTTTAAATATCTTTCAACCAATTCGTTTAGTACTTCCGCTGCTTTCCTGCCTTCCTTCTCTACTTTATTGATAAACTCCGTTTTTCTGGATGATGGCAACCGGAATATCAACCTATCGTCTGCTTTCATTTTCGTTTATTTGTATGACAATGTAATTCAAGTATATAACCACTTCGTATTACTTTCCTTTACTTTGTCGTACACAGTAAATATTGTATGACAAATTGGAGCAATAATTGAACTGACAGTATTGTGATAGGTATGTGCAACAGCACCAAAGTCTACTAAAAAACTTTGTTATCATCGCTGCGAATAATATTTTGTGGTTCGATATCTGTATTAGGAATGTTGTTGTTAATAAAATTATTAATTTCCGTTTTTATCCATCTGTATTCTTTTGGGGTTAAATTACATCCGATTGAATGCAATGTTGTTTTAAATCTTGGTTGATTTATTTTGGAAATAAATTTTTGATAGCGCCAAGGTAATAACCATTTTGTACAACTAAATATATAGCAATTGTTTTCTTTTAAAATAGTTAATTGGATGCGTGATAAAGGACTAATAATAAAATCATTAAATTTGGTTAATACAAAAACTGAATATATCAAATATCCCCATACACTAAATGCTATGAAACACAATAACAATAGACTGTATTGAATTTCATTGTTATTTTTATATTGAACTCCTGCTGTTAATATTAGTAATAACAATGCATTGACTGGCAAGCAAAGCATTATAGAAATTATCCTAAAATTACTACGAAACTTTCCTGCTGGAATCTCTATCTGTAATTTCTCATCATTCTTTCGCAGGCTGATAGGAGTATCTTTTGGTCTGTGCGGTTTTTGATTAAGATAGTTGTGAAGCGATTCTTTTTCTTGCAATACAGCTAATGCAGATCCAGCATCGGGGAATCTATCTTCTACAATAGGTTCGAGTATTTTATCTAACCAATCTGCAAATTTTGGAGATACTTTAATTTGAGAACGAAAATCTATTTTTAAATGCTTTTGTGGTAAATCTGACGGACATTTTTTAGTTAATAAATACAGTAAAGTTGTTCCCAAACCATATAAATCTGTAGATGGAAAAGCTTTACCGCGAAATTGTTCGGGAGCCATATAACCGAATGTTCCTACTACTGTACTTCCACCAGTAACTGTGTTGTGGTAGGTATCGGCTACAGCACCAAAATCTACTAGGAAAATTTTGCTATTATCGCCGCGAATTATATTTTGGGGTTTGATATCTCGATGAATAACTGGTGGTGAAAATGAATGTAAATAGATTAATATATCTAAAACTTGAATAGCTATATATCGAATTTCTGATTCATGAAAAGAATAACCATTTTCTACAAGTTCTGCAAGAGATTTTCCTGGTGCTAGTTGTTGAGCAATATAAAATGAATTATCGTTATCTGTTTCTATTTTAAAATAGTCTAAATAGCAAGGTATTGCCGGATGACTTAGCTGAGAGAGGATTTGACTTTCTCTTTCAAAGAGTTCTATCTTCTTCCAATCAGTCATCCGACGTAGGGATAAAACTTTTAAAGCTAAATTTTTTCCATTTTCTATATCTTGAGCAAGATAAGTAATTCCTACTCCACCTTGTCCTAAAGTATCTACAATACGATATTTTTGATAAATAACTTCTTCTGGTTGATGCAGTAATTTCATATTATTTATTTTATGTCAGAGCATTCAAACGCAACAATTCCTTTATAAGAATAAAATCGAATTTTATTATTTTTACATTGATGATAAGCTTCTTCATGTTTTATCAGTAATTCATCTAAACCCTTGACAATATCTTTAATCTCTACTGCCATTTGTAATGGTGTTAAACCATGATTGTTTTTGGCATGAATATCAGCACCATACATTACTAAATCTCTAATAATAAGTTGGTAGTAATCTCCATTTTCTTGACCAATTTTTATTGATTTGTGAAGTGCCGTCTCACCATTATAATTTTTAGTATTAATATTTGCCCCAGATTTTACTAAACGTTTAATCCAATAACGAGCTCTTGGATGATGAGAATTTTTGAGCGCAAAGTGTATGACTGTATCACCATATTTATCTTGAGCATTAACATCTGCTCCATTATCAATAAGCAATTGTAATATGCTATAATTTCCACCCTCTACAGCTCCTAACATTAGTGGTGTTTTACCATCTTTACTTTTCTGATTTATATTTGCACCGTTATCAATTAGATATTTAATTTCATCCTTATCCCAGTTCAATTGTGTAAAATGTAGTGGAGTATAGCCTTGATTATTTTGAGCATTAATATTTGCACCATTATTCACAAGTAATTTAATCATAGGCAGTTTAAATTTCTCAAGTCGAGGTTCCGGAATAGACATAGAACTGTATTTTCTATATAAATTTCTATGAAATTGAATATTTAAATTTTGAAAACTTGTATAGTTTTGGAACATAAGATGTAAAGGCGTATTGCCTAATTTATCTTTTGCATTAACATCTGCTCCATTATCAATAAGTAACTCTATAACTTCTTTTTCATAACTTGATACTGCATAGTGTAATGCAGTTTGTAAATGTTTATCTCTACTATGAACATCAGCACCTTTTGCGATTAAAAACTTTACATCATCTACAGATCTAGCGCGACGTAATGCATCATTTATATTCGCATTATTAGCTATCAATAACTCTACTGCTGGTTGAGATTTATGTTTAAGCGCACAAAGCAATAAATTCCATCTCTTATTGGTATACCCAAATTTACGATCGTATTTACCTTCCACGTACAATTCCAAATCGGGAGTTCCACCTTTATTTAGATAATCCCTCATTTCATAAAAATTGGAACAGATAGTAATTGGGGGTTTGAAACCCAGGTTACCTAAAATTGTCCATTTATAATTATTGAAAATACTAATGGTGAGAATGGTAGTAATTCCCATTCCCACCACAGCTTTCCACAACATCGGTTTTTTCGCTGCTGTAATTATCTTCCGCTTCCCTCGCAATACTTCCAAAGCTTCCTTCGCTGAAGAAAATCTTTCCTCTAAATCTGGCTCCAGCATTTTATCCAACCAGTCTGCAAAATCATCAGATACCTTTATGCGATGGCGAAAGTCGATTTTCAATCCATCCGTGGGAAAATCTGCGGGAGAGCGATGTGTCAGCAGAAACAATAATGTTGCTCCCAAGCCATATAAATCCGTTGCGGGTACGGCTTGCCCCCGAAATTGCTCGGGAGCCATATAGCCGTAAGTTCCCACAACCGTACTGCCGCGCATAAAGGTGTTGTAGTAGGTATCTTGTACTGCTCCAAAATCTACTAAAAATACTTTCCCATGTTTATCGCGAATGATATTTTGTGGTTTGATATCTCGATGAGTAACTGGAGTTTCAAGTGAATGCAGGTAAATTAAAATTTCTAAGATTTGTGCTGCTATATATTTTATTTGTTGCTCGTTAGTGCGCCAATTTTCTTCTACAAGTTTGGCTAAAGATTTACCAGGTGCTAGTTGTTGAGCTATATAAAAATGTTTTTCACCGTCAGTGTCAGCATCGAAGTATTCTAAATATTGGGGAATTGCCCGATGATTGAGTTGAGCAAGAATTTTTGCTTCTCTTTCAAATAATTCCATTGCTTTCCAATCATTAATTCGGTGCAGTGATAAAGCTTTTAAAGCAACGTTTTTGTTAGTTTGTAAATCTTGTGCGAGGAAATTTATTCCACTTCCACCTTCTCCCAAAGTGTTGATAATCTGGTATTTTTGGGCAATTATATTATTTGGCTGATGTGACGGCTGCATATATATTAAAGTTTAAATATCTTAAATTGAGTAATTCAACTCAAGCCGTATCATAATATGACTGCACGGGTAAAATTCTGATTAGATAAGTTCTATACAATATTTTTAAATACGCTACAAATAAAATTCATGACTGATTGTAGGGTGTGTACGCGGAGCATAGGCACCACAGACTAAAAAGCGGTGCGTAAAACTACAAAAAAACACCCCTCTCCTTCACAAGGAGAGGGGAAGGGGTGAGGTTTCAAGTTCCAAACTACCAGCTTTGCTTTCCACGAACCATACTTAATCCTTCTTTGAGCGCATTCAATCTTTCATCCATCCAGTGATGTTCGGGAATTAAACCTTGAATACCTAATTTCTCTAAACGTCTTTTGACTTTTCCTGTTGCTCCGACGACTATCACTTCCCTACCTTCATCAATGGCTTCTTGAATTGCGTTTTCAATTGCTAAAGAAGAAGTTATTCCTAATACCGGAACTTCACCTAAATCGACTATCAAAACATCGTAATTTTTAATAGCCCCATGTTCTCTTGATATTGCTTTAGCAACACCGAAAATCATTGGGCCGCTCAGATGAAATAATAAAACTTTGCCATTTGCTAAATCTAAAATTTCTTTTTCTTCAGGATTCAAAATAATTCTGTCATCGTCGTCGGTAATTGCTTTGACGGATTTAGATTGCATTTCGTTCAAACGAGCAATAGTTAAAATATTCGCAACAAATACCCCGACGGCTACGGCTACCATTAAATCTACAAATACCGTTAGTAATACAACACCGTAAAGAATTCCCGCTGCTTTCAAAGAAAGTTTGTGAACCCGTTTAAGAAAACTCCAATCTATAATATCAATGCCTACTTTTAAAACAATTGCTGCTAATACGGTAAGCGGAATACCAGAAGTTAAAGGAGCAGCCCACAAGACAACAATTAACAGCACCAAAGCCCGACTAATTCCCGATAATGCAGTTCTTCCACCAGCTTGAATATTAACTACAGTTGCCGTTGTGGAACCAGAGCCAGCAATTCCACCACATAAGCCGGTAATCAAATTCGCAATGCCTTGTCCAATTAATTCTTTATTTGATTTGTTTTCGGTACGGGTGAGACTGTCAGCAACAACGCAAGTTAACATACAGTCGATAGAACCTACCATACCTAACACCAAGCTTTCTACAAACATTAACCTCAAATCAGCACTGCTAAAAGTAGGTAAGTGTATTTGGGGTAAACCGGGAGTAATTTCACCGATAGTGGCAATGGTACGAATTTCTATACCATCTAATAAAAATATCGCAATTAAAGTACCGACGATTAAAGCTACTAATTGTGAAGGAATAAAGTTTTTTAATTTATTTGGATACAGGAAAAGAATTGCTAAAGTTACAATTCCCAAACCAGTTTCCCAAAAATTAATATTAGTAATTAAAGTTGGTAGATTCTTAATTACAGCAAGCGCTCCACCCTTGGGAGTTTCTTGCCCTAAAAAAGGTGCTATTTGAATAAAAATAAGAATTACGCCGATTCCTGTCATAAATCCAGAAATCACATTGTAAGGCATCATTGTAATATATTTGCCTAACCTCAGTAAGCCAAAAATAATTTGAAATACTCCCGCCATCATGACTACGGTAAATGCCATTGATAATCCATTGTCGGGATTATTAGCGGTTAATTCGGTAATGAATGCAGTCACAATTACCGTCATCGGGCCGGTTGGTTCAGAAATTAAACTTGGAGTACCACCAAACAAAGCGGCGAAAAATCCCACTAATATCGCTCCCCACAATCCCGCAGAAGCACCCGCACCAGAAGCGATACCAAAAGCTAATGCCATAGGCAAAGCCACCACCGCTGCCGTTACCCCTCCGAGAATATCCCCTCGCAAGTTACGGAAATGGATCTGATTAGTTATTTGCATTATTACTCCATTAGAAAATCGAGTTGAATTAACTCATGGGAATGGAGAATAGACAATGTTGAAAAAATAAATTAAGTTAACGATTTGGGCAACATAGAAATATCGCTACTTCCTAGTAATTGAGCCGTTTTACTGCCAATGACTGCATTTTGAATACAGTTATGTCCGTAAGCTCCCATGAGTAATAAGCTAATATCTCGAACCTTTAGCTTTTTCTAATGATTGCTTAGCTTGGTTAAGTCTGTCTGTTGCCGTTCTATCAGAGCTATTTTTAGCTACTGTAAGCAAATGTATTTCTTAGCTTTCTTGGCGGGAAGTCTCATAACTGGTTCCCAGTCGGAGACTAGGAACCCATTGCTTAAGGCTCTGCCTCCATAGAATTTGACGTGAGGCAGAGCCTCGAAAACTACATTTCCAGGTAGAACCTGGGAACAATAAAAATGATCTCTTTTAACTTCTTCCCTCTGCGCTCTCCATGTCTCTGCGTTTTTTTTAACCCGTAATCATCAGAGGGAATAAGAATAACTTTTAAAGTTTCAATCTAAAATTTTATAAATATGGTGCGTTACGGCAATAACAATATCATCTTTGCTAACAAAAATTGTAATGCCGTAACACACTCTACAAATTACAAACTTTTATTTAACAGTTATAACCCCTGTCCTTGACAATGGAATAGGGTGAGGTTTCAACCGCCAAACTGCTCGCTTTGTCTGCCAGTGACTATAGCAAAACCTTCTTTGAGCGCATGTAATCTTTCATCCATCCAATGGTGTTCGGGGATTAAACCTTTAATACCCAACTTTTCTAAACGTCTTTTGACTTTTCCTGTTGCTCCCACAACTATTACTTCCCTACCTTCGTCAATTGCTTCTTGAATTGCGTTTTCAATTGCTAAAGAAGAAGTTACTCCCAATACCGGAACTTCACCTAAATCAACTATCAAAACATCGTAATTTTTAATCGCACCATGTTCTCTTGCTATTGCTTTAGCAACACCGAAAATCATTGGTCCGCTAAGATGAAATAGTAATACTCTGCCGTTAGCTGAATCTAAAATTTCTTTTTCTTGTGAACTGAGAACAATTTGGTCGTCGTCGTCGGTAATTGCTTTGACGGATTTGGATTGTACTTCATCAAGCCGAGCAATAGTTAAGATGTTGGCAACAAATACTCCGACCGCTACAGCTACCATTAAATCTACGAATACCGTCAGCAATACTACGCTATACAAAATTCCCGCTGCTTTTAAAGAAATTTTGTGAACCCGTTTGAGGAAACCCCAATCAATAATATCAATACCTACTTTTAAAACAATTGCTGCCAATACAGCCAGGGGAATTCCTGAAGTTAACGGAGCAGCCCACAAGACAACAATTAAAAGTACTAGAGCGCGACTAATACCCGATAATGCAGTACGTCCGCCAGCTTGAATATTAACCACAGTTGCGGTTGTTGCTCCAGAACCAGCAATTCCACCACATAAGCCGGTAATTAAATTAGCAACACCTTGTCCGATTAATTCTTTATTTGATTTATGTTCGGTACGGGTAAGACTATCGGAAACTAAGCAAGTCAACATACAGTCGATGGAACCTACCATAGCTAATACTATGCCATTGACAAATATTAGCCTTAAATCGCTACCTCCAAAAGTGGGTACCTGAAATTTAGGTAAACCAGGTTCAATTACACCAATAGTCGCAATAGTGCGAATGTCTATTCCTCTCAAGAAAATTACAGCAATTAACGTACCTACAACTAAAGCTACTAACTGTGGCGGAACAAACTTTTTTAATTTATTAGGATACAGAAACAGAATTGCTAAAGTTAAAATCCCTAAGCCTGTTTCCACAAAATTAATATTCGCAATTAAATTCGGTAATTCTTTAATTACAGCCAGCACTCCACCTTTAGGAGTTTCTTGTCCTAAAAATGGCGCAATTTGAATAAAAATCAAAATAACGCCGATTCCAGTCATAAATCCAGAAATCACGTTATAGGGCAGCATGGTTATATACCGTCCCAATCTCAGTACCCCAAAAGAGATTTGAAACAGCCCCGCTAACATAGTTACGGTAAATGCCATTGCCAAAGCTTTTTCTGGCTCTTGGGGATAAATCGCCATCAACTCAGTAATAACCGCAGTCACAATTACCGTCATCGGGCCGGTTGGCTCGGAAATTAAACTCGGGGTTCCACCGAATAAAGCGGCAAAAAATCCGACTAATATCGCTCCCCATAAACCCGCAGAGGCACCCGCACCAGAAGCAATACCAAAAGCCAATGCCATAGGTAAAGCAACCACCGCAGCCGTTAAGCCTCCGAGAATATCCCCCCGCAGATTACGGAAATGGATTTGATTAGTTATTTGCATCAAAAGTTGTACTTTGTTGAAGGTTAAAGGTCAAAGGTTTCTTACTGCTAACTGTTCACTGTTCACTGCTAACTGCTAACTGTCAAAAGTTAACGAAAAAGCAGTATGGGAATATTGCTACTTCTGAGTAATTGAGCGGTGGTACTGCCAATTACTAAATGACGAATGCGGCTGTGCCCGTAAGCTCCCATCAATAAAAGACCAATATTTTGTTCGTTAATATACTCAGCAATTATTTTCTCTACTTCACCTTCTAAGAAATTACAAACAGGTTGATATCCCGCTTTTTTCAATAATTGATTTGCTTCGTTTAGTCTTGCCGTGCCAGCTTGATCCGCACTATTTTTCGCTACAACCAGCAGATGTATTTCTAAATCTTTAAAACTTGAAGATTTTGCGAGAAACTTGAGGATTTTTTTCCCAGTTGCACTACCATCATAAGCAAATAAAATTCGCTCAACTAACTTGTATTCACCAGGAGTAACCAAACAAGGTTTGTGACTGCTGCGAATAATTCTATCTACATTCGCTCCTAAATGTCCCAATGCAAAATTAGCTGCTTCTCCCCTTTTACCTAAAACAATCAAGTCGGAATTCTCTTCAAATTCATGCAAAAAATCTACTAAAAATCCTGTCTTATGAATTAAAATAAAGTCTTCTACTCCTTCGGCTTTTAGAGCTTCCGCTGCATTATCTAAAACTAATCTTGCTCTTTGATTATTAATCTTGGCTCTTTCATGCTCTAAATTTACTAATTCATTTAGCAATTTTTCTGAAGCTCCAAGTCCAATACTGCCGCTTAAATTGCCAGTATTGGCAACTTGTTGACTGCGAATATCTGTAACAGATAAAACTCGGGTATGTGAATTAAATGTATTCGCAAACCAAGCCCCATATTTATAAACATTTTCAGCAAAAGATGAGCCATCGGTACAAAGTAAAATATTTTTCACGGTAATTGAAGCCCTGAAAACGAAAGTATTATTTTTTGGTATAGCAAGTAGAAAGTAGGAATTAGCAAACAATTAATAAAAAGAGTTTGCTTAAAACCATCAACTTATGTACGGGCATCGGACTTTTGATAATCTGTTAACTTATCCATCAAAGTAGCACTTGCTTCATTGAGTCCGATTAATTCCACTTCTGCTCCATTACGGCGAAATTTAAGTATTGCTTTATCTAATACCTCGACTGCTCCCTGATCCCAGAGGTGAGCGTGAGTTAAATCGATGGTGACATTTTCGTTTAATTCCGTAAAATCAAAATAATCCAAAAATTCATCTCTTGATAAGAAGAAAATTTGTCCTGCTACTTTATAAGTGCAGCGAGAACCATCTTTACTTCGCATTTTGTCCACAAATACCAACTGGGCAATCTTACGAGAGAAGAATACAGTACTCATGACAATTCCCACAACCACACCAAGGGCAAAATTATTTGTAAAAATTATTACCAGCATCGTGGTTAGCATTACAGCGGTATCCGTGCGGGGAATGCTACGAATATTTTTAAATGAAGACCAGCGGAATGTCCCAATTGACACCATAATCATTACGGCTACTAGGGCTGCCATTGGCATTTGCTTTACGTAAGTTTGCAAACCTAAAATTGCAATTAGCAGAAAAATACCAGCCGCTAGAGTTGATAATCTTCCTCTTCCTCCAGACTGCACGTTAATTACCGATTGTCCAATCATCCCACATCCTGCCATGCCTCCAAAGAAGCCAGTTATCATATTTGCAATTCCTTGTCCTTTGGCTTCTTGATTTTTGTCGCTGGGAGTATCGGTAAATTCGTCTACCAGTGAAGCTGTTAAAAATGAAGCTAGTAAACCAACTATTGCCAAAGTTATGGAATAAGGCAAAATTATATTTAATGTTTCTAGATTAAACGGAACTTGAGGCAGAGCAAAACTAGGAAAAGCAGTAGGCAATTCTCCTTTATCCCCCACCGTGGGAACGTTGAGATTTAAACTAATTGCTGCTATTGTCATCACTACCAAAGCTACTAAGGGAGAAGGAACTACTTTGGTAAAACGGGGCAAAATGTAGATAATCGCCAGGGATAATGCAGTCAACACGTATACAGTTAACACGTTTACCTCTGACGGAAGACCGAATAATTCCGGCAGTTGAGCTTTGAAGATTAACACAGCCAAAGCATTAACATAGCCAACCATCACCGCTCGGGGAATATACCTCATGTAGCGTCCAAGTTTTAGTACTCCAAACAAAACTTGAAAGATTCCCGTTACAAAAGTAGCTGCAAACAAATATTGCAAGCCATAAGCCTTTACCAAACCAATCATCAACAGAGCCATTGCTCCCGTAGCGGCAGAAATAGAAGCCGGTCTTCCTCCCAAAAATGCCGTTGTTACCGCAATAATAAATGAAGCGTAAAGCCCCACCTTGGGATCGACACCAGCAATAATCGAAAAGGCGATCGCTTCGGGAATCAAAGCCAATCCCACCACAGCCCCAGCTAAAATATCTTGCCGAGTATTAAAAAACCACTCCCGCTTCCAACTATTCCAGTTCAAATTATCCTCCTACCACCGTGATTCGTGTATTGCGTAATTCATACCCAAAATAACCCACCTAAAAATCTAATTCAGTAATTAATATTTCGTACAAAAAAAACTGTAATTCGCTCAGAGAACTTGTAAAATAAGATGGTCTCACCTAGCACAGGCATCAATTGCAGCCAAATCCACAGGCTCAACCTTAGTTAGCCACTTTATACCTGCAAATAGCTGCAAATGATTTTGATCGGTATTGACTCAGGCTAAAGATAATGGTTGACAATTAAAGCCATTTGAAGCTTGCGAAGAGATGGTTATCTGCGACATTATCCGAACCTATTTATTATTGAATGATTGCGTGACGCAAGCATATCATAGCGTCGTTACAATTCGCAATATAACTTGATGTTGGTTAAAAATTAGAGTCTGAAAAAAAATCGGGGAAAACCCATCAAAATTGCTGTTCCTAGATTTCAACAGGAACGCTGCGAAGGTCTGGTGTCAAAGTAAATACCGTCTTCTTGCAGTTAGACGGGAGCGTTAAGTACCTATTTTTACTCATTCATTAACCTTGCCACAATCCACATCTGGATTCATAAATTATTATTAGTGGGATAGGTCAATAAAAAAAAGATATTTTTGAAAAATTTGAGGTAGAAATGCCAAGCATTATCTTGGAATTTTACCACTATTAAGTCCAGATTATAACTTGATTGGATTAGTTTGGTATTCAGCCAAAGAATATATAGTTCACCAATTATTTGAATCAGTCGAGCAGTTAGAAGGATAGTTAAACAAATTACTAAGTAAAGGAGGTCTCATTATCAATCAATACCTTTATTTAGTCTTTATTCTAGTTGCATAAACTTCCAGCGCAAAGGTGGATTTAGAATACCTTTACTATCCCGAGACGAACGTACTTTTAACGAATAGGCTTGCGAATGATAATCGTAAGTATAAGCCCAATTACTCTTATAAATTCCAATATCAAGAAAGTACTCGCCACCAGATAAATCTAATCTGTCAAATTCAAGTTTTATCTGTCCTTTGCCCAGAATTTTCGGTAATAGTATTCCCATATCAGCGGTATTTATATCAAGGCATTTTTGATTATTGGAAGTGGTAATACTTGTACTAAAAATCGGCGAATCAATAACTTCATGTGATAAATATTCAATTATAATACTCAAAGAATCACCACTATTTATTTCTTTATCCGGTAGCAAATTAATATCCGTAATTTCAACTTCTAGAGAACCAAAGCGGTTTTCATTCATTAGCAACTCTACACCAGATGCAGTCATTTGGGACGATTTTTTCGGGGTACGTTGCTGTGTTTGCAATTGCATTTCATTGACAAACTGTGAAGCTACTAATTTCGGTTCGCCATAAGCCAATATCTGACCTTGACGGAGCCATAATGCTTTGTCACATAATTCTTCTACTTGCTCGGCATTATGAGAGATTAAAATAATTGCACAACCAGAATTTTTTAACTCCTCAATTCTTTTTAAGCACTTAGTTTGAAATGCTAAATCTCCAACAGAGAGAAATTCATCTACTAGCATGATATCCGGTTGAGTATGCACCGCAACTGCAAACGCCAAACGCATCTGCATACCCGTACTGTAAGTTCTTACTGGATTATCAATAAACTCTTCTAACTCTGCAAATTCTACAATTGTATCCAAACTTTTTGCGACTTTTTCACGGCTTAATCCCGCAACTACACCTGCTACAAATATATTTTCTCTTCCAGTTAAATCGTGGCTAAAACTTGCACCTAAATCCAGTAAAGCCCCGATTCTACCTTTTATTTTTACCTTTCCTTCGTCAGGATATCCTACTCCGCCAATTAGCTGCAACAGTGTAGATTTTCCCGCACCATTATGACCAAGAATGCCTAACATTTCCCCAGGAGATACGGTAAAACTGATATTGCGTAACGCCCAAAAACGGTCAACAGCATTTAAGCCTCGCAAACCAGAGAGTGCCGCTTCCATAACAGTGCGCGGTTTATTCTCTTGATAGCGATTAAAACTTTTACCTAAATTTTCGACAACAATAATATCCTGCATTTATATTTCCTCCACAAATCGGGCGCTTTGTTTTTTAAAGTAAAAATAACCCACTGGTAAAATTACTGCTGTTGATACGGTTAAAAGAAATAAGGCTAACCAATTCGGTTGAGTTCCTGTAATTAAAATATCTCGATAGGCAGTGACAAGATTTGCCATTGGATTAATTAAATATAATGACTGATAATTTTTTGGAACAGCAGTAATATCGTAAAAAATTGGAGTTAAATAGAAAAATAGTTGTAAAACTACACCGATAGTATGTTGGGTATCGCGGAAGGTAACGTTGAGTGCCGCAAGTAGATAAGATAATGTCACCGTTACAGCAAATTGTAGAACTTGTAATATTGGTAAAAATAGAATTAAAGGCGTTAATTGAATTCCATCAATTAATATAAAGACAATTAAGACGGGAAGCGCCAAAATAAAATGAATTAAGCCAGTAGTAACGGTAACTACGGGAAGAATAGGAGTCGGAAAACCAGGCTGTCTGATTAAAGGACGACTATGAATAATAACTCCAGTCGCTTGAAAAATAGAGTTTTGAAACCAATTCCATACCAGCAAACCAGTAAAAACAAATGAGGAATAATTCGGAACATTTACTGGTAAAAGAAATTGGAATACGAATGCAAAAACGGCTAATTGTAAAAGCGGATTAATCAACGTCCAGGCAATTCCCAATACTGAACGTTTATAGAGTAATTTTATCTCCCGATTTACCAACTCTCGCAGTAAATCATAGAGATAAGCTAAGCGCCAACGAAAAGGATTGTGAGTTAAAGACATTTGAATAACAACAAGTTAATTTAATCGTAGAGATGTAGTTTTACTACATCTCTAAAAGCACGGACTAATTCATAATTAATTCCGATGCTTTGGATTCAACTTCTATGGGTTGATTTTGCCGTTGAGAAATCGGAAGATAATAATTACTCCGTCCTTCACGTTTTACCCGACGATAAGACTGCCATAAACACCAAGGTGCAGCAAGATTTCCAGCAATTTCTAATAGAATTAAGCCAATGGGATAATTGCTCCAACCCCTCAAGCGATAATAAATTCGCTTGAAATGCCACATTGGGGTATTTATCATTAAAGTAGGGAAAATTCGCCAATCACCATCCGCAAGCAAAGTAGTGAGATGATAAGAAACTATACCCTTGCTGTAACCGTGAAGTTGCCGACGCAATGCTTTCATGTCGCGACGGTGTTTGTGCCAGACCTGTGCTGTGGGTTCGTAGACTATTGTGTAACCAGCTTTTAGCACTTTATAGAAAACATAGATATCTTCTCCTACTCCCGAAGGCATACCGGGACCTAATGCTTCATTCATTAAACCAATTTTTGAATGTCTAAAGATACTGGTGCGGAAAGCTGCATTGGCTGTTGCACCTAGTTTCCAGGTTGGTGCTGCAAAAAACCGAAATTGCGTAAACCAATCGATCCCAACTTCCCATCCTTGAAACCCACGTCCCAAACCTCCGTCACCGTAGTTCTCAAATAAGTATTGCGATCTCGTTTCTAATTCAATAGGTAATGTATTCCCCGTAACAACCATTACGTCTTTTCTCGCGAAGGGAGTAACTAGTTTTTCTACCCAGTCTTCAGGTGCTATAACATCGTCATCAGTCGCGATCGCAATATCTCCACTGCAAACAATAAAGCCCATATTTCTCGCATAAGCTAATCCCCGACGTTTTTCGTTAACTAAAACTACCCCTGGAAATTCTGCAACTACAGGTGGAGTTAAACCGGAAGCTGAATTGTTATCGACAACAATAATTTCAACTTCTCTTTTCGTTTTTTGTGCTACTAAACTTTGTAAGCATTTACGTAAATCATCAGGTCTATCTAAGGTCGCAACTACTACGGAAACTGGGATATTTGTAGGTAATTGAATAGGTTGTGCTATTGGTTTCAAACGTTTAGTTAATGCTGCGAACGCTTGATTTTTGTTATCTTCTATCTCAATTAGCTTGTAACTGAGGTATTTTACAATCTCTTCGATTAGACGACTGGCACTAATTGATTGCTGTTGATTGCTGATATCGCAACTACCAATAGGAGAGTTATTCCAAGTCGCAAATACTCTGACACGGGAATAGTCTGCGATATCGGTTAAAGGTTGTATCGGTTGGGATAATTCAACTGTACGTACAGCGATAGCATTGTTAGGTTGAGAAACCTTCTGTAGCAATACCTGGGAAGAATTATTTCTTGATTTAACGGAAGGAATATCCCCATATTTATGAACTATGTTTGCCACATTTTTACGGGCTTTTTGATAAAGAGTTAAACCTTTGAAAGCCCCCCAAAGTTCAGCTAAGATTAAATCACGAGGAAAAAGTGAGGGAGAAATAAAGGAAATCAATAAGCGGCGGATATTCCAATAGCACATCCACCAAATACCTATTCTTAAAAAAGAAAGCCTTTGCTCGGGATAAGATAAAGCACCGCATACAAAATATGCATACAGACTTCCATTATTAGTAATTTGCTGGCGTAATTTTTCGTAATCCCGGCGATGTCGGTGACGTATCATCGCACTTGGTTCGTAAACTAGGGTATGTCCTTCTTTTATAACCCGAAAAAACATCTCTAAGTCGCCAGCACCATTAGTTACTGTACCAACATCTAAAGCTGGATCGAAATAACCAATTTCATCGAATACACAACGGCGATAAGCCATATTTGCACCCGTACCAAATTGTCCGGTACCTAATAAGTAATCGGGGACTTTTTCTCCTTTATTTACCCGATACCATTTGCGTTCAAAACCCCTACCAAAACCTCCATACATCTCAAATAATACTTGAGCTTCGGTTTCTAATTCATAAGGCACCACTAAGCCAGTTAAAGCCATAACTTCTGGATTTTCGGTAAATACTTTTGCTAAAGCTTTTACCCAACCACAGTCAACCACAACATCATCATCGGTATAAGCAATAATTTCGCCTTTAGCTTCAATAATAGCTCTGTTTCTTGCCCAATCTAAACCCGGACGAGGTTCGCAAACATAACGAATACCTGGACAACTTTCAACTAAGTTTTTAGTCTCCTCATTACTGGGAGCATTATCGATAACTAAAATATCTAAATTAGGATAATCTAGTTGTTTTAATCCTGATAAACATAATTCTAAATCAGAAGTTCTATCTCTCGTGCATACCGCAACGGTTACTAATGGTAAATTATCTCTAATTTCTGGCTGCGGCAAATCAAATAAATCTTCAATTTTCAGACTTTCTCTGGTTGTTGATGCTGCTAAACCATTTTCTAAAAGACGATTGATAATCGTTTCACTATATTGTTCTAAAATTAGCTTACTTAAACTTGTCGCCAGACACTTTCCATTAGTAACCGGGGCTTTCACATAACCAATTGGCAAACCATGCAAGCGCACTAATGCTTGTACTTGCATATAGCTCTCTAAATCTTGAATGTCTTGTAAGGGAAGACTTAATTCAACATCTACTACTTTAATTGGATACAACATAAAATTAAATTCCTTGGTTCTTTTTTACAGTAATAAAAGAGAAGTTATTTGCTAAGTGATAAACGATGAAATACTCTTCCTACGAAGAGTTGAAAATAGATGCGACCCAATCGCCGTTTATCAAAGTTATCAATAGTAATATCCTGATTACTAGCAATTAGTCCAAATAAACTTTTAATTGTTAGGGTATATAAACCAATCCGAAAAAAAGGTGTAATGAAGTCTACCTTTAATGCTTGAGATAGCCAATATAGAGCCTGATGATGATTGTTATACACGTTACTCTGTCGTGCTAAGTACATATAAAAACTACTCCTCGATAATCGATAAAATATGGTGGGAATTTTTCTATGTCTTGTTTGAATTTCTTTCAACATCAAATCATGAGATTTTGCCATTTTTTTATAGTCACCAGACATGGTATTCGCAATCTTGCGGTAGCCAATACAAAACTCTGGAATAACTTTAAATTTAAAATGTTCTGCAATTCGTAGATAAAAGTCCCAATCTTCACATCCTTGGGCATTTTGTGCTTTTAATTCACAGTTATAAACTCCGATTTTTTCTATACAACTACGTCGAATCAAAGTTGAACTCGCATTTCCTAGAAAGTTATGACATAGCAAAGTTGTGAAAACATCTCCCTCAATACTTGAAGCTCGGAAATTCCCAGTTAATTTACCTTGTTCGTTAATATCCACTGACCAGGAATAAACTAAACCTACAGATGTGTCTGCCTGCAAAAGACATTGCACCTGTTTTTCTAAATTTTGTGGATACCAAATATCATCAGCATCTATAGGCGCAATAAATTCTCCCTGAGATTGATTAATTCCTAAATTACGAGCTGCTGCTACTCCAAAATTTTCTTGTTGGAGTAAAGTGACTCGGCTGTCTTTTTGAGCAAAACATTTTACAATTTCTGCTGTTGTATCTTGCGAACCATCATCTATTACTAAAACTTCAAAATTTTTATAAGTTTGAGATAGTACAGATTCTAAGGTTGTAGTTATAAAATTTTCTGCATTATATGCCGGAATAATTACTGAAACTAAAGGAGTTAAATTAGTTGATTGCTTGATTCTTTTTTCGTTTATCGTTAAGCTGTGCATTCTCATCAATTTATCTATATTTGCGAATATTTAGGACAAGTAAGATTGTGAGGTGTTTCTTGATGTAAACAATGAATAGATTTTAAATACCAAAAAACAACAAGTAGTGGTAGAACATATTTATCCCAAGGAAATGCTTTCATCATCAAAGTACAGTTAACTAATAAAATCCAAAAGGCAATATCAATACGATGAGAAAATCGCACAATTCCTATGAGAGCTAAGACATAATATAAAGTCAGCATTAAAAAATTATTTGGTAGTATTTGACCGATATTTGTTAATAGTCCGTGACTTTGTAATGGTGGAAATATCATGAAAAGCATCAGTAAGATAAAGGCTAATGAAAAATTCTTTAGCGTTAGTAGCTTAGGGGCATTAATATGAGGGCTAAATAAAAGGCGAGTATAGAATAAACATAATTCTGGGATCGCAAAATATAATCCCACACAAGCAAGAAAATACAGGCTACTATCAGGTGCAACAGAAAACAAACTTTGCTGTACTTCTGGTGTATTTGTTCGGGCAAGTCCAGCTTGAGGAGCAATGCCATTAAAGAATATAAACCATCCTAAAATTGATAATGAAGCAATTAATGGCATGACCAATCTAGTTGAGAATATATTATTTTCAATTTGATTGTGATTTTTATTTTTTAATTGGCTGTCTTTAATATGATGTTTGTTTCTTTTTCTCAATATATATAATTGATTTTTAAAAACATCAAATAATTCAAAAGCGAGTATAGATACCGGAAATACCAACATATATTGACGGGATGCAATTGCCAATATAAAAGCTATGCTACTAATAATATTGAAAGAGCGAATGTAGAATACAAATCCTAAAAATACAAAGAAGGTGGCGATGATATCAGTGTAAAAATAAGTGCTCAATCGGAAGTAATAAGGGCATAATAATAAACCGCATATTGCAAGCACTGAAGATTTACGATGTTCAGGTTGAGCAAATCCGATAATACAGGTTATCCAGAACGAAAGAATCATATTCAAGAGTCTTCCGGCAAATATGCCACCTTTAAAAATACGTTCTAGATTACCAAAAATAATAAATGGTAGCGGTGTATTGAGTTCTCCATAATTTTTCAATAAATTTAAGTCGGGAATCAAACTTTTTGCAAAAAGTAAAGTTGTTTTCCAGTAATGCGGTTCATCTGACTTCGGTGTAAATTGAAGCCAATTGAGAGAAATAAATACTATTAAATATATAATAATATTTATTAAAAAGAAGAATATTTTATATCTTCTATTCTGCAATTGTGATAATTCCATTGGATAAAATATGTGGAAAATCGCGGCAATATTATATTTAACGAGCATTGGGTTAATAGATAGACACACCCACTCAGAATTTTATTTCACTAAAATTCGATCGTCTGCTTTTGGCTTGGTTGTAAATTCTTCGTGATAAGACCTTTCCGTATTCACTTCCCACAAATCATGCTTCTCACCCAAAATATTTTTTGCCGCTAACAATCCTGTCAGCATTGAATGGTCTTGGTTATTATAACGATGCATTCCATTACGACCAGTCGTTTGCAAATTTTCAAATGTTTGCAAATAATTTTGAATTACTTGTAGATTTTTGCGATATTCATGGTCGTATACTGGATAAGCTTTGGGCTGACGAATAACCACTCCATCCTCTACTGTCTTACCCTTCGCTAATCCCAGAGATTCTAATTCTTGTTTTGCTAAATCAATTAACTCAACGTCCGACATTTCCCACAAGGATTCACCAGCATTACAAAAATATTCCATCCCCAAACAAGTCTTTCTAGAGTCAGGCACCATCGCAGGACTCCAATTTTTGAAGTTCTGTATTCGTCCTACTTGTACTCCAGGACTGTGGATATAAATCCAGTTATCAGGGAATAGGTCAGGTGCATCAACTATCAACGATACAATCAAGAAATCTCTATACTTAAGTTGGTTTGCAGCTTCAAATACTTCACTTGGTGGGGATGGATCTAGTCTGTTTATCAAAGTTGTTAGAGGCATACTAGAAATGAAATTTTCTGCCTCTAACTGAACTATATTGTCGCCTCGTTGTGCAATAACTTTTATTATCCGGCGATTATTATGTTCTAGACCGAGTACGCGGGTGTTCAAATGCACCTCTCCTCCTGCCATTTCCACCTTTTCTGCGAATCGCTGCCACATCATCCCTGGCCCCAACAAAGGATAATCAAATTCTTTAATTAGGGTTTTGGTATCATTACCACCAAATAAAGCATTAGTAATTGCTTTTTTAAGTGATAAACCTTTAATCCTTTGTGCTGCCCATTCTGCTTGAATCTGGTTGCAGGGAATTCCCCAAACTTTTTCTGTGTAAGTTTTAAAGAAAGTCTTGTAAAGTCTGACTCCGAAACGATTTATTACCCACTGCTCTAGATTTTCTTCAATGGTCAGTGGTTTTTGTTTTACTTTCAAATAAGACAACAAAATTAACAAACTTTCAAAGATACCAAGCTTGTATAAAGTATCAAAAGCACTTAAAGGATATTGAAAAAACTTTCCTTCATAGTAAATACGTGATAAACGTGGTGTCTTGATAAATTCATCTCCCAATACCTCGTTCCATAACTGTTGGACTTCAGCTACTTTAGTAAAAAATCGATGTCCGCCAATATCAAAGTGATAACCTTTATAGGTCTCGGTACGGGAAATTCCGCCTACCTTATCTGCTTGTTCCAAAACAATTGGCTGAATACCTTTTTTGACCAATTCATAGGCAGCAGTTAATCCAGCAGGACCTGCTCCAACAACTAAAACAGAATTATTTTTCATGTTTTGATATTTAAGTGTTGTTTATCGTACAATGCCAAAGTCAAACGCAAAATTATACTTTTGCTTTAGCTGAGTCAAAAACTGAACATTTTAAATCTATTTAGATTAGTGATTACAGCCTTGCTATATTTGGTGATTTATTTTGGTAGACAGAATTAGGAGTAAGTTTGGATGCAACCAACTCAGACCAAAAATATTTCGCGGTACCAAAAGCAAATGCAAAACCACAATAGGTATAGTAAAACCAATGCCAGGGAATCACAGTTAAGGCGAACCAAAAACCACGTTTATTATGAAAGAAATAATAAACAGGTGAATTTAATTTTAATAGGAATAAACTAGCAATTAAAACAACTGCAAAAAATGCAGGGTGCCACCAAACTACAACTAAAGAACACAGTAAAATATAGACAATCAACGTACTCAAGCGGCTTTTAAGTTCCAAGTTTAAGTCATTACTTAAATTGCGCGATCGCCAAATTAATTCCGTCCAAGGTATGGCACGATAAAATAATTCAGCTTTTAGTAGAGAAAACACATCCCAATACTTTAAATGCTTAACTTGCAAATCCTTACAAAGCCGAATTTTATAGCCAGCAGCCTTAAGACGAGAGCCTAATTCAATATCTTCTATGCTAGGTCGGCGATAGCTTTCGTCAAACCCTCCTATAGAGAGAAAAATTTCCCGACGAATAGCCCCGCAAGCACCCCAAAAAGTAGAAGCTTCTTCTCTAGCTTTCTGATGAGTATAATGATGAAATAAGTTTTTATACTGCGATAAGAAATTGCTAGCTCCTGGGGCATCATCATAAGAACCAATTACAGCCGCTAAGTCCGGTTGAGCATCAAAAGCTCTCTGTACTTGACTAATTGCTTTCTGAGAAATAACAACATCAGCATCCACGAAGAAAATAATATCTCCTTTTGCTGCCCATGCACCCAAATTTCTAGCTCTCCCAGGACCTCCAGATATAGGCAGTTTGATGACTTTTAAACCAAATTCTTCAGCTACAAGAGAGGAACCATCAGTATCTCCATCTGCTACCACAATGATTTCTGTTGAGGGAGTTACTACTTGAGTCAAACTAGATAAACAGTGACGAAAATTTGTGCCGCCATTGTATACAGGAATAATTACAGAAACAGTGCATTCATGGTCAGTCATTTTCCTCCTATTTAACTGCAAATAAGTAAGCAGTATGAATAAGTATCTACCTTCATTCTAGTGATTTAAACAACTTAAGCACCAGAAAAAATACTTATTTTGTTATAGAAATAAAAACTTTAATGATAAACCCGAATAGTATCGGTTTCCCCTATCGCAGATGAAAGAGGGTTTATTAATTGGAACTTTAGAGCCTATTAAATGAATTCTTAGGCTGACTCAAGCAACCTCTACTGATTCCACTAAGTTCTATGCCTAATAGCATTATCGCTACTTTACGGATTATGTTTGCTGCACCATTTTATGTCTTATTAAATAACCTATATAAACGACCCACACCATGATAGACATTAAGTATCTAGGCAGATAAATCTGCTAATATCGCTTTTCCACCCTGGGTTGAAAAGCGCGGGCGTGACCTCGCTCTGTCTGTTTGCGCGTTAACTAACTCACCTCCGCAACCGGGAAAACAATAAATCAACTTCTCTAATCCTTAACAACACCATAATTAAACTAAAAATTATCAAACCAAAAATTGCAGAAACGCTCAGTTGAACCAAATCAAATATCAATCCTTCAGCTTGCCAAACTCTTTCAATTCCTAAACTCGTAACCCAAGAAGTTAAACCCGTAATTGTACTAGCTAAAGTCAAACCTAAAATTGGTAAACTCCATTCTCTCCAACGTAAACCGTTAAGTTGACGATGCAGATAAATTAACAGCATTCCTCCAGCAATTAAATTCACACCCATCGAAGCGAATACTAAACCCGATATTCCAAAGCTTTTAACTAAAAAGTAATCTAAGCCAAAATTGAGTAAAATATTAAATCCGCTGATGCGAAACGGGGTTTTAGCATCATTCAACGCATAACATACCCGCGTTAATATTTGTCTTCCAACACTGGGGAACATTCCCAAACTATAAGCTACTAAAACCGACGAAACCATTTGCACTGCTTGATTATCAAATGCCTGACGCTGGTAAACTATTTTGACGATGGGAGTCGCTAACGCCATCATCAAAGCACTCAAAGGTAAAATTATCAAAGCTGTAACTACAATACTTTGACGAACTTGTTCTTTAAGTTGATCCCATTCTTGATTTGCAGCGAGTCGGGAAAAGCTTGGCAGTAGCGGAACTAACAATATACTTGATAACAATCCTCTCGGCGTTTGCGAAAGTAATTCAGCATAGCTAAGAGTTGCAGCCGCTTGCGGAATAAAAGAAGCAAAGCGTAAATCTACGTAAAGGTTGATATTAGACATACCAGCCGAAAGTGTCGCTGGAGCCATTAACCGCATAACTTGCTTAACTTCCCCAGAGCGAAAATTAAACCGGGGACGAATTGTTAATAAACCGAACCGTGCCTGTACGATTAACTGCACAAACCATTGAAGTAAAGCACCCGCTAAAGTTGCCGCAGCCAAAACCATTCCACCCAAAAGCAGATTTTGTGGTGCGTTAATTTCATCTCCCAAACGCCAAGCTAAAATACCCAAACTTGAAATTACAGCAATACTAGATAACATTGGACTTACGGAAGGTAGCCAGTATAAATCTGCTGCATTCAAGCTACCTACTCCGACTCCAATTAGCCCAGCTAACAAAGCCAGAGGAGCCATAATTTGTAACTGTAAAATGGCAATTTCTCTAACTTGAAAATTTAATCCCGGTGCTAATAAGTCAATAAGAAAAGGTGCGAAAATAATTATTAGCAAGGTGAAAGGAATCAAAATCAAAGTTAATAGAGTTGCAATAGCCGCAACTAAATCCTTGCTATCCTCTTCATCCCTTCTCGCTAAAATGCTGACTAAAGCAGTATGCAAAGGCCCATTTAAGCCGCCGACAACAATCAGTAAAAACCCAGGAATAATATAAGCATAATTAAACGCATTTGCTACAGCACCCACTCCAAAAGCCGCAGCAATACAAGTCGAACGCAGCAACCCGAATAATTTGCTGACGAGAGTTGCGATCGCGACTATTCCGGCTATGTTTTTTAATGAGCGAGATTTCATGTGAGAGGGGGAAGAGAGGGAAGAGGGGGGAGAGGGGGAAGAGGGGGGAGATAATTTTTGATAACTCCTAAATCCCTAAATCAGAAATCCAAAAATTAATAACAACTAACAACTAACCACTAACAACTAACTTCTTCATCGCCGTTTGCAAAATCACTTCAATCAATTGTTTGTAAGATAAACCATTTTGCAGAGCAATTTGAGCTAAGGAGCGTTTTGGGTGAAGGGTTGCGTCGGCGTTGATATCTAATAAATATGCTTGATTGTCGTTGTCAACTCGAAAATCGAAAGTAGCATAATCTAAAGGTTTGAGTAATTGCATTAAATCTAAACTTATTTCTCGCAACTTCCGCAACTGTGGAATATACAAATCTACGTTTATTTTTTGGAAACCACCGCGTCTTTTTGCTTGTAAATCTAATACTTGCTGTTGCATAACTGCGCCTTCTGTCGTTACAGTTTCTACCGCTCCAATAAAAACAGGAGCATCATTTCCTACGACACCCACGGTAATCTCACGCCCGGAAATAAATTGCTCGCATAATACGGCGGCTTGAAACTGCTGATGTAATTGCTTTACTTTATTCTGTAATTCCGCTAATCCTGCTGATGCTTCCCAAACTTGCAAACCTAATGAATATCCTTCGCAAGCAGGTTTGAGAATACATTTTTTCCAAGGTGGTTGTGTTATTTCCTCATCAACTCCATAACGATACCAAGCTGGTGTTGAAATTCCCCTCCACTGCAAAACGGGTTTGAGAAAGTCTTTATTCAACGTCAGACTTTTTACCGTTGCATCTCCACCAGTGTAGGGTATACCCAATTGCTCTAAAATTGCCGGTGCTAAAGCGGTACGATTGCGCGATGTTGTTCTAACTGAAAGATTCCAGATGAATTCGGGTAATTGATTTTGTCGCCATCTTTCTAGTAAAGCGTCTAATGTTCCGATTAAATCAACTTCATAACCGAGTTCTTTTAAATTAGTTGCAACGGCTTCCACTTCTTCAGTTTCGCGCCAGTGGTAGTGGGTTTCAACACTCGCGCTAGGGTTTGACATGATGTCGGATTGACTCTCGAATAAGATTCCGATTTTTTGCATTTATTTTTTAACATTGATATTAATATCCCAGCCCGCTTCACCCAATTAATCATAGTATTATTTAAATTTGTTCGCGTTCTTCCATTAACAAAATTATTCCTTGAATATTTGATTTTGAATTATTAAGAGGAGTTAAAATGATTTGACATTCAATTGATTTACCTCTGCGATTTCTGGCATTTAATGTCAGTTCATGACTATTTCTTTCACCATTAAGAATTGCTCGTAGCGGTTGTCTGAGTTGTTCTACAGGTAAACCAATATCTAAACTCATAAAGTGTTGTGAAAATACTTCCTCAAACCGCAATCCCCATAAGTCTTCTGCTTTACGGTTCCAAATCAAAATCTGCAATTCGCTACTTAGAACTACTACCCCAGAACGTAAACTTGTCAAAATAGACTCTAGAAAAGTATTAACTCGGTTGAGTTCTTCACTACTTTCGCGCATTTCTTCGTTCATTGTCTGCAATTCTTCGTTGCTAGATTGCAGTTCTTCGTTCATTGTTTCCAATTCTTCGTTGGTAGATTGCAATTCTTCATTGGTTGTTTCTAGTTCTTCAACAGTTGATTGTAATTCCTCGTTGGTAGTTTCTAATTCTTCATTCGTGGATTGGAGTTCTTCGTAAGCTGTTTCTAGCTCTTGGTTGGCATGGACTAATTCTTGCTGCAAATGTTTAAAGCGGGTAACGTCACTAAGAATAATTTTGATTCCTAATAGTTCATCGGTACTGTTATGCATTAATGGCATAATCTGCACATCAAGATACTTGGTTTCGCGCTCTGGAGTTGACCATTCTATGTCTTTTAAAGAAATAGCACGTCGGTTGCTGTGAACTTGGTCGATTCGCGATCGCAATTCTACAGGACGATAGGAAATTTCTAAATCTTGTAACGAACGACCAATATCTTTAATATTAATATTAAATATATTACGGGCTTTTGCGTTGGCTAAAATAATTGTGCTTTTGGCATCTAAAACTATTTGAGCAACTGGGTCTATTTCAAAGACTGCTTCATAAATGCGCTGACGCTCAATCATTTGAGGAACTTGTTTTTGGTTGTTTGAGTAACCCATTTCCATGACCATTTCTCGAAAGTTACCGTTATGAATTTTGGTAAATATTCGTTGTTTTAAATCTAAAGGTGAAAATAAATTATTGCGGCTAAACAGCATTTCGGCTTTACCCAAAAACAAGAAACCACCATTATTTAAAGCAAAGTGAAAGCGGTCGATAATTTTACTTTGGGTTTCGCTATTAAAGTACATTAAGGTGTTGCGGCATATCAGCAAGTCAATTCTAGAAATAGGTGCATCCTGCACTAAATCATGACGGCCAAAAATCACCCCGCGACGCAATTCTTTTTGCACGCTGAAATGATTATTTATAGGCTCAAAATATTTGTCTAATAATTCTGAGGGAATATTTGCGACTTGTTTATGAGTATAATTTGCATGGCGAGCATATTTTAAAGCTTCCATATCTACATCTGTCGCGAAAACTTTGACTCGCTGCGAGTATTCTTCCATACCCAAAGCTTCCGCTAGCAAAATCGCAACGGTGTAGGTTTCTTCTCCAGAAGCGCATCCAGCACTCCATATACGAATTGCCTTGTTAGCTTGCTTGTTATTAATGATATTCGGAATAATTTCACTAGCGATATATTCCCAAGCTGCTGGTTCTCGGAAGAAAGCGGTGACATTAATTAAAATTGTATTGAATAGCTCAGCAAATTCGTCCGGATGAACCTCTAAATAATCTAAATACTCGACATAGTTTTCTATATCAATTATTTGCATCCGCTTGCGAATACGACGACTCAAACTAGCACGTTTGTAACCGCTAAAATCAAAGGCACGGTTATTTTTTATGTATTCTAATAAACTTTCTAATTCGGGGTTTTCTGGTGTATCTTTCATGTAATATCCTATGCCCAAATATATAAAATATGGGAAGTAATTCTGATATTAAATTTATTTGCTCCGAACAATTTTACTATTGGATGGCTTCGTTAAAGTCCCTCTTTAAAAGGGCGATAATGGGGGATATAAACGCTTTAAAAAATCTAAAAGACTATTATGTAGAGTTGCCATATCCATGTCTACGAAATCAGTTTCTATTTCCATCTGCTGGGACACGGGGTTATTTGTTTTGGCTTCCACGGGTGTATTTGCTAGTTCTACTAATGCCTGGGGAATCTCCGACAATGGCAAAATATAATCAATGTCTTCAACGTGACGAATCGCACTACGCGGCATTCCTTTATAAATAGCATCTTCCGGACTTTGCACAATTGCCGTACCACCGCGCATTTTTACTGCTTGCAGTCCTGCGGTACCATCATCGAGGGTACCTGTAAGTATTACTCCCACCACTCGCTTTCCGTAAGCCCTTGCTGCACTACGAAATAAAGGGTCAATAGCGGGACGATGGTTGTTTTCTTTAGGTCCGCGTAGCAAATTAATATATCCGGGTTCAACGAATAAATGATAGTCCGGTGGAGCAATATAAATATGCCCTGCACGAATTTCTTGATTATCTTTAGGATGAGAAGCTGGTAATTTTCCAGCACGGTTAAGAATTTGCGGTAGGACGCTAGTGGCGTAAGTCGGTATATGTAAAACTATGAATATGGCAGCATCTAAATCCGATGGTAAATAACTTACTAAATTAGAAAGCGCTTCTACACCACCAGCCGAAGTACCAATAACAACGATATCTCTTTTGTATTTGATATCTCCTCCTAAATGCAGCGAGGGAAACCATTTCACGCTGCTTATATTAGACTAGCAGTTGTTAGGAATTAGGAGTTAGGAGTTATAAGTTAAGAGTTAGGAGTTAGGAAGAAGTTGTTAATCACCAATGCCCAATGCCCAATGCCCAATGCCCTATTCCCTACTCCCATTTAAAACATCTTTTATCGCTTCTAATAATTCCTCAAGAGTATAAGGCTTGTGTAAAAATGCTTCTACTCTAATATTATCTGCTTGTAAAAGCTGGCGATTGGAGTCAAGTCCGCTGATAGCAATAACTTTGACATCGGGATTCATTCGTCGCACAACTTGAATAACTTGGGAACCATCTATTAAAGGCATTTGAATATCTATCAATACCAAGCTAATTTCATTTTTGTGCTGAGCATATAAGGAAAAAGCCTCAAAGCCATCAATAGCAGCAATTATTCTATAGTTATGGTATTCAAGGGTGTTTTTAGTCGTTTCTCGAATATATGTTTCATCGTCCACCACCAGAATTAATTCCCCGTTACCGTTGCTTACCTTGGAGTCAGATGTTTGTTTTATTTCTTGTTGCTGGGTGGCGGGCAAATATATCTGAAACTGAGTACCTTTACCTACTTGACTGGAAACCTTGATAAAACCAACGTGGTTTTTGACGATGCCAACTGCTGTAGAAAGCCCCAATCCCGTACCTTTTCCTACTTCCTTGGTGGTGAAAAACGGATCGAAAATTCTATCCTGAATTTCTTTTGGTATACCACATCCGGTATCGGCAATGGTTATCTGTACGTAATCACCAACCCTTGCCCCTGGATTCATGCTGCTATATTTTTGATCGATGTATCGATTTTTAGCTAAAATCGTGAGTTTACCCCCCTCTGGCATGGCATCGCGAGCGTTAACGCACAGATTCATCAGTAATTGATGTATTTGGGTTGGCTGTGCTTGTAATATCCACAGCGGATTTGGTATTTGAGAACTAAATTCAATTGATTTAGGAAATGTACTTTCGACAATCTGCTTAATTTCCCTCGTTAGGTTTACTAATTGGATGGGAACGTAATTTCCTTCTGCTCCCCTAGCAAAATATGTAATTTGCTGAACAAGCTCGGCAGCGTGATGGGAGTTATCTTCCAGCATTTTGAGAATAAACCGACTTGACTCTTCTAAATCGGGAAGTTTAAGTTGTAGTAGTTGAGTGCCTGTAAGAATAGGGGTTAATATATTATTCAAATCGTGAGCGATACCACTAGCTAAGGTACCCAGACTTTCCAGACGTTGCGCTCGATAATATTGGGCTTCGAGTTGTTTTTTCTCGGTGATGTCGGTGTTAACTATTAAAATTGATTTGGGGTTACCTTGTGCTACCTCTTCCCTTGCTCTCTCCTTGCTAATGTGAGGTGTTTCATTGTTATCTTGCTCGTCGCGCATTAAAGTCCAACGACTATAGGCAACTATTTCCTTACCACTTTTTGTAACTTGCTGCAACTCACCCGACCAAAAATTTTCTTCTAAGACAGTGGCAAAAGCTTTTTCAATTTCAGAGGAATTGCTGCTATCCAAAAACTCTTGAATCGTGTGATTTTTCACTTCATCTGCAAGCCATTTATACAAACTTTCTGCTCCTTGATTCCAGAACAGTATCTGCTTCTCCAAATTGCAAACTATGATTGCATCTGTTGTAATATCAAGTAGAGCAGCCTGTTGTTTAATTTTCTCCTCTGCTTCCTGTCTGCGTTTGGAAATATCGCGAATCATTAACCGCTTGCCCACCAGCTTACCCTCTAGATTGTTTATGCTGGTTATAGTAATTGTGACGTAAAAAGGAGTGCCTCCTCTGGGCTGTATCGGACATTCCCAATCTTCCACCCGCTCTACAAAGTTCACTTGAGTACGAAAGGTTTTACGGTTTTGCTTGGGAATAAAAATAAATATTGGTTTACCTATCAGATATTTTGGGGAAACACAAAACAAATTTATAGCTGCACGGTTAGCTTCTTGAATAATTCCATTGACATCAGTGACTAAATAGGCATCGGGAGCAAACTCGAACAAATCCTCATAACGCTGTTGCTGTAACTTTGCATTTTCATGAGCGATAAGTAATTCTTCGTTTTGCTGGCGTAATTCTTCTTCTAGAACAGCTTGTTCTTCAAGGCTTTCGCTTAATTGTTGATTGACTTTAACAAGTTCGGCATTTGTTTGTGAAACTTGTTTCTCCGACTCGATGGAAGCTTGAAACTGTTCTTCCTGGCTGTGTTGGAATTGAGTCATTTTCAAAGGAAATTTTTGGTTTACTTGTACTAATCGTGCTGTTTTTGCTTCTAATTCTTGCTTTAAACCAGTAAACCAATGTTTTGTAACACAATATTCTGCTGGTAAACAACTAGAGTTAGTGACAATTCTTACCAATTATCCAGCATCCCAACTACCAGCAATTGTTGTACATATTTTCGCTGCATGAGAAGACGAGCATCAAGGAGCGAGTCATTTGGATGCACGTATAATAAGGGAGCGCTCATCACTGTTTGCGCTTCAATATTCTCTAAATCCAGTTTTAAAGCTTGAATTTGCTCAATATCGCGCTCTGTAATTATGCCTACAGGAAAAACTGCTTCTTCTGATTCCTCTTCTGCAACTACAACAAAACTAACTTTCTTCTCTGCCATCATTTGAGGGATATGAAGTACGGAGACAGTTGGAGATATATAAGCCACTTCTGTCTGCATTACTTCCGACACAATTCGCACTCTTTGTAAATTCATAGATGACAAATCTTGAATTATGTTTGTAGGTGTCAATTTAATTTGGGATTTGAAATTTGGGATTGTAGAGATACATTTACATTAAGCTGTTTTCCAAGGATAATATTGCCTCTCTATATCTTCCGCAACAATGCCCCTTAATGGTTATTTCCAATTCGCTTAATTCAATAAATTCCTTTTAATTAAGTATTTGTATCCTTAATTATTATAAATATTTAAGCTTATTTTGTAAGATATAGAGAAAATAGTATACATTTATTTAGGTTTATAAATATACCAAAAGTTAGACAATCACTGTGAGGTTATGGTTAATTTTATTACTGCGTTAAATAAATCAAAGAGCGTGCAATAGATTCAAGAGTTTGATGACTATATTTGATAATTTTTTACCAGTCATTTTTATCAGTTGTGGTTTAGCTGCTTAATTTGAAAACGTAATTGATAATTTTATGAATACATAATGGTGCGTTACGGCATTGTCTAATACCAATTCTGTATGAGGTTGCGCTAAATTGCCCGCAGCCTATAAGGCTGGGGCTATTCAAACAAAGCCCATCTACATGGGCTATATTCGGCGCATCTTTATAAAGAAATGGTATAACTAATAACCTTTTAAATTAGTCGCAACAGCTTCCACTTCTTCAGTTTCGCGCCAGTGGTAGTGAGTTTCAACACTCGCGCTAGGGTTTGACATGATGTCGGATTGGCTCTCGAATAGGATTCCGATTTTTAGCATTTGTTTAAACGCAAAGGAGCGCGGAGGTAGCGCTGAGGTACGCAGAGTTTTTTGAGATTGCACAATTATATAAGGAGTTTAATTAAACCACGAAAGTTCTACTCGTCGTCATCTTCCTCATATTTCTCTAGTGAATTAATGAACTCGTAAAAAAATTTGGAAACAAGATGTATATCTTCTGGATATTTAGAAAGTTTTTCTCCGATTGTTTCTTCAGCATCATGCTGCCAAAAATAAACGCATCCTTTATCTTCTCCATGCACAGAAAGACATACTAAATTACCGAATGCATCACAAGCAATAGGTAAAAAATTAGGAGGAATTCTATCTTTAAAAGTATGGTAGTTTCTAATTAAGTCATAGCCATTACCGGGCAACATACCAAAACAGACACTAAGTAACTGTTCATCACTCTCTTCGTATGAGTTAAAAAAATTATAAACTACATTATTAAATGCAAAACCACTATAATTCAATATAAACTCTAAGTAATCTGGTGGAAGTTCGCAGGTAGTTTCATTTTCTAAGTTTTTGATATACTCTTCATAATCTACTTTCGGTTTGATAGGAATAATACAGTAGCCTTTAAGTAATTCAATCTTTTGCTTATATTTGCTCATAGTAATTACATTATTAGGACTTACGCAACCGGCACATTTTTCTTGTAGGGTGCTGTGACACTTTGAGTAACTGTGAACGTAGTAACGATGTTTTCAGTGTCACGCACCAAACTGGCATTGTGACAATTGCGTAAGTCCTGATTATTTTAAAAGGATATATAAAATAGATACAATTTTCTACAAATAGAAATACACTCTTATTAATATTTTTTAAGTTTATAAATATTTTTGTTGCTATTTAGATACCGTTAGTGAATTTACAACCTTAGACAAATTATAAATAACCAATTTATATCCCTGCCTGCTTCACCCAATTAATCACAGTATTATGAGAAATTCCTGTCTTCTTCTCAATCGCTCGAAACCCCATACCTCCTCGATATAAATCTAAACATCGTTGCTTAACTTCCTCTGAATAACCCTTTGGCGAATAACTCTCTAAAAACTGCTTCCCACATTCTTTGCAAATATATCGCTGTTTATTTTGACGATGACCATTTTTAGAAATGCTGTCTGATTGGCAATGCGGACATTTTATTACTTCCAATTCTTGTGGAGTGGGCATCTTACCCGCCCTCCCACCAACATCATCCAATAAATGTGCAAAAAATTTCATTCTTAATTCGTGCATTATTTCATCCCCAACATGAGGATGCAAATAAGCTGTAACTAAATTCTTGATTTCAGAAATAATTTGCTGACGGTAGTTTTCATCGCTGCGTAAACCAACCAATAATAATGCATTACCAGATTGCGTGCATACGTCTGCTATTAAATGACACTTTTGAGCAGTCAAGCTGGGATTGCGTAAGGAAAGCACCTTTGCAAGTCCCTTAACAAATTCTTGAGTAAAGCTTTCGTCAATAGACTTAAAAATAGTGGGATTTGTAAAATATTGAATAAACATGACTTTAGGGGCGGGATTATCGAAGAATTTCAAGCATTTATCCACCATTTGCGCGATAAAGTCCTCTAAAGGCAGTTGAGCCATTTCTGAAGCAAACATTTGACTTCCTAAAATACGCCCTTGCTCGATGTGACGTAATTCCAAAGCGTGAAAAATCGCTAACTTATCGGGGAAGAATTGGTAAAGCGAACCGATTGCGGTATCAGCACGAGCCGCAATATCGTGAGTTGTCGCGACATCAAAACCCACTTCTAAAAATACTTCTGCCGCTGCATCTAAAATTCGATTTACCCGCTCTTGACTGCGTTTTTGCTTGGGTTGACGGCGCATTGATGGCTTTTTGTCTGTCATTTATTTAACTAATTTTCTTGCAACCTATTGACAAACGTGAATTATTTGTCATATTTTAGATTCAATAAAACATGAATTATATGTCGCATTTTTAGCGACTTGGAGTAATTCTTAAGGTACCCCATATTAATTTGCAATTTTGGAGTAAAAATATGAAACCAATTTTACCAGGTACCCCTTGGTTGATTGCTCACAAATCAATGTTGGGAGTAAACAAGCCGAATAAAATAACTCTCAACGGCAAGGATTATGTAATTTGGCAAAACGTTAAAGGGGAAGTGTTTGCATTGAATAATATTTGTCCCCATATGCAAGCACCTTTATCAAATGGCTGGATTTGTGAAGAGAGAAATACAATTGTTTGTCCTTTTCATGCTTTGCAATTTGATGGTAAAGGTAGATATCAGGATGGGAAGTTAAACAATCAACCTTTAGCTGAATCTCTGGGATTGCAAGTTATCGGAGATTATATATGGACTTATGGTGGATTTGAGCCTAAACAAGAAATTCCAGAATTGCATCAAAAAATCGCTTTGGAATACGAATTTTTAGGAATTGCAGGGGAAAAGAGTATTCAAGGCGATTTTTTAAGTAATCTGCTGATTAATTACGATTTTAATCATCAAAATGGAACTCATCGCGACTTATTTCAAATTGTTGCTAATAAAGTTACCGCTTCGGAAAAACAGGGATATACACTCAAAGTTCAACAGGAATCCACAAGAGCAAATAACAGCTTCAAAGAAATTCTTGGTAATCCAGTTTTAATGACTATTCCTAAAATTCTCAAAACAACCGTAGAATACATTTTTCCCTCAACGATTGTTTTATACGGTAAAGCTGCATTCGGCAATTTTGTGCAGGTGATTTCTCTTTATCCGGAGGCAGAGGAAAAAACTAAAGTTTTTGAAGTTGTATTTACTCAATTTCAATATCCATTTATGAAAAGTTTGTTTAAAAAATCGATGCTTAAAGCGATAGATACAGTTGTCGAGCAAGATACAACCGCTATCGAAAATTTATATCCCAAGCAGCAACCTAAAATTAAACTTCCCAATGAAGATATTTTGCATTATGCAGAGCAGCTTTATCGCAATTGGTAATTTTAACAGAGCGGTTTAGGAGTTTAATTCCAAGAGATAATTCATCATTTTCTTAATACATCATGGTGCGTTACGGCATTATCAAACATAATCATCTTTTCATAAAATTAATTCGTGCCGTAACACACCCTACAATTTAAATACCAATTACGAATTACGAATTATATTTACCCATTACCCTCTTCCAACCAAACCGTATCCTTATCAATATCAACCAGCATTAAACCAGACTTATCCAAACCTCTTCTTACCTGATGCCATCTAGCAGCTAACTGCATGGGTGAACCTTGCATTAAACCGACTAATTCTAACTTTCCATCAGAGTGCGTCAAGATATAGCGAAAGCGTTTCACCGAGCCGTTGCAACGCTGGCGTATTGCTTCTACTAACTGCATAGCTTCAATAATCGGCAATTGAAAATGAGTCGCGTGTTTTACAGGGCGCGGATGGAATAAATACTGAGGAATTACACCCAAGCGATGCAGCCTTTTAAATAATTCTGTCATTGTATCAACTTCTGCATTGACTCCGCGCATAAATGCAATTTGCGAAGTTAATAAACAACCTGCTTTTCGTAAGTTAAATAATGCTTTTTCTGCTAAAGGTGTGATTTCGCGGGGGTGGTCAAAATGACACTGAATTACTATCTGAAAGCGGGAATTATACTGTTGTAAAACCTCTAATAATTCTGGATCTGTAGTGAAGCGAGAGGGCAGAAAAGCGGGTAATTTACTGCTGATGCGAATTTGCCAAATGTGAGGAATTTGAGATAACGCTGCAAATAGGTTAACTAAACGGCGAGTACTGCAAACCATTGGATCTCCACCAGAAAGCAACACGTTATCAATTTCAGGATGCTGTTTAATGTAAGCTATAGCTTCTTGTAAATCCTCGATAGTTTCCTTTACCATCACATCTTTACTCATCAACCGTCGCCGAAAACAGTAGCGACAGTGACCAGCACAGGCTTGAGTGACGATTAATACCGCTGTCTGCTCGTATTTATGCTGTAAGCCTGGAATTACTGTAGAAAACTCTTCTCCACTAGTATCTAATGAGCCGATATCATTTTCTTCTTCGTCTGATGGAAGTAGTAATTGACGCAATGGATCGGCGGGATTTTGCCAGTTTACCAAGTCAGCGTAACCTACGGGAACCATTAAAGGAAAACGTTGTTTGGCATTATTAACGCGCTGCTTTTCCGAATCATCCAGAGACAACCAATCTTCAGCAGAGTTAGATAATTTTAAACTTTCGATTAACTCATCTCGCCAATTTTTAATTTGTGGAAGTTCCTTGGTTATTAATTCTTTCATAAATTATTGCTTCTCACACCATACCGCTCTCATTTTCAGGTTACAGGATTGAGTGGCTTTACTTGAAAAATATCTCTTTCGGTAGATATAACTTATTACAGTAGTATAAAATTATTAAAATTAAGTAATTATAACTAAATTAAAACTCTATCCTGGTTTAATTTCAGATAATTTGTAAAAATGATTTTAAATTACTAGAATCAGATTTTTTATTTGATACAGCTATGAATAACTCTTTACGCAGCCTGAAAGCTTATTTACAGCATTTGCGAAAATCTAGTAAAAATCTTTTGCATGGCTACTCTTTTTACTACGCGAGCAAACAAAGTCATTTAGATATTTCTTCCTATAAATATGAATGGAGTAGCTTTACCACTCCTATTAAAAAACGTTCCGGTTTACCGAATGTAAATGAAAATCGTCTCTATAATATGCAGCTAGCGGCTAATAAGATAGATGGGTTAATTTTGCAGCCACAGCAAATATTTGGGTTTTGGAATCGCGTTCCTCGTCCTATAATTAAAAATGGTTTTCGTTCTGGTCCAATGTTAGTTAGAGGTAAACTAACTAATGATGTTGGTGGTGGTTTATGTCAGATTTCCACTACTTTATTTAATGCTTTACTTTGGGCAAACTTTGAAGTAATAGAACGCTCCAACCACAGCATTGACGCTCACGGCGAAAAACGCTTTTTTACATTAGGACAAGATGCGACTGTAGCTTATGGCTATAAAGATTTGATTGTCAGAAATATGAATCAAATATCTTTATTGTTGAGATTGCAAGTGTTTCCAGAAAAAGCTGAAGTTACAGCAAGTATTTGGGGAACTGAAGAAATACCATTTGATGTCAAAGTTGAATCAAACGTTGTACAAGAATTAACATTACCTGATGGGGGAATGTCAGGTTGGGAAGTGGAAACTAAGCGGTTTGTCGGAAATGAAGAGAAAATGAATTATCAAGCTGTCGATATTTATAAACCTCATGTGCCAGCGGTTGCAGGTTAACATTTATACAATCTTAATTACCAAATAAATACAGCATCTTTTACACAACAAAAGTACACCTGAGTGGACTAATGATTCTTAGTTGTAAAGACAGGTTGCGTTTGTTAACTGATTTAATTTCCCTATCCAACTATTCTTCTTCAGCTTCTGAAGCTTCCGTGAATTGTTCTAAAACGACATTTATTAAATATTCTATTACCGTAGAAGAAACATAATATTCTTCACTTTCCTCGTTCATATGAACTGGTAAATTCTCAATGACAATATGTTTACCTTTAAATTCAATATTGTACCGGACATTTGTTTCTACTAAAGTTTCTTGGTTCTCGTTCATATTTATTTACCCTGACTAAACATGTAAAATCGTAGTTATATTTCTCTTGCTATAAAATAATTATCCCATGCAAACCCTCTTAATCCAACCACCTACTTTACATGATTTCCTTACACAAGTACTCAAAACTCATTCCTTATCATCAGAAGCACAAACAGCATTAATTACTCATTTAGTAGAAGCGAATTTATGGGGAATAGATTCTCACGGATTGCAGCAAATTATCGGTTATGACAAAAGTTTAAAAAGCGGAAGAATTAACCCCAAGCCGCAAATAAACATAATTGATGAGCGTCCAAGTTTGATTCGCATCGATGCAGATGCAGCACCGGGACAATATGCTGCTAAAGTTGCAATGGAAATAGCGATCGCCGCAGCCGGTAAAACTGGGATAGCGGTTGTCGGTGTTACCAACAGTAATCACTTCGGAGTGGCTGGATATTATACGCGCATGGCTGCCGAAGCGGGAATGGTTGGATTTGCTACTACAGATACCAACGTTGTCGATTTAGCTCCCTTTGGTGGAAGCGTTGCCAAATTAGGTAATAATTCAATTTCTTGGGGAATTCCTACGGGTACAAATTGTCCGGTAATTATCGATATGGCAACGGGTGCGGTAAGCGGTGGAAAGGTAAAACATTTTGCTTATCAAGGTTTAGAAATTCCTTTAGGATGGGGGTTGACAGCAGAGGGCAAACCTACCTTAAATCCTAAAGAAGTTGCTGTTAATATACCAGCTTCTTATAAGGGTTCCGGTTTAGCATTTATATCAGATTTATTATGCGGGCCATTATTGGGAACTGCAACAGCAATGTTTAAAAATAAAGCAATTCACGATGCTGAGAATGGTACCGGACATTTATTTTGGGTATTAGATATAGCTGCTTGGACTGATAGAAATAAATTTGAGCAAGAAGCACAAAAAGCCGTAATTTCTATCAAAGAAACTCCACGGTTGGAAGTAGAAGAACCGATTTATTATCCCGGTGAATTAGAAATAATTACCCGCGAAGAAAGATTGCAAAATGGTATCCCCGTACCTATAGCTTTAATTGAAACCCTCGCATCACATTTTGGAAGTAATATCGTTTCTGAATACCTAATGTAGAGACGTAGCATTCCTACATCTTCGCACGTCGAAACAATCGGAATAATGCTATGCCTGTAATTAAACTAGATAATATAGTGGTTGTCAAAACTCCAATACCATAACCAATCGTGAAAGCAGCATTGAAATTCCAGCTATATCGGAACAAAAAATAAATCATCAAACCGACAGCTATACCGATAAATACGCTGATAATAAGACCTATTAAAGAAACTAAAAACCACCAGATAGTTTTTTCAATTTGTCGCCGTATTGTCAACCACTTAGCGATAGATGTTGTTGCAATTACTCCTATCACCGAACCTATTAACTGTCCGTTGAAACCTAATAATAATCTGCCGATAAAAGTTCCTAAAAATAAACCTGTAAGAAAAGCAAACAAGATTTCTATTAAAGACCAAAAATCAAATTTAATTCGCTGCCTCAGAACTAAATAGTGCATAATTTCTACAGGAACCCAAGTAACAACCGCTGCTAACATAGCGTAGCGAGAACCAATGTAAGGGCCAAAAATTGAAATTACTGCTCCTCTAAAAATGGTACGTGCAAACAAACCAAAGCCAATACCAACAACATTTGATAATATCCATTGATAGAAAAAACCAACATTAACCGTTGATTTGGAAATTGATGGAGTATCAGCTTCTGTTGTTTGTGGTGGACTTGCAACCGTTGAATTTACAGCTTGATTGAAATTGCCAGGTGTCGCAGTTTGTAAAGTTTGTAAGGTTGGTAAAGATGAAATCGGCTTTATCTGCGATAATCGCTGTAAAATTTCTTCAGTATTTCTCGGACGTTGAGAAGGCGATCGCTGCATCATCCAATCGAGAAAGTCTGCAAACTGCGACGAAATATTTGACACTGCATCGCGCCACAATAATTCATCCGTTTGAGGATTATAAAATTGATTGGGGTCTTTTGCGGTAAGTAAATAAACGAACGTGCGTCCTAAAGCGAAAAAATCCGATTGCTGCATCGCTTGACCGTTCATTTGCTCCGGTGGGGTGTATCCAGCCGAAATTATTCCCGTCACCTTCCCTTGAGCCTGTGCTTGCCAGTAAGTATCTGTAACTACTCGTGCCGTACCAAAATCAATCAGTGCTAAACCACCTTCAGCCCTTAACATAACGTTAGGTGGTTTGATATCGCGATGAAAAAAGTTTTGATTGTGAACTTGTTGCAGAATAATCGTCAGTTCTTGCAACCACTGCATCGCCATTCTTTCATCAATCGGACGATATTCTCGCTGTTTTATGTATTCATACAAATCCATCCCCTCGATTTTTTCCATTACCAAACAGTGCAAAGGCTCCTGACTGTTGCGGGGATGATAAATAAAATATCCATCGTCTTCAACTTGGGGAATTCCGTGATGATTTAATTGACATAAAACTTCTGCTTCCCGTTGAAATAATTCGATTGCTTTGGGAAAATTATTATGGAGAATTTTCAGAACTTTTGATGTAGCGTTGCGTTCTTTGATTTCATAAGTCTTACCAAAACCCCCACCTCCCAAATACTTAACAACCTTGTAACGTCCTTGCAGCAATAATTCCGAACCGCATCCCAAACAAAAAAGGATATTGTCAGAATTATCATTGGGTTTTGGGCAATTAGGATTTATACAAAAACTCATTATTTTGGGGATTGGGCATGGGGCATAGTGAGAAAAGGAGCAGGAATAGTTAAAACTTTAACCTTTGACCTTTAACCTTTAACCTTTTATGGAATAATTTCTACTAATGTACCTACTTGTACTACTTTATATAATTCATCAACATCTTGATTTTTTAACGACGGACAACCCCAAGTCCAATTGTTTCGATTATCTACCATTTCATCACTTCCTGATGGTACTCCGTGAATACCTACTTCACCACCAATCGAATCAATCCAAGAAATTTTACCTTCTGTTTTAGCTTGAAAATGCTTCCTCCAAGATGCAGCATTGGGATAATCCAACCAGATAAATTTACTCCATGAAGGATGAGGATATAAATCTCGAATGCGATGAATACCTTCCGGAGTGCGTCTATCACCTTCTTTAAACTTATCTCCTTCCGGGCTGCTACCGAAAACTACAGGATAAGATTTTATCGGTTTTTGATTATAGTAAAGCGTCATTCTATGCTTTGATTTTTCAATTAAAATCGAAGTTTTGCTTTTATCAATATTTTCCCCAATTAACTCCTCAACTGATTGACTGTAATTGAGCAAATCATTTCCAGAAATCGCAGAATGAATAGTTTGCGGTGATTCACAACCATTAAGACATAAAACTTCCGCAACATCCGTAAGAGGGAAAATAAATCCCAAGCGAGCTAGTAGAAAATATAGTGCAGATGTGCTAAATATTAAAAGCAAAATTATTTTAATTTGATTTTTATATTTTAAATTCATTGAGCTTTTAGTAAAAATAGTTACATTTTATTTTTTGTGAATTAACTTTAACACTCTCAGTGAAAGAACCTCACCCCTTCCCCTCTGCTTATTAAGGCTACGGTGTACACACATATCGTGAGAATCCCCCTAAATCCCCCTTAAAAAGGGGGGACTTGAACTCCGGTTCCCCCCTTATTAAGGGGGGCTAGGGGGGATCTAAACGCTGTGAAACAAATTTAAAAGACTTATGTCTACACGGTAGTCTTGTCAAGGAGAGGGGTTTCATGCCCAATTCCCAATCCCCAAATTTTATGACTAACGAAATGCGTCGCGAATTCAGCAACCGCGAAGAATTGATAGCTTACCTTAAACAAGAATTTCCCGAAGCAACCAAGCGAGACGAACATATCAGCGAAACTGTAGGTGGACGTAAAGCTGCTGAAAAAGCATTACAAAAAGTAGACCCGAAAAGATACGCAAAAACACGTAATTTTTTAACAGGAGAAGTTACTAGACTTTCCGCTTATCTCCGCTACGGTGTTCTTAGTTTGAAAGAAGTAAAAGAATTTGCTTTAAATAAAGTTAGCAATGATGACGATGCAGCAAAACTAGTTAACGAATTAGGTTGGCGCGATTACTGGCAAAGATTATATGTAAAATACGGCGATGGAATTTGGGAAGATAGAGAGGAATATAAAACGGGTTATAGCCTAGCTGAATATGCACCAGAATTACCCGAAGAAATAAGAGAAGGTACAACGGGATTAGTTTGTATTGATAACTTTGCTCAAGAATTGCGCGAAACTGGTTACTTACATAATCACATCCGCATGTGGATGGCAGCTTATATCGTGCATTGGCGAAAAATTCGCTGGCAAGCAGGAGCAAAATGGTTTTTAGAGCATTTATTAGACGGCGATCCAGCTTCTAATAATATGTCATGGCAATGGGTAGCGAGTACTTTTAGCCATAAACCTTATTTCTTCAATCGTCAAAATTTAGAACGCTATACCGACGGAGTTTATTGCAAGCGATGTCCTTTATATGGGAATTGTGATTTTGAAGGTAGTTACGAACAATTAGAAGAGAAATTGTTTCCTAAAAAAGAGTTTAGTAATAAGCCCAATAGTCAAAGTTTTCAGAAAGGGAAGAGGAGGGGGAAAAGGTGAAAGGTTAAAGGTAATATGATGTAGGTTGGGTTAGGCGCACGAAGATGTGATTTTTTTACGATTAATTTAAATTGCGCCGTAACCCAACATTACGCTTACGGTGCTTCTGAAAATTCTGTATTTGAATAATAATAATATTTATCCACAATGCTGATGTTGGGTTACTCTAATTAATTAATATAGATTATCGTTACAAATCAAATTTGGGAGCATCCCAATTTTGCAAAAAGCCCGCAGGCTATAAGCCTGGGGCTAATACTACGAAGCCCCTTCGGGTTCGCTAGTTTGGGGGACGGAAACCGACACCCCCAACTAGACTCACCACCTGCGTGGGCTTGAAAACTCTCATAATCCACGCAGGTGGGCTTTGTTTTTGTAGCCGCACCCATAAGCGGGTGTCGGATAAAGTATTTATTCAAAATTGGGATGCTCCCTCAAATTTGTTTTTTGTGTCTAACCGAATCTACAAACTCAAAAGCACATAATATAGTCGTCTTTAGACGACTTTTGCTATTAGACGGGGGTTTGCAACCTCCGGTGGTGTTGAAAATAGTGCGAGATTATGACCTAATGGAAATTGGAGGTTTGTTGATGAAGCTTAATTTTCAAACTATGACAATGGGAGAACTAAAAAAATACGTTTTAGAGCATCGAGATGATAAAGTAGCATTTCAAGCATTGATGGAACGAATTGAGGCTCAACCTCAAGAGCAAGTTTATGGAGAGGTAGATTCCGAAGAGTTTTCTGCAATACTTGAACAACATCGCCGTTTTCAGAAAGATAAACTTTAGGATTGCATAAATAGAAAAAATAAGTAAATTTATTAAATATCCTCTAAATGACAGTAAAAAATCATGCAGTTGAATGGCGAACAGCGTGAGCTTTTCCATAAATCACTTTTAAGCGCATTTCCTTACATTTCAAACCTGAGACAGATGGTTGACTTCAAGTTAGATAAAAATCTGAATGCGATCGCGATGGGAGAAAATCATTCGGATATCGTATTTAAGTTAATTAAATGGGCTGAAGCTGAAGGGAAAGTAGAAAAATTGCTGACTGCTGCGCGTGAATCGAATTCTGGAAATTTAGAGTAGCGAAGTTTTGAAGAAGAGATGCAAGGTAAATTTGATAAACATCCCACATCAGAGATAAATGTTTACTCATCAAAAGTCAAGTATGTATATCATTGTAAATTTAGGGCAGAGTGTGAACATGATGTAAATGAATTAATTAAAACACTTAGCCCACATATTAAACAAATAACCAAAATCAAGGACAATGATTTTCCGGATATGTATGTGGAGATGTCTGTTTACCTCTCACTTGAAGAAATTCAAGCCAAAATAAAAGATATTGAAGATGGTCATGTAATGCTAGAAACTGTTGAACTAAAAAATGACTATACTGGCGAAAGAAAATACTTTGATCCAACCACAATTAATTGTGAAGTACCAAAAGATGACCTCTCCCGATCTCATCCATCAAATATTTAAGCACCTTTGCCCTGTTCCATCGCTGCTTTTTCTTGCTTAATTTTCCGCAAACGAACAATACCCGGAGGTGGATTTAAAGCTTGTGCTTTACGTTGTTGATGTCCCCACTCCAACCAATCAGCGATATATTTACTGACAGTTTCTTTGTTTTGCAAGTAATAAAGAATCGTTGCATATACTTGTTCCAAACTCAAAGAGGTGTAAGTTTGAGCAATTTCTTCTGGAGTTCGAGAACGGTAAATATATTCATAAAGAATAGTTTCAATCCCTATCCGCGAACCTTTGAGACGAATGTCATCAGGTGCGAGAAAGTTGAAGTAATCTTCTAGTTGCATATCTTAAATTTCCTTCTTTTTACCTTAAATTTTATGCAATCTGCTGTATTTATGAACAAGACTTAGGCAATTGTCACAATATAGTCGTTGGTGGCGTACCCTCATTGCCTTATTATTACCTTCAATTGGGAGGTTTATGGTGCGTGACGGTAATTTCAAATGATTTTGTGATAAGTGATAAATTATCGTAACCGTCACAGCACCCTACAAAAGATGAAAATCCCAAAATATAGACTTCCAACTCATCGAGGTACTTTGCCACTAAAAGATTTTCTCTAACCAATGGGGATAACTCAACGACAACTTGCAGATGCACTTCACGTACCCTATCAGCTTATAAATGAGCTTGAAATCAAAAGCAAGGTATTACATCCAGCACAGCAATCAGGTTATCAAAATTATTTGGTAATAGCTCTAATTTTTGGTTAAACCTCCAACAAAATTGGGATTTATATCACGTTTTCAAGGAAGAAGAAGAGGAACTAAAAACTATTTCACAATTCAATTATTAGCCCATGCAGATGGGCTTTGTTTGTATAGCCCCAGACTTATAGTCTGAGGGTACTTGAACAAAAATCATAATGAGGAACTAAAAACTATTTCACAATTCAATTATTAGCCCATGCAGATGGGCTTTGTTTGTATAGCCCCAGACTTATAGCCTGAGGGTACTATTGCAATTTTTCCTTAATTACTTCTTCCTTTGCTCTAAAACCTACCAATACAGCATTACCATCTTTGACAAATAACGGACGCTTGAGCAACATAGCATCTTGAGAAAAAGCTTCTATCCATTGCTCATCACTCCAAGTGTTTCTCTCCTCACCCAAGGCTCGATAAGATTGTCCTGAAGTATTTCGCATCGGTTTTGAACCCAAATTCTGCACCCAGCTTGCAATTATTTCCTTATTAGGTGGATTTTCTTTGGTATTAACAAATTCATACTCTATGTTGTTATTTTCCAGCCATGTAAAAGCTTTTTTGCAAGTACCGCAGTTAGGAATACCGTAAACTTGGATTGACATTACTACCTGTAGGGGGATTGAGAAATAAACAGCTATGAAGGTAAGCTGAATTTATATAATTTATTTTCTCCTAATTTGTGACATGAGCCAACAAGAAGATAAAAATACTATCAAAATAGATCCCGGAACTATTGTGTTTATTATATTCGCCTTAATCGCACTTCCGTTACTGATTACAGGTTTTGTTGGTTAGTAGAAAATTATAAAAAATATTTATTAATTTGATTTCAATTAGCTTTGCTGTAAGCTTTGAGCAAAATTATGGTGTTCATCTGTCTGTAATCCTTGCTGTAAAACTGTTAGAACCTTAGCCAAATTACCTTCTCGTAAAGCATCGACAGCTAACCATAAACCAGGAAAAACTTCGCTGCGGATAATACCTGATTTATCAGCTTCTAAAGGAATGTAGCGACCTTCATTTAAAATAAACCAGTCCAAACGATTTTCATACATTTGCCAAATAATATATTCCTTAACCCCATTACGACGGTAAGCATTGAGTTTATCATTTAGGTCGTAAGAAGCACTACTAGCTGCAATTTCTGCAATTAATTCTGGCGAACCTTCGATATAATCATCTTCACTGATGCGAGAATTACCACCTACTTCCGGCTCTATTCTCAATAAAGCATCTGGTTGCGGTTCGTTATCAGAATCTAAACGTACAGTAGCATTATCTTGTATATCTACTCCTGGACTTGCTGCGCTATATGTTCCCAACCAAGTCATAATTTTCGCATGAGGTCTACCATGCTTTGTCGCACGTACAGGTGAAGCCACGTACACAACTCCTTCGATTAATTCTGCTTTCTTAATCTGTATCATGGCTTGGTAGCGACGTTCAAACTCATATCTTGTGAGGCGATCGCCATTTTCAAGAGGTGGTACGTTAGCAATAGTGGATGTAGCTGTCATAATCAATTATCTGGTTTATCTCTATCCTAATATTGACTTTTAACTTATTCACAATCTAAAATCCAAAATCTGTCTTGGAAAGTTTTGAAGGAAGAGAATCTACACCTCAAACTTTCCGCAAAATCTAAAATTAATTTTATTTATGCCTAACCAAATTATCTGGGTACACGGCGACTGTCTAAGTCCCAAAAACCCCGCGCTTGATGAATATCCGAATACTCCTGCTATCTGGGTTTGGGATGATGCTTTACTTGCAGAATGGCAAATCAGTCTTAAACGCATCACCTTTATTTACGAATGTTTATTAGAGTTACCCGTGGTAATTCGTAGGGGAGATGTCGCCAAGGAAGTTTTATCTTTTGCGAAAGAACATAATGCAAATACAGTTGTCACCGCAGATAGCCCAAGTCCGCGTTTTGATAAAATTTGCGACGAAATTGAAAGTTCAAAAAAATTAGAAATATTTGAAGTAGATCCATTCTTTGAATACGATGGTTTTATCGACCTAAAAAGGTTTTCTCGTTATTGGAAAGTCGCTCAAAAATATGTGTTTGAACAGTGAGCAGCGAGCAGTGAACAGTGAACAGTGAACAATTATTACCAATTACCTACTACTTATTATATTTAATTACAACTGTCTAAAGTAGGATTCAATAAGGGGATACATTGATTAACTTATTTTGTTAACCTTGGTAGACAAAACTTTAATTAAAACTTGTTTGCTGGGGAATAGATAGTGATTCAATCTTTACCAACTGGTATTGCTTTATTTATCATCGCTGCAATTGTTATTGGCTTGGTTGGTACCAAGATGTGTCAGGTTGCAGATCGACTAGCTGACGCTACGGGTTGGGGAGAAGCTGTTGTTGGTGCTGTTTTCTTGGGTGGTAGCACTTCTTTGGCAGGGATTGTAACTTCTGTCACTGCTGCTTTTGGAGGTCATGCGGAATTAGCTGTTAGCAATGCAGTTGGAGGTATCGCCGCACAAACTGCATTTTTAGCAGTCGCAGATATGTTTTATCGTAAAGCAAATCTAGAACATGCTGCTGCTTCAATTGCTAATTTGATACAGGGAACTTTGTTGATGTCTTTGTTGACTATTCCCTTACTTGCGACTTCTAGTTCACAAATTAGTTTTGCAGGAATTCATCCAGCAACTATTGCTATTATCGGGGCTTATATATTTGGTTTGCGTTTGGTTTCTCAAGCAGAAAAAAAACCGATGTGGAAACCTAGATTTACGGAAAAAACTCAATTAGATGAGCCATCGGAAAAAAATGCGAATTTCAATTTGACAAAACTTTGGCTGGAGTTTTTAGCTTATGCCGTAATTTTAGCTTTGGCTGGCTATTTAATTGCTCAAACAGGTGTTTTTATAGCAGTTCAAACAGGATTATCAGAATCTTTAATTGGTGGTTTATTTACAGCAATATCAACGTCTTTACCGGAACTGGTAGTTACTGTAGCTGCTGTACGACAAGGAGCATTAACATTAGCTGTAGGCGGTATTATTGGCGGTAACTGCTTCGATTTACTATTATTAGCATTTTCTGATATTGCTTTTCGTAGTGGTTCAATTTATGCAGTTATTTCTAATAATCAAATTTTCGTTATTTCCTTAACAATTTTGATGACGGGTATTTTATTGTTAGGACTTCTTCAACGCGAGAAATACGGTTTTGCAAATATTGGCTTTGAAAGTGTTTTAATTCTAATTCTCTATCTCGGTGGAATTGGAATATTAATTTCACCAATTTAGCAGTTTCCAATTATCTTCTAATCACTGGAAACTGCTAAGAGGGAACTATTAATTAACTCAAATCTTGAATTAATTTAATCACTCTTTCTTTTACTTGTTCGCGAATGCGTCTATATGTCTCGATTTCTCCTCCTTCTGGGTCATCTAATTGCCAATCTTCAAACACTTCTCTTGTTACCCATTCGGGTGGTAAATTAACACCGCAACCGCATAAAGATATTACAGCATCGTAATCTTCGGGATTAAATTCACTCAAAGCTTTTGATTGCTGATTGCTGATATCCATCCCAATTTCAGACATAATTTCTACAGTTTTGGGGTCTACAAAACTAGCTTCTAAACCCGAACTGGTAACGGCAATTTTTCCTTCTCCTAATTTACGAGCAAATGCTTCTGCCATTTGCGAACGGCGAGAATTCTTCTTACAGACAAACATGACTTTTTTCATTGATATTTACCTGGTTGATTATGAGTATTTAAGAATAAAATGACATATTGCAAGGCAAAAGGAAAAGGAAAAAACTACAATTCATAAATGTGTACAAACTTTCGTAAATTTTGTTGTTGTAGAATATTTTAATCAGAGTTTTTATCTTATTCCTGGCTTGGCTAAATCACTACAAACTTAAAGCTGTAACAATGCTGGCAAGCTAAACTAATTTTTTCTAATATTATTTGAAAACAATATTTTCATGAATATTTTAAATAAATACTCAAGAGAGTTTACTTTTAATTTTTATAAACTGAACTATTAAACTAAAAACTAATTATTAGCTTCTGCTGTTTCTTTCTGCTTTCTTTCGCTATAACGGTCGGTTAGATAATCAACCTTATCGCGTAATAGTAAAGTAAATTTATAAAGTTCTTCCATCACATCAACTACGCGATCGCGATAAGGTGAATCCTTCATAGTTCCATCTTCATGAAATTCTTGGTAGGCTTTAGCAACAGAAGATTGATTGGGAATTGTAAACATTCGCATCCAGCGCCCTAAAAGCCTCATAGAATTAACGGCATTAAACGACTGGGAACCACCGCTTACCTGCATTACCGCCAAAGTTCTTCCCTGAGTTGGTCTAATCGATCCTATATTCAAAGGAATCCAGTCTATTTGATTTTTCAAAATACCGGTTATATTACCGTGCATTTCTGGGGATGACCAAACTTGACCTTCTGACCATAAACTTAATTCTCTCAATTCCTCGACTTTAGGATGTGTTTCGGCAACGCTGCCCCGAATCGGCAATTCACGCGGGTCAAAAAACTTGACTTCTGCCCCGAATCCTTCAATAATCCGCGCTGCTTCTTCTGCTAACAAACGACTATAAGAACGCTCTCGCAATGAGCCGTACAAAAACAGTATTTTCGGTTTGTGGTCAAATTCTGTCATATATATCCCAATTATCACCCTGAGATTATAGCGGATCGATTACTTGAAATCGCGGAAACCATAAGAAAGATGTCGATAAACAATCACCGCTAACTGCGCTCCCATAATGGGTGCTATCCAGTATAGCCAGTGATGTTGCCAAACCCATGCAACCAAAGCAGGTCCAAAAGAGCGTGCTGGATTCATACTTGCACCAGTAATCGGCCCCATAACAGCGGCTTCTATAGCTACTGTTAAACCAATTGCTAATCCTGCAAAACCCACCGGTGCGCGTCTATCAAGCCCGGAACCAAAAATCACAAACATTAAAATGAAAGTGAGTAGCAGTTCTAGAATGAAAGATTGCAACCAATCACCATTTAAGGGTAAAGTTGCCCCCAAATTGGCTTCCTTCCCTAAACTCATAAAAAGCAAGGTTGAAGCCAATACCGCGCCAACTATCTGTGCCAAAATATATGGAATCACCAAACGTTTAGAGAAAAAACCACTAGTCCAAAATGCCAGCGTTACTGCCGGGTTTAAGTGAGCGCCGCTAATATGTCCCAAACTATAAATCATTGCCGCCACAACGGCACCAAACACAAAGCTTACACCTAAATGCGTCACAACACCATCGGTAATATCATTTACCATGACTGCGCCGGTACCAGCAAATACTAAGCTAAAGGTTCCAATTCCTTCTGCAAGAGTTTCTCTTCTAAAAAGCCTGCCTAATAAATCTAGGCGCGAATATTGCTTGACATTGGATTCCATACCTTTTAATGGCACCTTAGCACCTTAATTTTTAACACTCTTCAGGTACTTAGGTTATATCAAAAAAAGTTGATATGTCAAGATTTAAAGCATCATATGACTCTTTAAATCTTGACATATTAGCGAATCATTAGTAAAAACTATGGGGAGTCTTTACAAGATGCAGCAGGCATTATGGTATTTAATTGACTGTATTCTTTTAAGTGATGCAGCAATGCCTCAAATTGGGGCTGATTTAAGCTGTAGTAAATCCAACGCCCTTCTTGCCGAGCGCAAACCAAATTAGCTTCTTTGAGGGTTTTTAGATGAAAAGACAGTTTAGATTGACTGACATCTAAAGTATCGCACAAATCGCAAACACAGATTTCACGATTTTTCAGCAACTGTAATACTTTAATCCGTAGAGGTTCTGATAAAGCATGAAAGCCTGAAGTAATAATATTTGGAACCATGATAGAGGTGGCTTTTGCCGGTTTAAAAGAAAAATTAGAATTAGCTATATTCATTTTGAACTAAAAATTACAGGTTTGACGTGATAGCGAATACCTGCTTGCTTAAATCTATTTAAAGCTTCGTCAAGACGTTGGGTATCTGCAATTAAACTTATACGAACATAATTTTCACCCCCAGCACCAAAAGCGTTACCTGGAGTAACTACTACACCTGTTTGCTGTAATAACTGTAAAGCAAAATCGGTGGAATTCATACCTAGAGGAGAAGGAATCCATAAATACATTGTTGCCTTAGTTTTAGAAAGATTCCAGCCCAAATCCGTCAAACCTTCAATCAAGAAATCGCGGCGCTCAGAGTAACGTTGTTGAACTTGCTGCAAATAACTATCGGGTAATTGCAAAGCTGTTTGTGCTGCCACTTGTAGTGCAGAAAATATGCCATAGTCCAAGTTAGTTTTCAGCGTTCGTAAACCTTGAATTACGTGACGATTTCCTACCACAAAGCCCACGCGCCAACCAGCCATATTGTAAGTTTTAGACATGGTATGAAATTCCACGCCAATATTTTTAGCACCGGGAATTTCTAATAAACTTGTAGGCTGATAGCCATCAAATGCTAATTCTGCATAACACAAATCGTGTACCAGCAAAATCTCATATTTTTGAGCAAAAGCAACTATTTCTTCAAAAAATTCGCGGGGTGCAGTTGCAGCAGTAGGATTATTAGGATAATTAAAATAAAGTATTTTAGCTTTTTCAGCTACACTATCGGGTATTGAAGTTAAATCAATCAACCAATCATTTTCTGGTTTCAAAATTAAGCTGTGGATCTCACCACCAGCAATTAAAGGACCTCGAAAATGAACGGGATAAGACGGGGAGGGTACCAAAACTAAATCCCCTGGGTTTACATAAGCTAATGCTAAATGTCCCAATCCTTCCTTGGAACCTAATAACGGTAAAGCTTCACTATCAGGGTCTAAACTAACTCCATAACGACGATGATACCAAGTAGTAATCGCATTGCGGAAATTAGCAGTCCCTTCAAAAGGTGGATAACCATGATTGTCGGGATTCTTTAAAGCCTCTACGGCTGCATCAATCACAGCCTGCGGAGTTGCACCATCAGGGTTCCCCATACCCAAATCAATTAAATCTAAACCTTGCTCTCGCGCTTTTGTCTTTAATTCATCCAACCGAGCAAATGGATAAGCGGGTAGTTTTTGTATTCTTCGGGCTGGGATTATCCAGTCTAAACTCATTTTCAGATTCAACTATTGATATTATGTCCGGTTGAACGCTTATCATAAAAACCTCTCTCCGTCTTATGTCCTTGGGTGCGCCGTAATAACGCACATCTCTCTCAGAATTTTGGGAGAGGGGGAAGGGGTGAAAACTTTCTATTTAAGCGGACTTGATATGAAATGTTAGATTACCAATAAATCAGCACTATAAGCAATACGACTGTGACATAAATCAATTAATACGACAGTTCTTTGTTACTGAAAATATAATTTTTTTTTGCTTTGCTGAATCTGGGTCAAAATCACAATGTATTAAATGTAGAGACGTGTTAAGCTATTGCGTCTTTAATTGTTTTTAATTTGTATACAAGACGCAGGTAGGACGCTCGCACTACAATAATTTTAATTTTTCGGCGTTGTACAATCTAGCAACACATCAAATTAGCCAAGCATAACGAAGCTCATAATTTCACGTCTCTACAAAAATGGAAGATATCCAAAAACCAATTTTATAAGTCAAATTAGCAACGTAAATTTTTTAGATTTTCTTGTGGCTTTTCGAGCTAGAAAACTTTTTGGTTTGATTGCTTTGGGAATTTAAACTATTTGAAATTCCACTTGCTTCTGCTGGTGCTGTTGTAGAAACCATTGCTGCCATTAATTGTTCTAGAGCAACTTTAAAGGGTAATCTGTGAATATCTGAGTTCGGTTGTAAAGCGAATTCCGCTGCTTTTTGCAACTGCTTAAGAGTTATATTTCCCAAACCCAAATCATCGAGCTTTTTAGGCAATCCAATTTCCTCATAAAATTTAAGCAACTGTTGTCTTGCAGCCGTAGCTAACTGGTTTCCCTGTAGCATTTCCTCTAAACGCAGCTGCACTAATATACCGTAAGCAACTTTTTCTCCATGAATGCTACCGCGTCCGCAAACATGAGTTAAACCATTGTGTACTGCATGAGCGGCAACAGTACGACATTGCGCCCCACCGACTCCGCCAATCACACCAGCTAGTAACACCGTCGCATCAACAACTTCTCGCCAAGCCTCACTTCCAGGAGATTGCAGAGCCGCAACCGACTTTTGCAATAAAATATCGCGCAATACTCTTGCTTGTTGAACTGCTGCAATGATTAAAGTTTGTTCCGAATGTCCGCTACTTACTGATGCCTCGTACCATTTCGCGATCGCATCACCAATTCCGGCAACTAAAGTGCTTTGGGGTGCGGTTTGAATCAAATCGTAGTCTAGTATCAGTAAATCGGGGCAGTTGTCCAAAGCTACATCATATAAAAACGCTCCTTCATCAGAATAAACGTTAGAAAGAGCAGTCCAAGCAGCACAAGTCGCCGCAGAAGTAGGAATTGTAACTACTGGTATTTCTAGCTGATAAGCTAATAATTTTGCCGTATCTAAGGCTTTTCCACCACCAATACCTATAATTACATCAGATGCGTGAGTTTGCGCTTGATTTCGTAAAATCTCCAAGCTACTTTCACTGCAATCGGGGCTGTAGGAACCTTGAATAAAATCTAACTCTTGAGATTCGAGCGACTTGATGTAATTTTGAGCAACCTCAGAAGTGCTACTGCCGCCAACAATCAAGGGACGACTTCCCAAGCGAGAAATAGACAAAATAGCTTGTTCGCTGATGCGCGAACCACGAATTACTTTTGCTGGAGCTACTGCAAGAGTTAACACAGGATTAGATGTTTGAGATATCAAAGTTTTTTTAGATTGATTCAACATACATATATCTTAATAAATTAACATTTACCGATACTTCGGCTCAAATTTTTGTCGATAACGGATAATAGCTGTATTTATAGAAACATATATAAAAATAATTTACGCAATTATGTTTTGAACTGCATTTTACGTCGTTCAAAATCTATCTTAAGCACTATTGTCAGCGAATAAACACTTAGAAATTAAATTGATCGGCGTTAATCAGTTAACATGGAGATAGTAAATTTACAAGTATTGGTAGCTACAGGTTCCACTCGGTGTAAATATTTTTAAACATTTAGAGTAATTTCGCTGAATTTGAACGATATAAATAACAAGACCAATAAAGCTCTTTAATTATTGGGGAAATAATATGAACCTATTCGATAATAAATCTCAGCAACCAGCAAAAGATAGAAAGGTTAAAAGATTCGGCGTTGCTAAACACAGGAATAAGTTGAGATGATATGAGTTTCTCTACAAGCTTGTGGTTTCCTTGACGATTCCGCTATTAATACAGCGATGATGCTGCGCTAAGATGCATCAATTCAGTCACGCTAAATTCCGATCAAAAGTTTTTTCTACATAATAAGACATGATTAACGATAACTTACGAGAGCAAGTTAATAAAAACGAACCTCCAGCGATGCCAGAGTTAAGAAAAGGCAGCAAAGGAGAAGTGGTAATGAAAGCACAGCGAATTCTCAAAACAACTTCTGATTACATCGGATATGTAGACGGTGATTTCGGTTGGATTATGGAAGCAGCAGTGCAAAGCTTTCAACGTCGCAGTAAAGTACGAGTAACTGGAATTATTGATAATGATACTTGGAATGCTTTAAACCAAATTCGTCGTTAAAATAATTCGCGTTCAAAACAAAGCTAAAGCCTTACTTGTTATGCATTCAAGAATATCCTTGCCGATAAGAATTGGCAGCAGGGAATAAGCAATAGCTTTGTATTTTTTTGCCTTTAACTCTTATAAGTTGATAACTTCGCTAACTTATCTTCATAAATATCAATTTCCATTCCACTATCATCGCGACTTGAAAGAGAACGCTTAATTTCTCCTAAGTAAAGCGGTTCAGAAATTCCTGGTTCTGGATGTAATATGGTGCGAGCGCGGATAGTTAGCTGATTATCTTGGGGTGTGCCCAATCTACCATAGGAAAATAAATCGCTGGCAGCTTGCTTCAAGGTTGCATCCAATTCAGAAGAAGTAATTTGAGGTGGAGTCGCAATCACAGCTTTTGACGAGCCATTGTCAAAAACTAATTTATAGCGAATTGCTCCCGGAATCACAGTTCTAGTTAAAGGGGTGAGGGATAGAGGAAATAAACCACCCGTTACCACCAACATAAATCCTGTAGCACCTGCTAAACGAAACCGGATACCCCATTTAAAGATGAAGCCCACTACTGTAATCAAAGCAAATATCAATGTGGCAATACCCGACCACTGAGTGTAGCGTGCAAAATCATCTGTTGAGAACATAACGCTTGACTGCCTAATAGTTCATTTTTTGATCGATAGATTTATTTTACCGGGCAACCTGCCTTCTGATGAAGTTACGATTAAAAACAGTTATGGCTCAGTCGAGAGCAGCAAAAATCAAACCATTGCCAGTTGTTTTTCAATCGCATTACAGGCAACACCAACACCATCTTCCGCTTTAATTATCCGTCCAATTTCATTTGCTTTAGCTGCATAGTTAGTATTGTCTAATAAAAGACGTAATTCTTTCACTACTCGTTTTGTACAATATTGTTTGCGTGGAATTGTGCGAGAAGTTCCTAACCTTTCGACTCGTGCAGCATTGTCTGGTTGGTCGTGACTGTAGGGCATTATAAGTGTTGGACAACCGGCTCGTAAGGCTTGAGCGGTTGTACCAATACCACCTTGATGGGCGATCGCACAAGCACGCGGAAAAATTTGAGAATACGGTGCATAGTTTACGGCAATAATATCTTCTGACAGGTTTTTTGGAACGGGATTTTTACCAATTAGTAAAACAGCACGGCGATTTAACTTTTTGACTGCTTCAATGCTTTCCTGATAAAAATTACCAGCATCCATTACAGCAGCCGAGCCAAGCGTGAAAACAATCGGCGGCTCACCAGCATCTAGAAACTGCTTGAGTTCTGAAGTTAATTCTGCTCCGCCTTGGCTTCCATCGTAAAACGTAAAACCTGTGACTACCGTATTTGTTGCCCAATCCGGTTGAGGTTGACCGATGACTGAAGAAAACAGCGCAACTACAAGGTATGGTGAATACTTTTTATTATCAATAAACGGATTGTAATCAATGGGAGATAAACCAAGTTCTTTACGAATTTGTCGAATAGGTTCAGCCCAAGAATTGCTAACTAGCTTTGCAAAATTGGCAATAGCCTTATTAACGATAGATCCTAATTTATAAAGTTTCGCTAAGCTAGGAAATGCTGCTAAAACTGGTGGATCGTACACTGAGAAAAACCCCATCGGAACCATTGCACTTGAAGCCCATTGCATTCCTAGTTTTTCTGCTACAAGAGGAGTTGCAAGTACCCCTTCTCCTGAAAAAATAAAATCTGCATCTTTGGCAACATTGAGCAAATCCGTATACATATCCCGTAAACTAGGATTTGCCCATTCACGCACCATATATTCTTGACCAGTTTTTAAATCCATCATCCGCGCCATTTCTTGCGGGTCATTCATCGCGGTAAAATCGGGACGTAGTTGATGAAATTCAAATCCTAAAGCTTCTATTTTTGATTGATAAACTTGATGAGTAACGAATACAACATCATGACCGCGTTGCCGTAATTCCAAAGCAATGGCAATCATGGGATGAAGGTCGCCAAGTGTTCCCAATGTCGTAACAACAATTCGACTCACTGTCTTGTCTGTAAATAAAAAATACCTGCTTAGTTTAACTAATACAGGTATATGATTCATACTTTTATTGCGTCAAGGTTATGGTGCGTTAGATGATGTCAATAAATTGTCATATTAATAGATGAATTGTCGTGCATCTAACACACCCTACAATACAAGATTTGATTTTTTGTATATATAGGAGATAAAAGTATGTTTATTGCATGAACTTATTAATCTCAAAAAGGTACAGAGTTAACAGCCTAGTTATGCATCATCTGAATATTGTAACAACATCGTAAATCTTGTAATTAATAGCTACGGCGGCAATATATGGATAAATTCTTGCTGTCACCCGAAGTTGATACTGATACAATCTTATCTTTTTTACAAGTTTCTACAGAATTACCTTTTCTGATTCTAATATCTTCTGCAAGTTTACAGCTTTCAAACTGTGACTTTTGTGCGAACTCTATCACATTTTTCGCTTTGCAAGCAAAAGTAAAGCTACCAACTCGATTGTTACTTATTTTGACTCTGGTGTCTCTAGATAATATGCAAGAAGCTAAAGAACCATTTCTATGACGCACAATAGTACCTCGCTCGCAGGAAACTGCTGAAAGTGCAGGTTGCGAAAAAAATAAATTTATAGTCGATACTCCCAAAAAAGAAGCAACCGTAAATAATTTGCAGTTGAAAAATTTCATTCTCTAAAATTCTTTTTCTAAGACTTACAGAAGATAATTAATTTTATAAAAAAATACTTCAAAAACAGATAAGAAAAAACACCCCTGCTCGGGGTGTTTACATCTTCCCAACAATCAGCAACAGTGACAAATGTGGGACAAACCACATTCACAGTCACAGGCGTGTATTGTTATATTATTAACTTTTTTAGCTATCAACATCAGAATTTGCACTTAGAAGCATAGGTTTAAATTGGTCGAACTATCTGTTCTCTTGCTTGAATTGTGTTTGACTTAGTAGATAATTGTCTTAAGCAAAATAGTTAATTGAATGAATTTGTTGTTTTTTATTTTGTGCTTGGTAACTGTATGCGATTCCACAAATGGAAGCCAATGTTAACCAAAAAGGAATTTAGGACTAAAATTCAAGATAATTGACGCAGTTGCGCTGTAGTTTGAGTTAAAGCGCTAAAAGCAGCAAAAAATAAAAAGAAAGGTTGTTTTCAATACACGAAACAAAGTGAATGTATAAAATCGTAATAGGACGGGAAATTCCGTCCTAATAAAACAATTTATGACTTATTGATTTCCTCGTTGAATATATGTACGAACATTGCGAAGGGCTTGTGCTGCATAGGGGTCATTTGGTCGTGCGTTTAAAGCTCTACGGAAATTAATTAAAGCGGTTTGATAATCCTGATTATCGGTTGCGGAATAACCAATCCGCATATAGCGGTCATAAGCAGATTTCGCAGTGTCTTTGCTCTCTGGCTTATTGCCATCCAAAATATCTAACATGTTGTAGTAGGCAATAGTAGCGTTACGGTCCTTTGGACGTAAATACAAAGCATTTCTGAAGCGAATTAAAGCAGTAGCATAATCTTCTCTCTGAGATGCTGCGTAACCAAGTCTCATTTGGAAATCATAATTACTTTCCCCTCTAGCAGGTCTTGCAGCTACCGGTAACGCATTCGGAGTCTGGGCTGCTACCTTATGGATAGGTGCAACTAAAGTCAATCCCAATATTGCTGGTAAAGCCTTTGTCAAAACAGATATATTCATTAAAATTCTCCTTGAATTCTTCTTAAGTAATTATTATTAATATGAATTGCTTTCTTGTTAATAATATGACTTGTAGTACACTTAAGATACATCTGTCATCAGTTTGAATTAAAAGTATTAAAAAATATGATTAATTTTTTTTTGAAATACTTCTCTCGATTGATAAATAATATTTTTACTTACTAGATTTGCACCTATTTATAAAGCTCATATTAAGTACATATGTAATTATCTTTAGTAGAATAAATTTATGATAAAGATTTCAAAATCAGCATCTGGTTTACTAGGCTTGTCTGTTGGAGACGCTTTAGGCGTACCTGTAGAATTCACAAGTCGAACTGAAAGAATCAAGTCTCCCGTAATATCAATGTTGGGTTATGGAACCTGGGATGTACCTGCGGGGACTTGGTCTGATGATAGTTCTTTAACCTTTTGTTTGGCGGAATGTCTTTGTGAAGGATTTTCGCTTCATGATATTGCTAACTCTTTTTACCGGTGGTATCACGAAGGTTATTGGACTGCTAGCGGAGAAGTTTTTGATATTGGCAATACGACGTTTTTAGCAATTGCTGATTTTCAGCGAGGTGTTCCGCCTTTAAAAGCTGGAGGTAAAAGCGAAAATAGTAACGGTAATGGTTCTTTGATGAGAATTTTACCTATGGCTTACTGTTATAAAACATTAGCTTTTCCAGAATTAATTTCTCGTACACACCAAGTTTCTTGCATTACTCACGCCCATCTTAGATCGCAAATGGCTTGTGGAATTTACGTAAGCATTGCAATGTATTTATTGGAAGGGGATAAACCACAACAAGCTTATGAACAAGGATTAAGAAAAATACAAACAATTTATTCGTCGTCGGAATACACCGGTGAAATTTCCCATTTTGATAGAGTTTTTAGCGGGGATATTGCTAATTTATTTGTAGACGAAATTCAATCTGGCGGCTACGTAATACATACCCTGGAAGCATCTTTGTGGTGTTTATTAAATAGTTCTTCCTACTCAGAAGCAGTATTAAAGGCAGTGAATTTGGGTGGGGATACGGACACAACCGCAACTGTCACAGGGGGTTTGGCGGGAATTTATTATGGTGTTGATAACATCCCAGAGGAATGGATTGAACAAATTGCTCGCAAACAAGACATTATGAAATTAGCCGAGCGTTTTGATATAGCGGTTTTTGGTTGCTCCCCTCCCGCGCCCTAAAATTAATTATAAAAGTTCCTTTTTCTGTAACCACCCGATCTTACTCCCATCACGCTCTAAGATTACCTATAAGAATTTCTCCCTCACTCACTCCTTCTTTCACTCTCTCTCTCAATAATTTAGGTAATTTTGCACCGGGAAGGGAGTGTGCAAGAGGTAATCATAAAGCTGGGAATTAACTCATTTCTATTGGTGCGTTACGGATAGCTAGCAACACACCGTACTATTTATTGCTAACTGACTTGCTGTGCAATCCACTGCAAGTAAGGTTGATGACCTTTAAGAATGGGAATGGCAATAATTTCGGGTACTTCGTAGGAGTGAAGCTCGAGTATTTTTGCTTCTAAAGTCGGAAATCTGCTTAAATCGGTTTTAATAAAGAGTTGCCATTCTTGGTCGTTATGGACTTTTCCTTGCCAAGTGTAAATTGAACTGATGGGGCTGAAGCTAACACATGCAGCTAGATTAGCCTCCACTAACACATTAGCAATTTGTTCTGCTTCTTTTTGAGAACCAGTTGTCACTAATACGATACCGTAATCGGTAAAGCTATCCATAAAATTAGAAAAAAGTAGATGGACACCAGTAAAAATAATCTGTCGTCGATAGCGATAAATGCGGAATTAGTTACTAATTACTAACTAATAATTACTAGCTAATAACTACTAATTACTTATTACTAGCTACTAACTACTAACTACTAACTAATGACAGTTAATCAAACGGAAGATAATGAATATACTTGTCCATCAATCAACAATCGAGTAATACCTTTGGCTTGTAGTTGATAACGAGCTTTGTGTAGCACTTTGCTATCGGGTACTTTGATGACGCGATCGCGTTTTGAGGAAAAGCGTTTTGCGACTCGATGATTATCGAAAACGGGCAAAGTTGTTTCTTGGGTTTCTAGGTTAGGAATTTCTCCTAAGTCGCCAAATTCCCTGAGCGGACGAGTGATGAGTTCAGCGGCTCTATCGATGACTATATAGCAGGTTCTAGGTAAAGGAGCAGCCGATAAAGGTAGAACTTGAACTAAAGGTTCGTTACTTCTTCTTCTAGGAACAAAACGTGTAGGCGGCTCGAAGTCGTCTTCGTCGTCTTCGTCTTCGTTATCATCATAATCATCGTCTTCGAGTAAATCGTCTAAATCTTCCAAATCATCGGAATCATCATCGATTTCCTCGCCAAACATTTCCGCTATGACTCTGGCTTCTGTACGGTCATTATCTAATATGGGACTGGGGATACTTCTGAGTTGAGGAGGATCGGGAATAGTTTTAACTTCCTTGCGCTTTTCTTCAAGCAATTCCAATTGTTCGGCAACTGGAAAAGGCTTTTGAGAAGGTGTTGAAGTTGGTGCAGAAGAACGCCGTTTTACTCTTCTAGGTGCTTCGGTTTGCTTAGTAACCTTTCTGAGTATGGGTTGCTTTGTGACAACAACTTCTTTTTCTTCGTCCTCTTCTTCTTCCTCCTCCTGTTGTTTCTCTACGGATATTTCTTGAGGTTCGGGTTCGGGCTCGAATGTTAATTCCTCCTTCTCTTCGCTTTCTGCGTTAGTTTCTTCAAAAGAAGGAATATTCTCGTAGCTGACTTGTGCCCTACCTTCAGGGGTTCTAGCTGCACGCTTGAGAGAAACCAAATATTCATACTCGTCTTCTGGCAAAGTACTTTTGAGTAAGCGGCTGATAGTAGAATTACTCACACCGTAACGCTCTGCCAAAGTAGAAGTAGTTTCGGCACTTTCTCGATACAACTTGAGAATTTCTTTTTTGTCAGATTCTGTTAGTTTTCTCACGATAAATGTAGACCCCCAACTTTGTTGTTTTTAAGTTCGCTTGCGTCCGCGTTCTCTTCGCGAACGTTTTGATGAAGCTTCATACTCTAAGGCTGCGCCCATACCGAATAAAACTCCACTCAATACCCAACCTACTTCTAATATGCCTCCACTTTGATAATTGGCGACTCTATTTTCAGCCCATTTAGCCCATATATCTGCAATGTAGAGCGAAAACGTCGCAACTGCAATCATTTGCCAAGGCAAAGAAGCCCGTCCGCCCCAGAAAGCTAGTAGCAGACTCGTAGCAATAATTAATAGTAATACGTCGCTGACTACGTAAAGCCAATTTAAAATTGTGCTGGCTTGTTGTTTCCATGCAGGAACTGCTTCTGCTGCGACTGCCGGGGCAGTGGGATCTTGTTGGCTAATCAGCCATGCCAAAGCGCTACCAAAAGCAGCGATCGCTAATACAATTATCCACTGCCATGCCTCCAAATTGATTCGTCTTGAAGCTACCGCTAAAATCATGCCGATGCCAACGAACAGATAAGTCACTACAAAAAATATATCGGCAACAGAAGGAGATGGGTCTTGTTTCAAGATGATTTCTATATATCCAAAAATTATTCCTCCCAAACAATAAGACAGCATACCTATACCGAATAGCAGCCAAACGTTTCTTCCGCTGACAATTTGGCGACTGCGCCAATTTCTTAAACACAAAACTCCCGCACCCAAGTAGGCTAGACCTTCAAAAATATTTGTCCCAGTAATGTACCAACTAGCACGTTCTAATTTACCATCTGCACCTGGAACCTCAGCACTAAAAAGTAAAAAATAAAGTAGAGCCAAAACACCCCAAGCAATACTAGCAAGCATGATGTTTTGAGTTGTGAACCATGATTTTGAATCGGAGGACTTCCCGTAAATATTACTCATTGGTAATTTACCGTATTTATGCATAATCGTTCATTTTTGGCTTATAGATTGTGTACGTAAGATAAACTCCCATTAAGCCGGAGTGTATTCAACCTTACAAACCTACACAATCTTAACTGCATAAAAATCCTTATGTGCTAATGCCACAGTTTACTCAGTGAAGAATCTTTGAGCCAATTCATAAATATGGTTCTTTCAGCCACAGACATATCTTGCAAAGTATCCATTACCTGATGGGCAAAATCGGAACTACCAAAATAAGCTTTACCCAATCTGTGTAAATCCTCCAAGAATACAATTACATAATCTTCTTGCCAGAAGGGAATTTCAATCGGTTCCAAAGGATTTATACTCAATAAATAGTCAATCGCATTTGGTGAAGAAGCAGCGGGGAACTGCCACTGGCTCAATATCTTAGAAATTTCTTTTTTAAATGAACTCGCTTGCTTTGCACCAAGAAATTCTTCAATATCCATATACACTGCTTGCAGTAATAAAATACTGGCAACTGTCAAAACTTTATTATTACCTTGAGTGCTTGCTTCGCTGTCAAATTGATCTAAACGAATTTTTCCCCAAACACTAAAGCGTTGTTCTTCTTCCAACAATACGCAGGCTTTGCCCCTGTTATCCGTTAATTCTCGCCACAAAGCTCTAGCTTTCTCTTCCTCGCTAGCTTTAAATAAGCTAATCAACCGAAAAGTTTGTCCTTGATAATTCAGAACGGGAACCTGTTGGTCGCGCTTAGGGTGTACGATACTTGATATTTCAACGTCTTGCCTTTTTAAAATAAACATGAAATTTTAGATAACTCCTCACCGAGGCAACTTTTAATATATGGGAGATATAATAACTGTCTAGGTAATAATTGACGCTTTTACTTACGACAACACAATATACCTTCTGAATACCCCCTCTGTCCGGATTTTCATGTAACTTTATAGTCAATCAAATTACATTTTATCCCGAGTTATCTAAAACATCACAATATTCCATTGCTTTTTATTCAGAACACTGATATAATACATTAGCTAACTTGTGAACAAGTTAAATATTTGTTTGGGTGCGTAGCTCAGCTGGATAGAGCAACTGCCTTCTAAGCAGTCGGTCGCAGGTTCGAGTCCTGCCGCACCCGTTTTAAATAAAAAGTTATTAGTCAACAGCGACCAAATAATTATTGTTTGTAGTAAGCAGTTTGCGGCTTTACTGCAAATCTTTAGATATTGTTATTATACCTGATTTGAATAGGGCTGGATGCAACTTTCAGCTAACCAAAATTAGAAGCAAGTTTTAACAGTCAATTTGGGTATGTTAAATAATAAATCTTGTATTGAGTTGCGATAATGCCTGCTAATTTTATCCAGCGCTTGCTTCCTAAATCTGTTTTTGAAAGTTGCTCGCAATCAATAAATAAATCTTCTCTTACACGGAAGATTCTTTTAAATATGGCTTTACGGATAACTATTGTAGTCTTGATTTCTACAATAATTAGCTATTTTCACATAATGTCAAATTTGGAAGTTCAGACAAAGCAACAACTCGACAAATATATTACTCAAAGAGGGGAGCGGGAAAGTTTTATTTTCCAATTATCTCAAGATAATGTAAAACTTTTGAGCGAAAATATTTTACAACAAATTAAGCAACCAATAACAAAAGATTTAAACGCCGAATTTGACCGTATTTATTTTAATTGGAATGATGGAACAATCAGAAATTTTCCTCAAGAACGACCTATAGAGGAATTTGATACAGTTAATTTTCCTAGTTCTTTTGTGGGTAAAAAGATCATAATTGATGATAAGCATAAACAACTTTTACTTACCGCTTATAAAACAGTTAATAGCTATGGTCATGCATGGAATAATCGTTTTGCATACACATATTTTATTACTCCCAATAACTCTTTGGTAGTCTATCGGAAAGAAATGCCTTGGGGTATGCAAGCTAAGCCGGACTTGAACATAAATCAAGAAGAATACTATTACACTGCGGATGCAAAACACAATCGGGAAAGAAAATCAGTTTTGACTGGGTTGTATTATGATGCTACTGCAAATGATTGGATGGTTTCTGCTTTAAATCCAGCTTATGATAGTAAAAATAATCTCATCGGTGTTGCTGGTCAAGATATTGTACTCTCCGATTTAATGAAGAATACTATAAATGATAAATTACCAGGAACTTACAATCTAATTTTTCATAAAGATGGTCGTTTAATCGCGCATCCTCAATATATGAAAGAAATCATGGAAGCGCAGGGAAAATTAAGTATCCAGGAACTAAATAACCAAGCATTGAAACATACTTTTGAAATTATTAAGCAACAAAACAATAATGTTGGTGTGCTTGAAAATATAAAAGATAAGACATATTTAGGGTTCTCTCGTCTTAAAGGTACGGATTGGTATTTTGTTACAGTTTATCCTAAATCACTACTCTCAAATTTTGCTGTTGGAACAATTAAATTTATTTTTATCGCAGCAATTGTATCTTTAATTATTGAAATTGTATTATTATTTTTAGTTTTACATAAAGAAATTGCTACACCTTTAAATGAGTTGATTGCGGTTGCTGATGATATTTCAGCAGGCACATTAGATATAAATCTAGAATTAAACCGAGAAGACGAAATCGGTAGACTTGCCACTTCATTTAATATAATGGCAACTCAGTTAAAGACAACTTTTAGTAGCCTAGAAAATGCCAATATTGAGCTAGAAAATAAAGTCGAAGAACGTACTCAAGAGTTACAAAATACTCTAGTTAGTTTGCGAAATACTCAAGCACAAATGTTACAAGCCGAGAAAATGTCTGCGCTCGGACAAACAGTTGCAGGTGTAGCACATGAAATTAATAATCCGGTTAATTTCATTCATGCAAATATTGAATATGTTCAGACTTATATTAAAAATTTATTAGAATTAGTTGCATTCTATCAAGAATATTATCCTGAAACGCCAGAATTACTACAAGATAAAATAGATGAAATTGATTTAGAATTCATCAAAGAAGATTCCATCAAAATAGTTGCATCTATGAACATAGGCACCGTTAGGATTCGAGAAATTGTGAAATCGCTACGGAGTTTTTCGCGTCTGAATGAAGCGGAATATAAACAAGTTGATATTCACGAAGGAATTGATAATACTTTACTAATTTTACAGCATCGTCTAAAAAATCATTCTACTCAATCTGAGATTAAAGTAAATAAAGATTATGCCCAAATTCCTTTAGTTGAATGTTATGCAGGAAAACTGAATCAAGTTTTCATGAATATCTTGGGGAATGCAATTGATGCATTAAGTACCTTAGAAACATCCGATAAAACTGCGAACATTTCTATTTCAACACTAGTTATAGATGGAAATTGGGTCAGAATTTGTATCGCTGATAACGGTACGGGAATCAAGGAAGAAGTTCGTAAGAATATATTTAACCCATTTTTTACTACTAAACCAGTTGGGAAAGGTACGGGATTAGGCTTATCGATTAGCTATCAAATTATTGTCGAAATTCATCAAGGAAAAATTTTATGCGATTCTGAATTAGGAAAAGGTACTAAATTTATTATTGAGATTCCGATTCGTCAGTGATTGTTTTGCGATGTAGTCTGAATTATTTTTCTAATTAGAATTTGAGAACTTAATGCTTTCAATCATTTTATCAACAACTTTTTTATTTCTTGGATAGTTTTGACTTTTCACCTCATAAGTAACCACAACCAAAGTCTTATCGTTAAAATCTATGAGATATTTATAAGAACGTATTCCTTTGGGTAAAAGTGTCATACCTGTAGATTCAGTTTCTGTAACTACAGCGCGGCGATCGCCTACTGTTGTCTCCTGACGTGAAATTACCCGTAAACCTTGGCTTCGTGCGTTTACAATTCGCTCAAATGGGACTTTCTCCAAGTCAAAGTACACTGCTTCATCAAAATCTTCGCTTCTTTCTCGCAGTTGAATCGAGCGGAAATCAAATACCTGACAATATTTTAGAACATCCCCAGAATTAGTTTGCCATCCTAGGGGGTAACTAACTGTATAACCTATGGCTTTGTTTGTGCAGGTTTGTCCTAAATTAATCGGCACATCATCAGGTTGTTTTTGGACTGAGTTATTGTTAGGTTTAACCACATATTCATTGGCAACACCGGGTAATTGTTTAACTTGACATAAAGCAGCCGCTATTTGTCCTCTTGTAACAGGTTGGGATGGACTAATCAATCTTTTCTTAAACCGAGGCTTAGGGGAAGTAATAAGAATTCCTTGTTGTGTAGCTGCGGCAATAAATCCTCTTGCATACTCTGGAATCCGATTTGAATCATCATAAATAGCATTCAAAATTTGATTTGGGAAAGAAGGAACCGAATAATTTAAACCAGTTGCTAAAGCTACAAACGCTTCGACACGAGTAACTTTTCGAGTGGGATTAAAAACTTGATTGGGATAGCCAGAAAGAAATCGTTTTGTGTAAGCATTATTAATAGCTTCTTTAGCCCAATGAATAGATGAAACGTCGTTAAAAATCATGGCTGGACGTGTTGCCCTAATATAAGGAAAAGCTTTTGTTATCATCGCAGCATATTCGGCGCGGCTAACTACATTATTAGGTCGAAAAATACCGCTTGAATATCCCGATAAAATTCCTTGGGCGCTCAGATTTTGAATGCATTCTTCTGCCCAATGACCGTTTATATCAGAATAAGTTTGAGCGTTAGCAGAATAAGTCATGCTTACAGAAACAATGCTGCTATATATTCCTATTGATAAATAAGATAAAGCCTGTTTTACTCTTTGATAAAAGTTTGTTTTTGACTTATTCATAATAAATACTCGTCGATTTATTTTACACTGATAAATTTGTCATTTAATTTTTTCATCATATATCTAATCCTACATCTAACTATTGAATCAAATCTAAATTATTGGTTCTACCTCCGAAGATAAAAGTTTATATAGTGCAATATAAAAAAAATGAATTATAAATACTGATTGACAGTAGTTCGTAACTTTCCTCTAACCATAACTTATATTTTTATGACCTTTTTGACCTAAATTTTCTTATCTTCAGAAATGTTATTTACGCAACATAAATTCAATTAGCTATAATGAATAATATGCAAAAATATTCATTATTGAATTTTGAGGTGTCTTATGGTTCTACAAACCCGTAAATCATTACCTACAAAACCCGGTTATCTGCTGTTCAATTCCAAAGAAATTCAGCAGAATGTTCTCAACTTCTACAACAGGATGTGGAAGGAGTACGGGGATATTGTACGGTTGCCAATAATGCCAAATTATTCAGCACATTTGCTCGCTCATCCAAGTTATGCAGAACATGTTTTATTTACCCATCAAGAGCTTTACGCAAAACCCGACATGCTAAATAAGCCTTTAAATTTAATGATGGGTGAAAGTATTCTTACCAGTGAAGGAGATTCCTGGCTGAAAGATCGTAGATTAATGCAGCCAGCTTTTCATATGAAGCAGCTAGCAAATTTAGCTGATGTGATGGTTAGCTGTACCGAATCTTTTATAAAAGAATGGGAAAATAAAACCGATGGTGAAGTAATTGATATTGCTGAAGAAACGCTACGCCTGACGTTGAAAATTGCCGGAAATACTTTATTTAGTATAGATATTAGCGATGAAGATAGCATTTTAGGTAAAGCTTTTCGGACTGGATATGAGTTTGTTAATTACAAGATTAATAATTTATGGACGGAACCACTGTGGATGCCAACATTACGAAATCGGCGGTTTATTAGGGCTAAACAAACTTTAGATAATTTAGTTTTAGATATTATCAATTCTCGTCGTCAGAATCCTAGTGAAAGAAACGATCTACTCTCGATGTTGATGTCCGCAAGAGACGAAGAGACGGGAGAAGGGATGAGCGATAGACAACTGCACAATGAAGCAATAACTTTATTAGTTGCAGGACATGAAACTGCTGCATCTAGTTTAGCTTGGACTTGGTATTTATTAGCAGAAAATCCAGATATTGCTGAAAATCTACAGAGTGAATTACGAACAGTTTTGAATGGTAGTAATCTCAGCTTTGAAAAATTGCCCCAACTAGAATATACCCGAAGAATATTTGACGAAACCTTACGTTTATATCCTCCAGCTTGGGGAATGGTAAGAACTCCTAGACAAGATGACGAAATAAATGGCTACCTGATTGCTAAAAATTCTATTGTCACTGTAGGAGCATTTATGATTCATCGTCATCCCGAATTTTGGGAAAATCCCCTCGGATTTAACCCAGATAATTTTTTACCGGAGAAAGTAAATCAAAGACCAAAGTTTGCTTATTTCCCCTTTGGTGGAGGAAAAAGAATTTGTATAGGTCAAAATTTTGCACTCATGGAAGCGACAATTATTATTGCTTTAGTTAGTCAGCGATTTAAGTTAGAGTTATTGCCAAATCAAAATATAGAAATCGATCCAACTTTTACATTACGTCCTAAAAATGGGATTAAAGTAAAAGTCTGGAAACGAAATTAGTCTCAAATGCAAAAACTCGATCCGCAAAAGAGAGAAGCAATCTTGAATGCAGCTAAACAGCGTCTCCGTAAATACGGAATTCAGAAAACAAAAATGCAAGAAATTGCTAAAGATGCAGGTATTGCTGTGGGGACGCTGTATTTATATTTTAAGAATAAGAATGATATTTTAATTGCAAGCATTGAAGCTCAAGCACAACAACATATAGCATATACACAGAAAATTTTAAATTCTTCCAAGTCTCCACAAGAAAAGCTTAAAGCTTATATTATATGTCGCTTCCGTGAATCTCAGGAAACAAGAAATGGCGGTTCTTATGCAGCCGAATTAGCTCGTGCTGTAATTAAATTAAAACCAGATTTATTGAAACAGCAAGAGATTTCGACTCGACAAAATGTCTCAAAAATTTTAGTAGAAGGAATTGTCAATAATATATTCAAAATAGATAATTTAGAGCGCGATACAGAAGTATTTTTACATTCTATTGGTTACTTTTTTCCAGTGGCGACTACAGAGAAATATTTTGAACCAGAAGAAGAAAAGTTAATCATGGTGATTGATTGGTTTATTGAAAAGTGGTTGGATTAGTTTGAGAAAAATTTAAATTTTAAAGACTTGCGGCTAATTTTTGATAAAAACTGGGAACAATAAACTCAAAGCATCATACCGAGCAAACCATTAGAGAGATGAAATCGGGAATCTTTGCAGTTGTCAATATTGCTAACTTAAAACTTTATGTTGGTGAAACACATTATCTCCAGACAAGATGGAAATTGCTGATGATGCTATTTATTAACGGAAAATTTCCTCATTCCCAACTCCAAGCAGCTTGGAATCAAAGTGGAGAGGAGCGTAAGTTTACATTCCACACGGCGAAGGAAATTGCTGAAAATCAGCAAATCATCGGAAAAAAGCAATTTTTTGCCGATGTTGAAATCACAAACCAACCAAAACCCTAAATTTCATGTTTGTGCTATGACTTCAATCAATCTACCGATAAATAATAAATTAAGAAATCGCTTATCCATTATCAAAGGGGATTTAATTACTCAATCTGTGGATGCGATAGTTAATCCTACCAATAACGTTCTTATTGCTGCGGGATTGTGTAGTAATATTCACCGTGCGGCAGGTGAAAATCTCAGAAGGGCTGTTAGTAGTGTTAAATGGTTGGATGTGAGTAAAGCTATTATTACTCCTGGATTTCGTCTGCTATCATCTCATGTAATTCATACCTGTGCCCCTATTTGGCAAAAAGAACGCAGCCAAGAGTCGGGGGAGGAATTACGGGTGTGTTACCGTAACTGCTTGGAAATAGCAGCAGAAAATCAAATTCAGACTTTAGCATTTCCCTGTATTGGAACGAGATTGCGGGGATTTCCTAAAGATTGGGCTGCAAGAATTGCTCTTAAGGAAATTATTTCATATTTGGCAGAGCATCCGTTACCGATGCAGGTAAAAATAGTTTGTTATCAATCGGAAGATTACGAAGAATATCAAGATCAATTGAAACACCCTCAAATAACTCAATTGATGCAAAATTCATTTTCAGCTACTCAGGATAAAATAAGTTATTTACCATCGAACCAAACAGTAAATCCCAAATACCAAAAGATTGCTCAAGAATTATTGACTCAGATAACCGATTCTCCAAAACTAGCTGTAATAGGTAGTACATCATTTTGGGGAGACAGCAGCAAAGCTATTTGCAAGGCTGCGGGACGATATTTAGCAAAAATTGATGATTTAGTAATGCTGACTGGGGGAGTTTCAGGCATACCAGAAGCAGTTTCCCGGAGCTTTTCAACTAATAAAGTATTTCACCTTCAACCCCAGGGTTATCAGCCTTGGGATTATGGTCACAACCTTTATGGTGGTGTCGATTACAGAGAACGCCGAGAAATTTTAGCACGAATAGCTAACGTATATTTACTTATAGAAGGAGGTCCTGGTTCCGAACACGAAGCGCGACGTGCTTTGCAGATGGGTGCAGTTGTGATTCCTGTGGGGAGAAGTGGTGGTTTTGCTGAAGAACTTTATACAGAAATAGACTGTCCCGATTGTATACCAGTGGAGCTATGGGAAAAATTGGGACGACGAGAAGAAAATCCAGAAGAAGTCGGAATTGCGATCGCGCAAATTGTTTTGAAAGTTTTTGAATTTTTGGATGGAAAACAAGGTTTAGCAAAGTCGGCGATATTAAATAGGAGAATACCATCAACCGTTTTAATTGTTGATGATTCAATAACCGTTCGAGAATTATTATCGATGTATTTTAGCAAAGCTGGTTATTACGTCGAAACAGCCAGAGATGGAAAAGAAGCATTAGATAAATTACAACAAGGAATTGAATGTGATGTGATTTGGTGCGATATAGAAATGCCAAGAATGACTGGTTTTGAACTGCGTGAACGATTGAAACAAGATTCTCGGTTGAAAAATATTCCTTTTGCGATCGTGACTTCTAGGGGTGTTGATAGAAAAAGAAATGAATTTAGAAAGAATTTAGATATTCAAGGATATTTTACAAAACCTTATAATGAAGAAAAGGTTTTAGAATGTACGGAAATTTTATTAAATCGGTAAAATTTTAAGTCGTCTCAATTAATTGTGAAATACTCCTAAGTGGTGAGTAGTGAGTAGGTTGGGTTGAAGAACAAAACCCAACACAATCGAGAAAACCAAACAATTCAAATTAAGATTCAATACATAGTTACTAAAAACCATTACTTTGATGTTGGGTTACGGCGCGTGTGTACTTTTCGTGAACTATTAATTCTTCGTGCGCCTTTAACCCAACCTACATGAAATCTTCATAAGCTTAGGCTATGTTCGTAAAACCAAAGTTAAGTTTTGCTTATATGCTATAAATGTATTTTATATCAAGCAAGTATTTACATTTGCTGAGCTTATGCTTAGACTACAGATATAGGTTAAAAGTTAAACACATTTGGATAGAGCAATGTTAAATCTAATCAGACGTACTCCTCAAACCACTTTTACTTCAATTAAGCCTCAAATGCCTTGGTTCGATGGGTTATATCCTATACGTCAGTGGCTGAATAATCTAGAGATTAATAACGTTGCGCTAGCTCATTTTATTTGCCGGATGATTCCTACGCAGTGCCCTTTTGAGCGAGATATTTGTTTCTTTGGACGCACTATTTTACATATTCCACCCTTATGCAAACTTAATCCCCTGTATGAGGAAATAATTGGTTTGCGGTTTAGAGCGCTTTGCTATTTAGCTGATGATTGTGGCGAAGATGTAGGCTGTTATTGCTGAGAAGAGAATCTTTATTTGATGTGTAAATCAACATCGCTAATGAAACAAAGAATTATCAAAATCAAATCTTTTTCTCACTTTTACTTCTTCCACTGTTATCTTGCGGTTGAAAATAGAGAATTACCGGAATATACTTTATTCTAAAATCTTTACCAGAGCCTTCATGTTTATGGGTTGAGAAAAAAGAAAGTTCTCTATTCTCACACGCTTCATAAGTGTAATCGGGCAATTCTTTACTCAATAGATGATTTTTCCACTTCTCAATAATCGCACTAGCATTTTTCTGACGAATGTAAATGAAAATGCCACCATCTCTTTGATTGAAATCACCTGTAGAATATCGAGTAGTTAACTGTAGGAAACCTTCCCATAAGTAATTGTAAGAGCTATGGATTTTGGCTTCTCCAATCCATGTAAAATTACCTTTTTTAACTAAAAGGTCTGCATGACCTCCAAATTTTGAGTCATGGGAGGCATCGTATCCCAAACGACGCAGTTGATCTCTAATATCTATTGTTAATCTATCTTCGCTATCCTTTTGACGCAGTTCAGGATTTTCTTGGATTTGATAGATGATGTCGTCAATATCTTCGTAGAGTAGTTCAATGAATTTATTATAATTAGTAACTAAAAACCTGGATGGAAAGCGACCTAATCCCGGTATGTGTTGCTCTAAATTCTGTAGTTCGCGTAAACTTAAATTTTCAATATCCATTCTTGTTAAGCAAGGTTTTTTACTACAGAACTCGGTTGAAAGTATATAAAAACTTTGTCTTCAAAATTAGTAATTAATTTTCTTGTTTCTGGATGCAGAAGCTGTCCGGTTTCACGAGCTTCAATCATTTCATCATCAGAAATATCAAAATAATTGCCGTCATCTATTAATTCAAATTTTGTTTTAAGTAGATGCGTTCTCTCACCGCATAAATATTGTATTGCGGCTAATAAATCTCGATTATCGTAAGCTTTTCCTACAACTTTTCGCAGACTACCATAGGTAATATGTGTAAGATGTTGCAAATTACTGCGAACTAGATAGTCAAGTATTGCAATACAAATTTCTGACTGAGGCTGTTGCAACCAGTCTTGATGAATTTGTTCTATAATTTGTTGCTTGCTAATTACAATCATTCTAGATAGGTAAATATTTTCTCAACAACAAATTCATAATCATCTAAGCTGCTACAGTTTAGTATACAGACTTCATCAAGATATTGAGTTTGATTGCTCAATATTTGAGCGCGCCCTGGTAATAAAAGTTCTGGTTGGCTATTTATTCCTTGGGAAATCTGAATATTCCATGAAATTGCCAGTCGATAGGAAGTTATATGGTGTACTGCTTTTTTACCTGCATGATGGTAGGTTTCGTTTCTCAAATCTATCGAGCCTTTACGCATTTTTTCAGATTTAGTCGAACCTTCATCGGTAATGAAAGCTAATTCTACGACTTTCCCTTCGTCAGATTCATATAAATTATCTATCAGCGAAAAGAAGTTGATGCTTTGCTGTAATGGTGTTTTTACCAGCGCAATATTTTCGGATAAAGTATTAAATTGTTGTATCGTTTGAAAAAAAGCTTTACTTTTGTCTTCTAAGGATAAGCTACCAGTAATATCAACTCTAATTTCTATTGTATTTCGCTTTTTTGACAGTAAGACTACATCAAAAAATTGCCGGTAATGTTCTTTAATACCAATGATTTTATCATAATCAGCTAAATCTTTTCTAGTCCAATCATTCAATTGTTCGGTATTTATTTGACTTCGCTCGGTAAATAAACGCTTTGTGCAGAAGATTACTGCTAAACCGTCTTCTGTATTTCTAATTTCAACTAGTTTTTGAGTAAAGTCAAGTTCTTTCAGATTGTCATCAGATAGTGGGTAGGGATATGTTTGATGAAATGCTGTATCGGCAGCTTTATATTTTCTAAATGCAGCGATTAATTTATCAATGTTTTTTCTTTCAAGCTGATAAATTTTGAATGCTTTATCATTTACCAATAAGTGATTTTCATAACAATTTTTTAGCCGCTCAATTTTAGCGCTGATATCATTATTGACGCTTTCTTCATCTGTCAACTTCTTAATCGTTTGTTCCCATCCACGTCCAACGGGTAAGTCACATATCTTTAAAATGACTCTCATCGTAGACCATGAAATCCTTTGACTAAAAGCTTCAATTATTTGAGCAGTAAGCATTAATTTATGATTAATAAAAAGGATGAGTATTTGTAATTATTCTTTCTTTAGGTCAATATTAAAAGGTTTTATGTTGAGTTCAATACATTTAAAATCTCACCCTCATCTCCTCTTATAAAAAAAGAAAGGGAATTATTAGAACGTTATGCTGCTGGTGAGAGGGATTTTGTAGAGATTAAATTACCTGATATGAACCTAAGTTCAATTAATTTAAGCGGAGCTAATCTTGACCAAACCCCTTTGGGGTAGGGGTTAGGGGATGGGTTGTGGGAGATGGGGAAGGAACCCGCCCAGTAAATGGATACAAGTCCCTATTTTTAAATATGGACAACAATCAAGATGTATTTTGAGACAAGCAGTGCTAAAAAATACTTTGCCATTGCTAGAAACCCTTAATTTTAATTATGGGGTTCCCTAACCCCTAATCCCTAATCCCCAAGCCCTTTCATAGAGCTTTCTATGAAGGCGACTTTTGAAGTCACAAGTATAGATAAAAGTTAAATTTTATTTTTATAGCAAAATACTGATGTTGGGTTACGGCGCTTTTTTACTTTTGGTAAATTATTAAATCATCATGCGCCTTTAACCCAACCTACAACTAATTTTTGTTACTACTTTGATTTTTCCTAACTGAGAGCTTTGCATTTGTTCCTCTCCATAGAATTGTGAGGAAAATCGAAGCAATAAGTAAGGCTGGTATTAACGCAACTGAGGCTAACCAAGATCCAGAAACTAGTGAGGCGATCGCCGGAATTAAAATAGCAAAAGCGAAACCTCCAAAAATCATCCAGCCTGTCATCATCACCCACCAAGGAATTCTTCCTCCTGATAATCCTCTGTAAGCTCTACCACGTAGTTCTATTTCACTCATCGGCTCGTAACCTGATGGTATTCTCTCTTGATAAGGAGTTTCGACTTGGGAAGGAACTTCGTAAACAATCGGTGGACTTTCAAATCCTTCATCGGGAAGAAATTTCTTAAATTCATCATGCTCGCTCATTAGTGCTACTCCTAAATTCATTGATGTTATAGAGAATTGATGCTATTTACATTTAATATCTACATTTATACGTAAATATTTTTCGTACATTATCTTATATTCTCTGGTCAATTAAAATAGAAGAGCAATTTAATTCTTAGCAAACCTGAAATATTCTTCATTCCCTTTAAAAATTCAAGTAATATTTAAGAATTAATCTCTTCCAAAGCAGCTTTAACCTTTTCTACCGCATATTTTGGTAAAGTAATATATCCCCCAATTTTTCAACAAACTTTTCACCTGAGCATGGTTTGGAGTTGGGGAGAGTGGGAATAAAAAGTTATATTACTATATTACACCTTTGAAATTTTATCTTTGAGCTAATAATTATTCAGAGCAAAGTTTTTCACCTATTTTCTCTATACAAGCTGCTTTTTCTTCTGCTTTCAAGTCTTTGTATTCGACATCTCGGCGTAAAACTATGCCGTTATGACCTGTTAAAAACCTAGGTAGTTGTTTATATTCAATGAGTTCTAAGGTTTTCATGTCATAGGTGGTATAGGTGGTTAATTCTGGAGAATTAAAGTTAATATCAACCACCGTAATTGCTTTTGCTGAACGGGCTTCTGTTCCAATTAATGGACGTGGTCCCGAACCCATAAGCCCCATATGAAGTAGCTGTAATTTACCGCGATGACCGGGATAATATGCGTGTTGATGACCGCTGATATAGGTATGAACGTTGTATTTTTCTAGCATTTCTCGCAATTCATCAGCATCTGCCATTACAGCGCCAAATTTGTTACGCCCTTCTGCAACTGCATATAAAGGTAAATGACTTAATAGAATCCGCATTTTGGCTTGTTGCGCTTCGGGAGAAGCTAATGCTTTTTCTACCCAAGCTAGTTTATCGGGGGGAATTCTATGGGTTGAACCATCCCAAGCCATGAAGAAGATATCTTTATGTTTGAAGGTGTAGAAAAATGGGAATTGGCTTTTGTCGATGAATTCAACTCCGGGGTTATGTTGGGGATTTTTCCAGTATTCGGAAGCTAAATCTCTTTCTTCTTGAAATTTAAACTCTCCTTCTTCTCCTTTAGCACCAGAAGCGTCATGATTGCCGATGGTGAAGCCGAAAGGTATGTTTGCTTGACGTAAAGGTGCTGCTACATGTTCGTCAAAAGCTGCCCACATTGCTTTAATTTGCGCTTCTGTCAGCGACGTTTTTTGTCCGGCTACCATATCACCGCTACAAACTACCATATCTGGTTCCCAAAAAGGCAATAAATTTATTCCTTTATCTACCTCTGGGTCGTAGTCGGTGGAACCATAAGCTGAATTCAAATCGCTGATAGCGACTAAACGCACGTCTCCACGAGGCGGATAAAATAAATCACCAGCACTTTTAACAATTTCTTGTGTCTGCGGAGGTAAACTTGATATCTCTGGCTTATTTGTTTGTTGTGTAGTTGGTATTTGAGTCGATTGCCGATCTAGGTTTGCACAAGCAAAGCAGAAGATAGTTAGGGCGAACCCTAAAATTACAAATAAAGAAAATCGCCGCCAATGCATTTTTTTTGCTCCCAGTCAACTACACCGTAAATATAGCGGATTGTTGCGTGATTTATTTTTATACCAGGATACAAATTTGAATGGGTAATTGGTAATAGGAGAATATATATTATTAACTATTAACCCTGTCCCCTCTTAATCTCTTTCCTTTGTTTTCTCTGCGTCTCTGCGGTTTTTTATCTAAATATCTTTCTCTACTGACGTTTATTTAAGCGTTCGTGTTCGGAATAATTCGTAGCGTTTTTGTAGCTTGGGTTGCACTGCGTTTAGCCCAACCTAAGAGGATTTAATAATGATTAATTATCTTCTTGCATAAGCCCTGTTAAACTTACAAATGTTATATAGATTACCAAGTATTTGATTGTTTGTAGTTATATCTAAATATTTTTGACGATTTTTGTTTCTTATTTTGAATTAAAAGAGTATTGTTTGGAGGTAATCATAAGTAAGTATGAATAGATGAAAAAAGTCTTCGGTGTGTTACCGTTTACATCTTTTATTGTAAGTGTTATTTTATTCAATTTATCCCCTGTTTTTGCTCAAGTAAATTCGGTTGATGATTCAACAGATTTTCAAATCAGTTTCGATTTATCTGACGAGAAAGATGTTTTTCGCAGCATTAATAAACAGCAAGCTCATCCCACTAAGGATGTAGATAATCTTAATCAAAAATATAGCCAAAGGCAGATTTATTTAAATAAAGTTACTGATGTCAATCAATTACAAGATATTAGTCCCGAGCATTGGGCTTATGGAGCATTACTGAGCTTAATCGAAAAGTACGACTGTGTAAGTGTTTCGGGAAACGAGTTTAATGGCGATCGCTCCGTAACTCGTTATGAGTTTGCATTTGCTTTTAATACTTGTCTTACGACTATCGAAGCTTTGATTAATGATTCAAGTAATTTACAGAGTTTAGAAGATTTAACGGTTTTAGATAGGCTGCAAAGAGAGTTTGTTGCTGAATTACGAGAGGTAAGGAATAGAGTTGATAATTTAGAATCACAAGTTAGCTCTATTGAAAAAAATCAATTTAGCACTACTGCAACTTTAAATGGAACGGTAGATTTTTATCTAATTAGTGCTTTTGGTGATGTAAGAGCAGCAGCACCGGGAGAAAATCAAAGAGAAAGTTTGGATAGCAATTTAAGTTTTTCATCGCGGGCAGTGCTTGATTTTGATACTAGTTTTACTGGTAAAGATTTATTGCGAACTAGTATACAAGCAGGAAACGTCAGCAGCTTTGATAGAAGTGCTGTTGGTACGGATATGATTAGCTTAATTGGAGCTACAAATACTGATAATCAATTTGATTTAGCCTCACTTTATTACGAATCTCCTATTGGTAACGATCGCGGTACAATTGTTGTTGCGCCAATTGCAGGCTTTCCTACTCGTATTTTCCCTTCACTCAATCCCGTTTCTTCAATTTCTACTTTCGGTAGCGAGAATCCTATTTACGCTTTTGCCTTTGGTACGGGTGGGGTAGTTTACTACAAATTTACCGATGAGCTTGCTGGTGGTATAAGTTACTTCACTACTTCCGGCTCGGATGCAGATGAAGGATTATTTGGCGAGCAATTCAGTTCGCTGTCTCAGTTAACTTATACGCCTTCAGATAAAATAGCTGTTGCCGTAACTTACGGGCGTTATTACGCACCGCAGCCGGATTCGAGCATTAATGTAACTGGAGGAAAGGGAAGTCGATTTGCTCAATTACCTTTTGGAGATTCAGCGACTTCTACTAATGGTTTTGGTTTGCAGTTTACTTATAAGTTAAGCAAAAAATTTACTTTAGGAGGTTGGGGAAGCTATTTAAGTGCGAATGCAGAAGCTTCACCAAATGTTAATAGCGTAAATGCTTCTCAAGGTGCAGATGCTGATATTTGGAGTTGGGCTGTAACGGCAGCTTTAAAGGATTTAGGTAAACCGGGAAGTCAATTAAATTTTGTTTTTGGGATGCCTCCAAAAGTAACAAATAATGATATTTTAGAACGCGAAGATAAGGATACTTCTTTACATTTTGAATTATCTTATAACTATCCTGTTAATGACAGTATTTCTATCACTCCCGGAGTTGTCATGATTACCAATCCCGAACATAATGCAGACAACGATACTATTTGGGTTGGGTTAATGAAAACTACTTTTAAATTTTAGTTAGGAATTAGGAGTTAGGAGTTATAAAAAACATATGTAGTCGCAGCATCTTGCTCCCTAGCAGCCCAATTATTAATTACCCACTACCAATTACCAATTACCAATTATTCAGGTAACAATAAAAGAGTTGACTCAGCGTTCTCATTAATTTTCTCATCTCCCCAAAGCATGGAATGATATTGAATATTCCGCCACGGCTCAATCATATCGGTGTAATGACGATTAAATGCGTGTCCCGATTGCCCGGTGCTGTGAATTGTTTGGGAGCTACCGAATTTGGCTAAATCAACAATCATCCGCATTGAAGGAATATGCGTTACTTCAAAGGATGATTGATTGGCTTTCCAGCGATTGGCATTAACGGTTTCTCCATTACCAGATGTTGGGTATGTACCTCGGTTGAAGAGTTTTTCAATCGCAGCGACACCAGATTTACCTAAAGTTGGGTTGCGAAAGTTGATTTTATGCAGCTTTCCCCAAGTCCACTTTTCGGGATTTTTAGTAAAAGTAGTTTCAAGTTGATCGACTGCTTTTGTTAAAGCAAGCTTGAAGATTTCATCCCGATTTTCAACTTTTGGAGTATTACGATTATCCCACCATAAATTATCGGGTTGTGTAACTAAATTTCTGATGACGGCGTACCATCTATCGCTACCATCAGGATGATAATCTTCAGGTAGTTCGTCGTGGAATGTTAGGGTTAATAATTTTTTCCAGAATGTTTGGAAAATAGCCGATGCAGGTGATTCAATATTGAGTTGAAAATCCCAATTTAATAATAGTTGACGGGCATTTTCAATCCGGGAATCATTAAAATTAATTGACTCGAATATTGGTACCAAATATCTTGCATTTAGATCGAGGGTATCACCTTGTATTAACTCTATATCAGTCAAAGTTAATGGTTGATTTGCGCCCTTAATCATTTCTTCAATGCGTTTTGCACGATAACCGTGAACCCAATCCTTAGTAATTACGTAGGGATAATTATCGTCAACTACGGCATTATTAGCTGTAACAATATATCCCTTCTCTGGATTCAAGCTGTGGGGTAATTCTTCAAAATCAATATAGCCTTGCCACTCATATTCATTATTCCATCCCGGCACCGGATAGCGCCCATCTCCTTTTTCGCGGATGGGAGTTCTTCCGGGCATTTGGTAGCCAATATTTCCATCAACGTCCGCATATACTAAATTCTGGGCTGCAATATCAAATTTGCTGGCAGCAGTGCGAAATTCCTGCCAATTTTGAGCGCGATTTATTTCTTGAATGGCACTAATTAATTGTGAAGGCTCTAAAGTAGTCCAGCGTAGGGAGACAGCGTAATTTTTTGGAGTTTCGACTAATGAGCTTCGATCAAATTCTTGTAATTTAGGCAGAACATCAGAAAGAATCGGACCATGTTGAGTATAGCGGACAATTTGATTTACCGATTCTTGGGAAGCAACTTGAATTTCTGATTCCACAAGCTGCATATCAACCCATTTACCATCGAGTTCGTATTGATTGGGGTTTTCGGGATTAATTTTTTCGACGTACAAGTCCATCGTGTCGGACATTACGTTAGTTACACCCCAGGCAATACGGTTATTATGACCGACAATTACCCCCGGTACTCCCGCAAAGGTGAAACCGGTAACGTTATAGGGACAATTGTTGTTGATTGAGTTGCAGTGCAAACCTGTTTCATACCAAATTGAAGGCATTTGTACGGCTAAATGTGGGTCGTCAGCTATAATCGGTTTGCCCGTACTTGTACGTTTACCGGAAATAGTCCAACTGTTAGAACCGACATTTTTTCCCGTTGTACCGAGAATTTCCTCCATCTCGCTGATGTTACTAGCAATAGATTTTAATGAAGGGGTAATATCTTTTAAAGTAGATAAATTTAAATTTAAACTTATATCTTCTGTTTTTCTGTCTGCTTTTTTAGCTAACTTAAATTTAGGTAAAATAACCGGGAAATCATCTGGATAAAGTGGGAACAGTTCGTCTACTCGTTGTTTGGGAAAAGATTTTAAAAGAATAGTCCGTTCAATTTCATCACCAAGATTTGTACTCAAATCGTAAGCCATGACTTTACCCCACAAAATGGAGTGTATTGGCTGCCAAGGTTCCGGAAGATACTCGCGATTCAGAAGTTTTAATACGGCATATTCCAAACTTAAAGCACTACCTTGATGATTCCCTAAATAAGCATTAACACCTTCTGCGTAAGCTTGTAAATTTGCCTTTGTAGAAACATCTAAGATTTCAAATTCTTGTTCTGCTAACTTTTTCCATCCCATAGTTCGCAGAAACTTATCTTTATCTAACTGCGACTCGCCAAACATTTCCGATAATCTTCCAGCACCGATATGCCGCCAAAAATCCATTTGCCAAAAGCGATCTTGAGCGTGGACGTAACCTTGTGCTAAAAACAGATCGTGGGATGAATTAGCATAAATTTGGGGAATTCCCCATTCATCTCGGATAACTTTTACTTGATTCTCCAGCCCCGGAATCGTAATAATGCCACTTTCTTGAGGAAAAGATTTTCTCAAGGTATAAGCCGTCAACCCCATTAAGGTGAAAGCTAATACCACAAATAATATTCCAATGCTCTTGAATACCGCTCCCAGCCTGCCTTTCTTTAAATTATCCATCTATTCCCCAGTGGCAAAATTACGGTTAAACAAGCGACATTATATAGCGAATGTGGGTGTTTTATTTTCCTTTAGTAGTGAATACCGTGGTAAACATCATTAACATTCCCCCGATGAGAATTAATAGTGCGATTCCTGCTGTAACTAAATCTAGTATGTTGGTATTTTCCATGATTGCTTTTTTGGTGATGTTTGATTTTTGATGATTACTTGAATAGTTTATGGTTAGGAGCAATACAAAGAAACCTGGTTTTTATCAAAATTATTGTTTTATTGGTTTTTGTTGAATACCGCCAAACTATTACCATTGATGCGATAATATTGATTCTGCATCAATTTCAGCTTTTATCTCATGTCCCAAATCATCTGGATGGCTAGACATGCCAATCGTCTTGACTTTGTAAATCCTGACTGGTTTTTAACAGCCGAAAGACGTTACGATCCACCGCTATCAGATGATGGTATGGTACAGGCACAGCAATTAGCTAACCGTCTGAAAACAGAAGAAATTCACCATATTTTTGCTTCCCCATTTTTACGTACTGTACAAACAGCAGCAGCAGTTGCATCGGTTCTCGATTTACCGATAAAGTTAGAAACCGGACTAAGTGAATGGTTAAATCCCGATTGGATGACTCAAGAGCCAGAAAGACATTCAATTCAAGAATTAAAGGCACTATATCCTTATATTGATGTTGGCTACACTCCGCGAATAGCAGTCAATTATCCCGAAACTCGTCAAAAAATGCGTCAGCGCTCGGCACAAACTGCTAGATGCTTGGCAAGAGAATATTCTCCAGAAAATATTTTATTAGTTGCTCACGGTGCATCGGTATTAGGAGCCGCGATGGGGTTTGTAGGTGATTTAGCTATTCAAGAAGTTAAAGCTTCCTTATGTAGCTTAGTAAAAATTGTCCGTCAAGAACCAAAATGGTTATTAGAACTTGCAGGAGATACTTCTCATTTGACAGAAGTTGAAGAAGTGGTGAGGTTTAATTAATAGTTGTTAGTTGTTAGTGGTTAGTTGTTAGTGGTAAAAGTTAGGAGTTACTCGTTTTCTCGTTACAAGGCTCCGACTTGTAATGTATTTGGGGAGGCTCTGCCTCCTGTATGAGTGCGAGGCAGAGCCTGTTGATATAGTTTCCCAGGCGGAGACTGGCAACCAGTAAACTAACTACTAATTACTAACAACTATCAACTAACTACTAACAACTAACAACTAACCATGACATTATTATTAGCGGGAGATATCGGCGGTACGAAAACTATTTTGCGCTTGGTTGAAGCGTCAGAAAAACCTGTATTGCGTACCTTGTATGAAGAACGTTATCCCAGTAAAGATTTTCCCGATTTAGTTCCGATAGTAAAGCAGTTTTTGACGGCAGCAAATACGACGGATATACCTCAAAAAGCTTGTTTTGCGATCGCAGGTCCTGTAGTAAATAATACTGCTAAGTTGACTAATTTGGCTTGGTTTCTTGATAGCTCGCGTTTGGAAGAACAATTAGGTATTGCTAGTGTTTCTTTAATCAACGATTTTGCTGCCGTTGGTTTTGGTATTTTGGGTTTGAAAAAAGAAGATGTACTAACCTTACAAGCAGGGAAACCAAATCTTGAGGCTCCAATTGGTATCCTGGGAGCAGGTACTGGTTTGGGACAGGGATTTTTAATCAAAACCGGAGATATGTATCAGATATTTCCTTCAGAAGGCGGACATTCCGACTTCGCACCTCGTACCGAATTGGAATTTCAACTTTTGAAATATCTGCTTGATAAACACGATATTCAAAGAGTATCGGTAGAGCGGGTAGTTTCCGGTATGGGAATAGTATCTATTTATGAATTTTTGCGAGATCGAAAAATGGCTCCCGAATCGCCAGAAATTGCTCAAGTCGTCACAACCTGGGAGCGAGAAGCGGGTCAAGAAAAGAGCGTAGATCCAGGCGCAGCAATCGGTACGGCTGCTGTAAACAAAAGCGATCGCCTTTCCGAGCAGACGATGCAGTTATTTGTTGATGCATACGGAGCAGAAGCCGGTAATTTAGCGTTAAAACTATTACCCTACGGTGGTTTATATATTGGTGGAGGAATCGCACCCAAAATACTTCCTTTGATTCAAAACGGTAACTTTCTATTGAATTTCAGTAGTAAAGGTAGAATGCGAAGCATTTTACAAGACATACCCGTACATATAATTCTTAACTCCCAAGTTGGTTTAATAGGTGCTGCTATTAGTGCTTCTAGGTTATAACAGAAGCTCACAGAATAAGTAATATCAGCATCTTCTTAAGCAACAACTATGACAAAAAAAGCTTTATTACCCCTAATCGCCGCCGGTTTGGTATTTAGCAGCTTTGCAGCAGCAGAAGTTAACCAACAACAAACAGCTACAGCGCAAGCAGCCAAGAAGTCAAAATGGAAAGTATTCAATTCCCCTGATGGTAGCTTCAAGGTATTGATGCCGGGAATGCCCAAATCCATGAGTGAAACTAAGAAAACCTTCATGGGAGAAATTAACTTAAACATATTTCTGGCAAAACCCCCTAAGCAGCAAGTAGCATACGTTGTCGCTTACAACGACTTTCCCCATAGTTACGGCAAGCTCGCAAATCCCCAAGTGGTGCTGAACAATGCACGAGATATGGCGTTAAAAACTACGAAATCCACATTAATAAGTCAAAAAGATATTCGTAGTTACAATAATCAGCCTGGTAAAGAATTTCAATACGTTAACTCAGCCGGAAAAATTACTAGAAACCGGATGTTTTTCGCCGAGGGACGTTTGTACCAAGCAATGGTAATCACCACCAAAGAACAGGAAAAGCACCTTGGTAAAAGTATTCGGGGGTATTTGAACTCTTTTCAAGTGGTTTTGAGAAGATAGGGCATGGGGCATTGGGCATTGGGCATTGGGGATAGTTAGAGTAGCGACTAGTGAGTTTAATCCCCTCTTCTTCCTCTACCCCCTCTTTCCGATTACAACTTTCAAAGTACACAAGCTAGTGTCAGCACAATTACTGATAAATCCTCCCATAGCTTTCACATTTAATAAATATTCCGCAACTGCGGAAGTTATTATTTCTCCGGGAATTAACAAAGGAATTCCAGGAGGATAGGGACAAACGGTTTCAGCACTGATACGATTAATTGCTTCCTTAATGGGTACGGTTTGTGTAGAGCTAAAAAATGCTTGACGGGGGGATAAATGTGGAATATTGAATTCAGAAAAATGATTCCATAAAGAGAACCCTTTCTCCTTTACGAGGAAGGGTTTTCTATATTCTTTGGCTAATGTGGTGAAGGCTTTTACTAATTGTTCTATATCTGATTCTGTGTTACCCAAGCTAATGATAAATGTGACAGTTTTGTGTGATGCGAATTCTGGGGTTACATTAAATTTCTCGTCTAAAATTTCTTCTGCTTCAAACCCGGTTATTCCTAATTCAGAAACGGTTACGGTTAAGCGGGTTTTGTCTAAGGATGGGGAAGAGAGGGAGAAAAAGAAGGTTGAGAATCCGGGGATTTGGTTAATACGGTTTCTGGCTTCTTCTGCTAGTTGCAAGGTACGGGTGAGTAATTCTTTGCCGTGGAGTGCTATTTGTTGCCGCGCTGCATCTAGGGAAGCTAGTAGTAAATAACTGGGGCTTGTAGATTGAGTTAGTTGTAAGGCTTTATTAATGCGGTTAATATTTATTCTTTCACCTTGTATGTGCAGCATCGATGCTTGAGTCATTGCACCAAGGGTTTTATGGATTGACTGTACGGTTAAATCGGCTCCTGCTGCTAAGGCTGAGATGGGGAATTCGGGATGGAAGGCAAAATGTGCGCCGTGGGCTTCGTCTACTATTAAGGGAATATTGTACTCGTGGGTAAGTTGAGCGATCGCCTTAATATCTCCGCATACGCCGTAATAAGTTGGGTAAACTATCATAACGGCTTTAGCATCGGCATGTTTTTGCAGTGCTGTTTCTAAACTTTTAGTTGTGATGCCGTGGGCAATATCTAAATCTGCATCGTATTCGGGATTGATAAAAATTGGTATTGTACCGGAAAGAATTAAACCCGATATTACTGAAGAATGAACGTTACGAGGAAGAATAATTTTATCGCCGTCGCGGCAGGTTGCTATAATTGCCGCTTCTATTCCGCAGGTGGAGCCGTTAACTAAAAACCAAGTTTGGGAAGCACCAAAAGCTTCGGCAGCGAGTTGTTGCGCTTCTTGGATAACGCCTTCAGGAGCGAAAAGACAATCTAATTGAGTTAATTCGGTTAAATCGGCGCTAAATACAGCTTTACCGAAGTAATTGACGAGTTTTGACGAAATTCCTTTTCCTTGCTTGTGCCCTGGGGTATAGAAAGGTGCGTGAGGACGTTTCGCGTTGGATATTATTGCATCGAGTAAAGGGGTTTGGTTTTGTTTGAGCATACAAATAACTAATTTGACACTTCCCTTCAATTTATTGATGGGGCAGCCTAAACCAATTTGAAACAAATTGCTGTTGGATTTAAGATAACCTGTGAATTACAAATCTAAAATCTAAAATCCAAAATGCTAAGAGCCGGGATTGTCGGACTTCCTAATGTAGGAAAATCTACTTTATTTAATGCTTTGGTGGCAAATGCTAAGGCTGAAGCTGCTAATTTTCCTTTTTGTACCATTGAGCCGAATGTCGGTGTAGTTTCTGTACCAGATGAGCGGTTAGAGGTTTTAGCAAAGATTTCTTCTGCAAAACAAATTGTCCCAGCGCGGGTGGAATTTGTTGATATCGCTGGTTTGGTGAAGGGTGCAAGTAAGGGTGAGGGATTGGGAAACCAGTTTTTGTCCAATATTCGGGAAACTGACGCGATCGTTCATGTGGTACGTTGTTTTGAAGATGATGATGTAATTCACGTTTCTGGTACGGTTGGGCCAGCACGGGATATTGAAGTGATTAATTTGGAGCTTGTTTTAGCAGATTTGGCGCAAGTTGAGCGTCGGATGGAACGTACTCGCAAGCAGGCAAGAGCTAATAAGGATGCTCAATATGAAATGTCGGTATTAGAAAAAGTAGCGGCAGAGTTAAATGAAGGTAAATCGGTTCGTCAAATTCAGTTAAGTGAAGAAGAAGCAGAATTAATTAAGCCTTTGACGTTGTTGAGTGCGAAAAAAATAATTTATGCTGCCAATGTTTCCGAGGATGATTTATCTACTGGAAACAAGTATGTAGAGCAAGTGCGAGAAATTGCAGTCAAAGAAGATGCTCAGGTTGTGATAGTTTCCGCACAAGTAGAATCGGAATTAATTGAATTATCTGATGAAGAAAGAGCAGATTTTCTCGAGTCTTTGGGTGTAGAAGAAGGTGGATTAAAATCTTTGATTCGCGCTACCTATGACTTATTAGGTTTGCGGACATATTTCACATCAGGAGAAAAAGAAACTCGTGCTTGGACAATAAAATCTGGAATGTCAGCACCACAAGCAGCAGGTGTAATTCACAGCGATTTTGAAAAAGGATTTATTCGTGCAGAAACGGTTAGTTATGAGGATTTAGTTGCCTCTGGTTCGTTAAGTTCTGCCAAAGAAAAAGGCTTAGTTCGTGCGGAAGGAAAAGCTTATATTGTTAAAGAAGGTGATGTCATGTTGTTTTTAACTAATTAATATAGCGAATTTCAGTTGAGTCGAATACACTCGGCGAAACCTCACCCCGCCCTTCGGGTACCCCTCTCCTTATTAAGGAGAAGGGAAGGAATAAATTCTTTATCACAACTGTAGGGGAGGCAAATTGCGGTGTAGATTTTCTTCCCGCAATATTGCCGTTGTGTGACGCTGCGACAATTTTTGTTAGTAATTACAAGTTTGATAATAGCGTCACGCACCATTTGCAGCTTGAGTAATCTCACGCATATCATCTAATCGTGATTCTGCTTCGTTAAGTTGTTCGGGGAAGAATTCTAAATTAACTTTATCATCTTGATGATTTGTCAGTGATATAAATATTTCAATATTCAAATTTCCTTTTTTCCAACCTTTATCATTCACTTGAAGAATCTGACAATTAATAAGTTGATACTCTATACTAAAATTGGATTTTATATATTTAATAGGTGATTCTGCTTCTTCTGTAATAGATTATTGTATATCATCGACGAGACTTTCAAGGTCTTCTCTTGTTCCTGTAATCATCTTTTCTTTAAAACTATTAATTTTCATAATATTTTCTTGAAAAATTAATACATCATCACAATTTAAGGCAAAGTAAATATTTTTATCATTCATATTTAAATCAGTAAATAAATTTATATCTGGTCAATTATTTACTTGTTTATTCAACGATATTATATTCATCAATTAGTACAACTACGGAAGTTCGCAGTGTTGAAGCTTTAAAGCAAGTAGAATATAGCAGTTTTCAGTTGAGTAGAATACACCCCTCTCCTTAATAAGGAGAGGGGATGGGGGTGAGGTTTATGTGAGTCTCAAATGAAAAGCGCTATAGTTATTGTTTGCTGTGCGAAGCATTCAGCGAAGCTGCGGATAATCGCAGTAATTGGGATTGCTTCGCTTCGCTCGCAATGACACCATGCAAATCATAGAATTAAAATAGTTTTTTATATGTCTCAAATCCCAATTATTGATTTTTCACTTTTCAACAAAGGTGATATTTCTGAAAAACAAAATGTAGTCAAACAAATTTACCAAGCTTGCCATGAAATAGGTTTTATTTACATAGCAAATTCGGGTATTTCTCCAATTTTACTAAAGCAAGTTTTTGAATACAGTAAATATCTATTCAACTTACCTTTAGAAGTTAAACAAAACACGGCTTGGAGGGATGAATTTAGCAATCAAGGTTATGTTGGCATCGAAAGAGAAAGGTTAAATCCCGATTATCCTGGTGACTTGAAAGAAGCTTTTAATATTTTTCGATTCGATAATTTTCCAACCTCCTTATATTTATCTCCTGCAATTCCTAGTTTCTACAAAGCTTGTACGGAAATTGCAAATAATGTTCTCGCAGCTTTTTCATTAGCTTTGAAATTACCGGAAGATTTCTTCAGCATCAACCATAATCAACAAAATCATACATTGCGACTGCTGCATTATCCTCCTTTACGACAATTGCCCAAAATCGGACAAATTCGTGCAGGGGAACATTCCGATTATGGAAGCATTACTCTGCTGTTTCAAGATGATGTTGGGGGTTTGGAAGTACAAACAGCAACTGGAAAATGGATTGCAGCGCCAAAAATTGCTGATACTATATTAGTTAATACAGGTGATTTAATGCAGCGTTGGACAAATGATGTATTTTGTTCGACAAAACATCGAGTTATAATTCCCGGTGAGGATAAAGTTAAATTTTCTAGATATTCTATGGCTTTTTTCTGTCATCCTAATAAAGATACAGAAATTTCCTGTCTTGAAAGTTGTAAAACAGATAAGTCTCCAATTTATCCACCAATCACTGCTGGAGAATATCTTTTAAATCGCTTACAAGCAACTTATTAAAATTAATATCCCCTAACCTTCCTAAAAAAAAGGGGTTTATGCGAGATTTTTTATGAAAACCTACGATATTATTATTATCGGTGCTGGTATTGCGGGTGCTGCACTCAGTTATGAATTAGTTACAAAGGGCTTTTCAGTACTTTTGTTGGAACAAGATACTACACCGCAAAACGCTACTCGTTACAGCTATGGTGGTTTGGCTTTTTGGAGCGGCACTACTTCTTTTACTAGTCAATTATGTAAAGAATCGAAGCAACTTTATCAAATACTTTCGCAAGAGTTAAATAGTGATATTCAATTTCGCGAATTAGATTTATTATTAACTATTCCTCAAAATCATAATCCAGAAGAAATTGCTGCATTTTACCAACGCTTTGCTACGCCTCCACAATTACTCAAAGTAAATCAAGCTTGTGAATTAGAACCTTTATTAAATCGCGAAGCAATATCTGGAGCTTTGACTGTAAAACACGGGCATATTCATCCAGAGAAAACAACACAAGCTTATATCAAGGCTTTCTTACTGGCAGGGGGAAAGATGCAAATTGGTAAAGTTTTGGAAATCAACCCAGAAGATTTATTAGTTAAAACAAATATTGAAACCTTTAGCTGTAAAAATATTGTAGTTTGTGCTGGTGGATTTAGTCGAAAGTTGCTGAAAATATCGGGTATTCCCATCCAAGTATATTTTACCCATGCAGAAATTATCGAAACCCCGCCGATAGATTTAAGATTGAATACTTTAGTAATGCCAGCAATTTTACAACGTTCGCAATTAGAAGCAGATAGCACTACAAATGATAAATTATGGAATCAGAATAATCAACTTGGTTGGATTTTGGATGTAGGTGCAGTTCAGTTTCAAGATAATAGTCTGCGTTTGGGACAAATAAGTCATATAAATACAAATCCTGATGCTGCTATCGATTCTGTAAAAAGCGAAGTTGCATTGCGAGAAAATATTGGTAGGGTATTACCTGAATTAAAAAATATTAACGGGGATTGGCATCATTGTTTGGTAGCTTTTAGTAAAGATAATTTACCTTTAATTGGGAAAGCTACTCAAAGCAATAATGTTTATATTTTTTCAGGTTTTAGCAACCCTCTAGTATTTATTCCACCCTTAGCACGGCGTTTTGCAAATTATTTAGCTGGTAGCAAAGATGAAATTATTACTAAGCTATCTCCACAAAGATTTGTCAGCGAGCAGTGAACTGTTAACTGATTAAACCCCTAATACTTCTCGGGACTTTTCTAAAACAGCTTTAGGACGAAAAGGTTTAGTCATGTATAAATCTGCACCCATCTGTAAACCTTTTTCTTTGTCGTCTTCTTGCCCTTTAGCTGTCAGCATGATGATATAAACATCTGGAATTTTTAATTCTTGCTTGACAGTTCGGCATACATCTAATCCATTCATTTTCGGCATCATCATATCTAGAAAAACTAAATCTGGTTTTTCTCCTTCGATAGTTGCTAATGCTTCTTTTCCATTTTTAGCGATTAGTAATTCAACACCTTCATCTTCTAATTTTTCTAAAACCTGTTCCATTAAAATACGAATATTAGCTTCGTCGTCTGCAATCAAAATTTTCTTATCCATGATTTTTAAATTTGATATTTTTAATTATGAGTTATATAAATTAATTTTGATTTTCGCTGTCACCGAGCAATATAAAAAAGAAATTTTCTAATCCCTTTTCAAACCGTAATGTCTTGACTAAATCGTGTTCTTGAGATATTACAGAATCCACAATAATCATGTCGGGTTTGATAGATACAGCTTTTTCAATACATTCTTCACCATTTGATGCTTCCACAACATTATAACCTTGCGCTTTGAGTATTTCAGATAAAGTTAATAAAGTCGAAGCAGTTGTATCTACTACCAGAACTTTTTTAGGTGATGTTCCTTGAGAAAGTAATACACCAATTTCTTTAATCAAATTGTTGCTTTCAATAGGTTTAGTCATATATCTATCAATACCTAATTTATATCCCCTCTCCTTATCTTCAAAAATAGATAGCATAATAATCGGAATATCCATTGTTAACGGGTCATTTTTGATAATTGCTGCGGTATCAAATCCGTTTATTTGAGGCATCATTACATCCAAAATAACCAAATCTGGCTTATGAATTTTGATTTGATTAATTGCATCTAAACCATTTTTAGCCTCCTGTACTGCATAATTTTGCTTCTGCAAAGATTGTCTGAGTAATTCACGGATATTAGCATCGTCATCAACTACTAAAATCGTTTTTTGTCCGTTGTAATTAACAGCATTTTCAGTAGAGTGTTCCTGCAACTGTCTAACAAGACTATCTAAATTGACAATCTTATCAAATTCGTTGATTGCCCTAAGACTTTGGATTGGTATAGAAAATGAAAACTTACTTCCTTTATCTAATTCACTTTCAACCCAAATATCACCACCATGATGTTCAATAATTTGTTTGCAAATTGGTAATCCTAAGCCCGTACCTTGAGGTTTATCTGTAAATATTTCTCCTACTTGTTTAAATTTGTCAAACACTTTAGGTTTATCTTCTTGAGAGATACCGTTACCCGTATCGATAACGCTAACAATAATATTATTATGAATTACTTTAGCACCACAGGTTATAGAACCTTCATCAGTAAATTTAACGGCATTTGAGATTAAATTTATTAAGACTTGAATCAGACGATTTTCATCACCTAATATTTGTGGCAAATCTGGTTCAATATCTCTAATTAATTTTAAATCTTTGTTTTCAAACAGAGCAGATGTAGCAGCTAAAGAACGCTCAATTACTTTTTCAATATTAATAGTTTCTTTCTTCCAGTCAAGTTTTCCCGCTTCCATTTTGGCAATATCTAACACATCATTAATTAAGGCGGTAAGACGCTCAGCCTCAGAGATAATAATACTAATATTGTCTTTAACTCTTCTGACAGTTTTTTTAGTTTTACGATTGCCTTCGGGTAGTAAAGGAAATACATCTTCTTCCAATTTTTCCTGAATTATTGATGCAAAACCCAACACAGAAGTCAAAGGAGTTCGCAATTCATGAGAAACGGTGGAAATGAAATCTGTCTTCATTCTATCCACTTCTTTTTCCTGTGTTATATCTCGAACTAGAATTACCGAACCCAAACAACTATAATCGTCTTGACAATTGCCTTCTGTGATTGCAGTAACTGACACTTTAAAAAATTGCTTGTTATTTGGCTGTACTTCTGCTGTAAATACTGCTGCATGATTCTGCTGAGTTTGGTTTAGTAATTCTACGACTTCAGGAATAAAATCTTTACAATAAATTCCTCTTATATCAACATCTCCCAAACCAAACATTCTAGTGATAGCTGGATTATAGTTAATAATATTGCCATTACTATCGCTTACTAGTAAACCATCTGCAAGATTATCAAGAATTGCTCTTAAATGTGCGGTATTAGCTGTTTGTTCATCTAATAGTTGCTTAACTCGGAAAATTAAATGATTAAAAGAAGATGCTAAACTACCGACTTCGTCTTCTGTTGCAACCGGAACCCGTAAATCAAAATTCTCTTCTTCAGTAACTGTTTTAGCAAGTTTATCTAATTCGAGAATCGGATATGATATTGCCTTACTTATTTTTCTAGCTAAAAATACTGCAATTATAATTGATATTAAACTGCTTATCATTACAGCATAGTTACGGAATAAAATTGCTTTTGCTAATTCTTTATCTGCTTGTTTTTCTACTTTATCGAAAATTTCAATTATTTCTGCTAAATCATCAGAAATCCCATCAAACTGTATAGCTAATTCGCTATTCGTAAATTCCAACAGTCTAAGTTGAGCTTGAGTTATTTGTGCTGTGGTATCTAAATTTTGATTACGAATTTCTTTTACTAGCTCATCTAATTTTGCCAAATATTTTTGTGGTACACCTTCGTAGGATTTAATAAAGTTTCTTAATTGTAATTGCTCTTCTTTAGTGAAGCTTTGATTGCTGGCTATTATTTTTTTAGCCGCTAACCAAGCTTTCTGAATATCTTTTGAATGTTTCAGAACGTGACTGTACTCTTCATAAAACTCTTTTGGCTGTTTGCTTAAAGGGATTAACTGTTGTTGATGAGTTCTTGCTTGTAAAACTTCCGTTCTCAAACGATGAAGAAGACTAGTTTCTATCAACGCGTTGTACTCATCTTTTAAAGCCTTTTCTTCCCAATGGTTGCCAACCATCACTCCTAAAATTGTTCCAAAAACAGAAATTCCTAAAGCCGCTGCATATCCAAGAGCGATTTTTTTATTAACTTTTAGTTTACTCAACCACTGATAATTTACTCTTGAAATCATGCTTCTACTAAATAAATCATTAATACTCATTTTATATTTATAAAAATCTAGCTAAACTTAATCCCGAAATAATTATAACTAATGAAGATTTATAGTAAATAGCTTATATTTCGCAACTAGATTCAACTGGTATCTCGATGCAAAACTCCGTACCTTTACCTAATTCAGATACACATGTAAGAGTTCCACCATGTTTTTCGACAACAATTTGATAACTAATTGCCATACCTAAACCCGTTCCTTTTCCGACTTCTTTTGTCGTAAAAAAGGGGTCGTATAATTTTGTCTGAACTTGTTGATCTATTCCCGGTCCATTATCAATAATAGAAATACTAATTCGATTATCCTGAAGTATTTGAGTACGAATTATTATCAAATCTCCCTTCTCCTGTAAAGCATCAATTGCATTACTCAGAATATTCATGAATACTTGATTTAACTGTCCTGCATAGCAATTTACTAAAGGCAGTTTTGCGTATTCTTTAACTATTTGAATCGATTTTTTTTCTTGATTATTATCCAAGCGATGACGTAAAATCATCAAAGTTCCATCAATTCCTTCATGAATATTTACAGATTTGATTTCGGCTTTATCAAGATGCGAAAATATCCCCAAAGAACGGACAATATCTCGAATTCTATTAACTCCTACCTTCATTGAATTAAGCAAATTAATAAAATCTTCTTTAAGAAAATCAAAATTAATATCTTCTATTTTTTCTTGAATATCTGATGTTGGTTTTGGATAGTTTTGCCGATACAACTCTACTAATTCGATTAAGTCTTGAGCGTAGTTAAAACCATAGCCAATATTACCTTTAACAAAATTGACTGGATTATTGATTTCATGAGCAATTCCAGCTACCATTTGTCCTAAGCTGGACATCTTTTCACTATGTATTAATTGAGTTTGAGTTTGCTGCAATTTATCTAAAGCTTGCTGTAGCTCTTTAGCCTTTTCCCGAGCCGATTTTGCAGCATTCAAACTTTGTTCGTACAATAACGCTTTCTCAATAGCGATCGCTGCTTGTGTGGCAAAGATATTTAGCAGTTTTAATTCTTCGGTGGTATAGCTAATTTGCGTTTGGCTGCCAACTGCAATGGCTGCAATAATTCTGTCTTTATTCTTAAGAGGAACGCAAATTAAAGAAACAACTGGTTCATCGCTATTATAACATTTAACACCTTCACGAATATTGTTAACAATTTCTCCTTTACCTCTTTTTATAATCTCACCTAATATACCTTTACCTAGAATAATTGGAAATTCAAAGCAGCCAAAATCACCAAATTTAGAAATAGGTTTTAGTTTATTGCTTTCAGTATCTAATAGTAAAAATACCCCAACATTACATTCAATAATTTGGCTAATTCTTTCTAAAACTAATTGAGCAATTTGCTTGATATCTAAGCTATTAGTAATCTGTGTAGATAGTTCATCAAATAATTCTATTTCTTCGTATCTTTCTAATAATTCCTTTGCTAACGATTTTTTTTCAAATTCTTGCTTAATTAAGAAGGTAATTAAGCAAGAAACAGGTAATGCTGCTGAATTGCCGACTACCCAAGCAAAAATGCTACCAGATAATTCAATCGGGTATTTTTCGCTCAAGTCTTCTTGATAATTACCAAATAAAATTTCTCCATCGGGAGTAATCAAATACAAGGGTGTTTTTACGGTTGCAAAAATATGCTTAACCGCGTATTTAATATCTTTTTGGGTTAATAGTTTTTGAACATTAATCGGAATCATCGACTGATTGCCTTCATTTTGAAAACACTAATATAAACAATTCATTTGCTCTAACTAATATGGGTTATCATCTCTAGTTGATAAAACTGACTTGCGTCAGAAACTAAAGATGTTTCTAAGAATTTATATTGATTAACCCGATATTCAGTAAAACAAACATGCACAATAGATAGAGGTATAGTATTTAGGTTTCCCAAAATCTTCA